>CAMCZG010000009.1 GCA_945886445.1 Bifidobacterium breve | reverse complement strand
ATCTTTGCGGCCGAGGATTCAGCAACAGTGTTCAATGCAATGCGAAATTTAGGTGGCTGAACACCTGCTGCGTTTTGTGATTTAAGACCACCGCTCACTTCAAGTGGGTCCGGCCTCAACCGAATCATCACATTAAGTGCGGCAAATATAAAGAAACACGCAGAGAAGATCCAAGGCCCCGTGGATTTATGCCAGCCAAAAACCGATTCACCTATGCGTTCAGCAGGTACTACGAGAATGGGCCCAAACACTGCACCAAATGTTGAGGCAAAAAGAATAGTGCTCATTGCAGATGCTCGCGTTTTTACATCGGCTAGGTCGGTCGCGGCATATCGCGACAGCAAGTTGGCTGCTTGACCATTTCCAAAGAGGAACAGGCCAACTAAGAAAATAGCTAACTGTGATTTCTCTGCGCCGACACCGGCAATGACCCCACCCACGAAGGCAACAAGATAACCACTTTGAAGACCAATACGACGACCTTTTCTCATCATCACCAGACTCAGAATTTGAGCCATGAATGCCGTACCTATAGTTACCGTTGCGCTAGCAATGCCGCTCCATGCAGTATCGGCACCCAAAATGTTCTGAATAACGTATGCGCCAACTGTTACCGCAGACGCTAGCGATGCTGCAGCAATGACTTGACCCGAAACCAAAGTTCGGAGAGTCTTTTTTTGAATGAGCGCAATATCTTCAGGGGTATACATCAGAGAACTTCACACTACTTTCCACACCGAAATATTTACACTATGCGTCACTTCAATAGGCTCCGCATGAGTAAACACTTGCACATCTTTTGCCTCAATATGGTGTCCATTTGGCCCCGACAGCAATGTGTCATACATAGCCAAGCCATCGAGTAACTCTATTGATTGATGGCTCATTTGCTCAATCTTCGTGAAGTTTCCCAATGCTGATGAAATTGATTCACTTTTATCGCGCTGAATACTCAAGGCGTTAAACCGATTTCTCAGCTCTACTAGGTGGTTCTCTTCCGGCGTCACCACTATGAGAACAGCATCTGCTTTCAACACACGCTCAGTCTCAACGAAGTTTCGCGGACTGAATACAGACAAAACAACATCGGCACTGTCGTCAGCAATGGGCCACTGCTGCCACACATCGGCAACCACAGCGGCGACACGATCAGATTGCCGTGCACAAACTTTCGCCGCTTGAACACTGATATCAAAACTCACAGCCAGAGCGTTACTGACTGTCTGAGAAACCACATGAGCATAGAAACCTGTTCCTCCACCAGGTTCCACAATGATTGGTTGCGAAACACCTCGACACAAGCCATCACAAATATCTGCTAGCTGTAGTGCAAGATCTTGAAAAAATGGACGCGTGTGCATCTTTAGCCGCGCGTCTACCATTGCCGCTGTATCGGCATTCTTAATGAAGGTTTGGTTCGTTAAGAAATTGACATACCCCTGGCGAGCAATGTCAAAACTATGTCCTGCATCACACTTTGCGATGCCATCTTCAATTTCAATCGATTCAAAACAATGCGGACAGCGCAATACATCTTGAACAGCAGAGAGGGCTTTAAACATTCGTCTCAGCTGGAAGATCACGCCATAACTGCTCTCGCATTTTCCATGCTCCAATAACGTCTGCATCCATAATGGCCGAGACCCATGGCTTCATCAGTTGTATGAGTTCAGCGGTTCGCTTTTCGCCAACTTCAGAAACAGGTGCAGCTGACCCGCTGTCGGTGGCGCGCTCAATGAGCAACTTCACCTCTGCCCCATCTGCCGTCAGTTCAAGCTCTGCTCCACCATTTTTCATGAGGCCACGCGAACGTAATCTTGCTTTTGCGGCTTCCCACTCGGAGTCATCCCATCCCGTTACCCGTTGCAGTAAGTCTTCCGGCATCGCACCGTCTGCTGCATGCAAAATATGACACTCCACTGCATCGATACCAGCAGCAGCAGTTGCAGCCCAATGTGCATCGCCGCGGAACTCACGCAAAATGGTGCATGCACGCCACAGCTGAAGACCCGGCGAACTGGGTTGTGGAACATCATTTTGTGCCGCTGCCATAGGTTTCCCAGCGAAGGAAAGACCAGTAGTCATATCTTGGGCAATCGCGTTGGCGCGTACTATTTCTGTGCTGTTCCAAGAATCACCAAGGATGCGTCGAAAAGTGGCGTCTGCTCCAAGCGTTCGTGCGTCGACGACAGTTCTGGCATCGACGATTCCCCATATTTCTGGAACCGCCTGGGCAACATAGGAAGGAGCAAACCCAAATAACAGTGAAACCGCTACCCCGTGGGACACTTCCCCAGCGGCGGCAAGACGACTGGCAAAATACTGATGCGGCGGCGATTGCAGACCAATTGCTTGATAGGCCCCTACAGCCTCCGGAGAGCGATAAGCCAACTGATGAAAAGGCTCAGTAACCCTCCACAGGTTTCGCACCAAAACGCTCATATAGCCCCCTATTACGCGATCTCGCAGAAGGCACACTACCTCTTAGAGGCTGGGGAACTGTAGCCGCAATTCACGCTTCAACGCCTTACCTGATGCATTACGTGGAATCACGTCAACGAAGCGAACAGCATTCGGCATTTTGAATCGTGCCAGTTTTCCTTCGCAGTGAGCAAGCACTGCTGAGTCTTCGAGCGCAGGATCTTTTCTCACAACTATTGCAAGAGGAACTTCTCCCCACTTCTCCGAAGGAACCCCAATGACTGCTACGTCAGCGACACCAGCGTGCCCCAGAATGACATTCTCAATTTCGGCAGGATAAATGTTCTCCCCGCCCGAGATGATCATGTCCTTCAACCGATCTTGAATCCAGATGAATCCCTCTGAGTCACGAGTGGCAATGTCACCGCTATAGAACCATCCGTCTTGAATTACTTCTGCAGTGGCCTCCGGGCGATTCCAATAACCAGTCATGATGTGTCCACCACGAATGAGAACTTCGCCTGGCTCGTCGTCTGCGCATTCTGAACCGTCTGGGCGCACCAACTTCACATCGGTATGGAAGAACGCCTTGCCTGTTGAACCAGCTTTCCTGAGTGCATCTTCTGGGGCTGTCAAACATGCTGGACCGCAGGTTTCAGTGAGCCCATAAACCTGATGAATATCGATGCCCATTTCCGCATATGCCTCAATGAGTGTTTTTGGCACCGGCGCAGCACCACTGAGGAACCATCGCAAATTTTTGTGCTCGTGAGATTTCGGGTCGTACACCATGCGACAGGCCCCGAGCATCGCAGGCACCAAAAGCGCGTTTGTGATCTTTTCGTCACGCACAAGTTCCCATACTTTTACAGGGTCAAATGAGCGCATCAGAATATGTGCAAGACCTCGGTACGTCACCACGATTGCCGGAGTCAGCGCGCCTACATGGAAGAGTGGCATCGGGTTCAGATACCTATCGCCAGTGCAGTAATCGCCAGAGGCGTTAACTGTGAGCAATGCTTCCATCTGCGTTGTATGCGTGTGCATGACGCCCTTTGGAAGACCAGTAGTACCCGATGTGTACATGATGTAGAGCAAGTCATCATCAAATGCAGTGATCACCGGCTCGGTTGTTGGCGCAGGGTCAACAATTGCATTGAAGTTCCGCGCAAACGCCGGCGTGTTATCTGCACTACCGGAGTGAATCCAAAAAGAAATATCGGTCTTATTGCCGCGTGGATGCAACTCTCCAACAGTTGGCGTGAACTCTTCGCCATAGAACAACACCGTGCAACCAGAATCTTTAAGAATAAATTCCAGCTCATCTGGCACTAGCCGCCAGTTCAGCGGAACAACTACCGCACCAATTTTCGCGATAGCAAAGAACGCAGTCATGTATTCATGAGAGTTCATCATGAGCAGCGCAACGCGATCACCCTTTTTCACCTGGGGTGTTATGGCGTTCACCACCTGGTTCGATCGGTCATTCAATTCCCTAAATGTGAATCGACGACCGGCCGACACGTCGAACAATGCTTCGTTGTCGGGATTTAGGAGAGCACGCTTACTGAGTACAGAGCCAATATTTGAACGCATACTTAAATTTAGGATAAATAAATGCCCCGCTCCTACTCTTGTAGCGCAAGTTTCGCGATCATCACCCGGCGCTCGCGATGTTCCCATAGTGCCACTGGGCCAAGGTTGCCTTGCATAGGGCTATCTTTTCACCCCTTGACCAAATTCAGGGTATATGCCCAATTCAGAGTGTCGAAGGGGGGACCCTCCACACTCGCATCGGGCAGAATCCCACGATCCTTATCGGACATGGGTTTCTCCTTGTTCGCGTTAACGGCACCTCACCGCTTTGACGAAGATAACACGCGGGTGTTGGGGCGGTTAACGCCTGCGTAGTGCTGGAGCGTCAACACTCGATATTGATTCAGAATGAGCGCACTGGACGCACAAAGTTACCATCAACTTTTGCGCTGCCAAAGAGATCTTCCCCAACGTTGAAATTTCGACTCCATGCGTTTGCCTCGCCGTACTCAGTAGAACTCCAATAACCGCCATTAGAAAAACCGTTGGTACCTATCTGACGCAGATTGGCGTAGATCAGCGCCAACTCGGACAAAGATGGCACAAACCAATCGGTCTTACCTCCACCTGCGTAATCAGATGCAGCATGTATAGCGCCGCTGGTACACGTTGCATCTGCAGTTGACGTATTGGTTGCTCCAGCGCCGACTGCCGCATTAGCCCATGTTTTACCAGCCAGCAACGAAGAAGTATTAGAGCACCACAGCAATGCTGGGTCAACGGTTGCGCTACCAGTGACTTCACCGCTAGCCACGTCAACTGCAATACCGTTACCCCAACCGACAGGGGCGGCTTCCAAATAATTCAAACCCGCATACTGATCGTTGTAATCAACATAGAAAATAATTCCGCCACCAGGACCGGTCATGCCGATCTTGCACAACTCGTTAGCAACAGTGTCAACATCAGATCCATCACACACCGATTGTTGCGTGATTGCGCTCGTTGCGTTCACACCAGCCACTCCTGCGGGTCCAGCGGGGCCTGTAGCTCCAGCAGGTCCAGAAGCCCCAATACCATCAGCACCAGAAGCGCCCGTCTGGTTCAAGACAACTCTCGTTTCAGACTTTGAACACTTGCCGCTCTTGGCGTAGCGCAACACGCTCGTTTTCTTGTTGGCACACACCGTCACAGATTTTGTTACAGCAGAAGCGAACACTCCCACTCCTCCACCAACTGTGATGCCAACTAAAACACCAACAAGAAGCATCACACCTACAGATTTACGCGAATAAGACCTGGACTTTGCAAATGGGTTCATTGGGCACCCTAGAACACTTTGTGCTGCCTCATAACCATGGTCTAAAACAGGGGAGCACGTTTCCAATTCCTGGGAATCCGCCCAATTCAGAGTGTCGAAGGGGGGACTTGAACCCCCACGCTCTTACGAGCGCCAGCCCCTTAAGCTGGTGCGTCTGCCTATTTCGCCACTTCGACGTGGATTTGCATCTTACATTGATGCGCTTTCAGCACCAACTAAGGCACCAATAACTCTTAAAACCTTCTTTATTTGGATAGAAGAAGTGCGAGTGCAATAACCGTCAGCAACCACACCAACGCAATAACGGTGGTGATGCGGTTGAGGTTGCGCTCTGCAGCGGCCGAACCGAGCCCAGCACCACTTCCGCCACCAAACATGTCGGAAAGACCGCCACCTTGACCGCTATGCAACAGAACCCCTGCGATGAGGGAGAACATTGCCACTACGTTGATAATGACGGTGAGGATAGTGATGATGTCACGCACGGTAGTAGATCCTAGTTGCTGTTTTCGGGGAAATGACAGGCTGCTAGGCCGGCTATTTCGCCCGGAATCGAATCATGGTGCTTCAGGAATGGTTCTTCAGTAACGCAGATCTCCTCTGCCTTCCAGCACCGAGCGGCGAAGCGACAGCCACTAGGAGGGTTAATGGGCGAAGGAACGTCGCCCTGGAGCACAATGCGACTGTGCATATGAGACGATCGCGGTGTGGCTGACGGAACAGCCGATAAGAGGGCCTTGGAGTACGGATGCTTGGGTGCGCTGTATAGAGCGTCTGGCCGCGCGAGCTCCACTACTTTGCCGAGGTACATCACAGCCACTTCGTCGGCAATATGTCGCACAACAGACAAGTCGTGAGCGATAAACACGTATGACAAACCCAAATCGTGCTGCAACTGTTCAAGCAAATTCAGAATTTGCGCCTGAATTGAAACGTCGAGAGCAGACACTGGTTCATCGGCAACAATGACCTTTGGATTCAGTGCGAGAGCACGAGCAATGCCTATGCGCTGACGCTGACCACCAGAGAATTCATGTGGGTAGCGGTTGTAGTGCTCGGGGTTAAGACCAACTAACTCCATCAGTTCCTGAACGCGCAACTTCTCACTCCCCTTGGGAACAATTTTCTGGATACGCATCGGAGTGGCAATAATTTCGCCCACGCTGTGTCGAGGATTCAAGCTTGAATAAGGGTCTTGGAAAATCATCTGAATGTCACGGCGCAACACCTGAAGTTCTTTGCCGCTTACTTTCGTGATGTCTCGACCATCGAGGAAGATACTCCCTGATGTGGGGTCAATGAGACGTGTTAAGACTCTGGCCAGCGTTGACTTTCCGCAACCAGATTCGCCAACGATTCCGAGCGTTTGACCTTTGCGCAGCACGAGGTCGACGCCATCTACTGCCTGCACGAAACCATCTGGCTTACCAAAAATACCTTTGGAACCATGCGGAAAATACTTAACAACATCTTTTCCCTCGAGTAAGACTTCAGAACTCATGAGGGCTCTTTAATCTTCAGAACATTAAGAGATTCTGCGCGCAAGTGGCACGCAGAAGATGAACTTGTTGGGAGGACATTCTGCAATGCCGGAACCGAAGAGACGCACTGCTGCCGTGTTGCATCGGCATAATTGCAGCGAGGCAAGAAAGAACAGCCACTGGGCAGATTCAGCAGCGATGGCGGCGACCCTGCAATAGTCTGAAGTTCTCCCCTTGCGCTGTTATCGAGACTGCGTACGGCCCCAAGTAGTCCGAATGAGTATGGGTGCGTGGGCGTATTGAATAACTCTTGAACGGATGCCTTTTCTACAATGCGCCCGCCGTACATCACTGCTACGTCGTCACATGTTTCAGATACCACACCCAGGTCGTGCGTGATGAGAATAATGGCCATGCCATTTTCTTTTTGAATGTCTTTCATGAGTTCCAAAATTTGCGCCTGCACAGTGACATCAAGAGCCGTAGTTGGCTCATCCGCTATGAGCAATTGAGGTGAGTTGATGAGTGCTGTCGCAATAACAATTCGCTGACGCATACCGCCAGAAAATTGGTGCGGATATTCATCAATACGCGCTTCAGGGTTAGAAATGCCTACGCGGTGCAACATTTCTAAAGCAATTTTTCGTGCTTCTGTCTTCTTCACTTTTTTGTGGTGAACTTTGTATGCCTCAATAATTTGATTACCTATTGAGTAATACGGGTTCAGCGCAGACAAAGGATCCTGAAAGATCATCGCAATCTCGGAACCTCGTATGGCGCGAATTGACTTGTCGTCGGCACCTAAAATATCTTTTCCATTGAACAAGATGGAACCACTCGTTGAAGCGGTAATTCCTGTATTTAATTTCAGAATTGAGCTAGCCGTAACAGACTTGCCGGAACCACTCTCGCCCACTATGCCTAACGTTTTTCCCGATTGAATAGAAAACGAGACATCGTTAACAGCGTGAACGACGCCATCTGATGTCGAGAACTCAACGTTGAGATTCTCTACTGAAAGTAAAGGAACGTTACTCATTCACTTCAACCTGACGCGCGGGTCGAGAATTCCATAAATAATGTCAACAATGGTGTTTGCCATCACAATGAATACGGCCGCAACGAGCGTTGTGCCCACCAGCACTGGCAAATCGGAATCGGTTACCGACCGAATAGCAAGGCGCCCCATGCCAGGCAATGAAAACACGCTCTCAGTAACAATGGCGCCTCCAAGTAGCGCTGCAAAATCTAAGCCTGCAATCGTGACAATTGGAATGAGCGCAGCTCTGAGTACATATTTTCGAATGACGGTTCTGTTCTTTAAGCCCTTTGCCACACCAAAGCGTACGAAGTCTTCATTCATCGCTTCTAAAACCCCGTTACGAGTAATGCGCGTGTATGAGGCTGCTGAAAGTACCGCCAACGTGATCCACGGAAGAATCATTGCGGTTAAGAAATCGTGCAGGTTGTCTGTGGGCGATGCATAGTGAGGAAACGGCAGCCACTGCAGCCAGATAACGACAGAGAACAACACCAGTAAGCCGACATAAAAAGTAGGAAGACTGACCCCGATAGAGGTGACGACAGATGTCAACCTGTCTTGCCACTTTCCTCGATGCAATGCTGCGAGCGTGCCTGTGCCAACACCGAGCAGCATCCACAAGATAAATGCTCCTAACGAAAGAAAAGCGGTGACAGGGAAGGTCTTGCCAATTAACGTCGACACACATTCGTGTTGATTGAAGGAATAACCCAATGACGGCGCAGGGCAAGTAAATGCAACATCGCCTGTGCCGTACGTACGACCGGCAAAGATACCTTTCACGAACTGGACATACTGTTCGTAAATGGGTTTGTCATATCCAAGGCGCACCCTATTCGCTTCAATAAGTTCAGGTTTGCAATTTTTCCCGCAAGTTAAAGCAGCAGGGTCGGTAGGTAGAAGCGCGAAAAGTAAATAAGTGAACAGCGAAACGGCAGCCAGAAGCACAAGCGCAAATAAAAGGCGACGAGCAATAAAAGTGGTCAATGCGATCCTCAGGTACGACAACGGGGAATAAAAAAGGGGGGTGTCAACTTTCGCCGACACCCCCCTTTGAGAGATTTACTGCTTTACGTAAAGTTCACCGAAGAGGAAAGATCCGGTAGAGGACCAGCGATAAGCGTTGCCCACCTTGGAACCCCATAGATCTTGGGCCTTGGTGAAAGTTCCAGGAATTGACCACAGTTGATCAACGAGGAACTGGTTAAGGGCCTGCCACTTCTTACCCTGGGCCTTACGATCAAGTTCATCTAGTGCTGCTTTGGTGTCGGTCTCAAATTGCTTGTAGGCCGGATCATCTCCGTTACGAGTGAGGTTGAAACCACCTGTTGTTAAGAACAATTCAGGAATCATCGTTGACGCATTTGGCCAGTCTGGACCCCAAGTTCCGCGGGAGATGTCGTAATCGGTCTCTTCGTTTTGAACTGTTGGGTAGTACTTACTTGGTTCTACCGCTGTTGGCTTAATGACAATTCCTGCAGCCTTCAAAGACTCGATCCAGATAGAGACGAGTTTCTGCCATATTGGAGTATCTGGGTGAAAGAACTTCAAGCCCTCAACTGTTGCCTTGGCATAGACATCGGGACACTTGGTCTTCGCCTCCTCAAGGGAAGCTTTAGCTGCTTCTACGTTAGGAGTTCCGTCGGTGTTGAGACCTTCGGGCAATTTACTTGGCGCGTAGTCATCGGCGAGAGCAGGCTTGATATAACCGTCAGCGAAATCGCCCGTGTAAGGTCCGCCACCAGCCGTACGTAGCGCCTCGCGGTCGAGACCCAAATACACTGCACGACGCACTTCAACACATGAAACTGTCTTCACGTTGAACGCAGTGAACGATACATATGGGTCGTAGTCATCTTGGCGACGATCTTTGAATCGATCATCGGTGAACACGGTCTGCAGATTCTCTGGCTGTAACCCGCCATCTCCTACTGCATATTGGTCGTCTCCAGCATCAGCGATGAGACGCTCGTCGATGACTGCTGGATCCAATGCAAATTCATATACAAAGGAATCGGCGTATGCGTTACGGATAGGGTCCGAAGCTTTCGACCAGTTTTCATTGCGTACCAGTACCAACGACTTGCCGGGTTCATACGATTCGATTTTGTATGGTCCAGATGAAACAGGAGTCATATCGTATTTTTCACCAGTGTCTTTTGCTTTTGGCACCGGACTAAAAGCGAGCAATGTCACTGTGTAGTTAAAGTCGGCAACGACGCGGCTCAGAGTAAAGGTAATTGTCTTGCCATCTTCTGAACACGCAACAGCTTTGTCGAATAATGCCTGCTGATCGGCTTTTGCGGTGTACGGGCCTGGATATTTGCTATTGCCATCGGCGTCTTGTGGAATATCGAGATACGAGATTGCATAAGTTGGGCCATCAACAATGATGTCGGTTGCAAAAACGCGAGATGTACCGTACGCAATATCTGCACAGGTCACTGCAGAGCCATCTTCATAGGTGGCGCCGTCGCGCAAGGTGAACGACCACACTTTTCCACCCTCGGTTGGCGTACCGATATCGGTGGCTAAGTCGGCTACAAGTTGCGAGCCATCAGAACCGGGCGCGAACGCATACGAGACGAGCGTGCGCTGCATAGTTGAGCCCGCGAATGCCAAGTCGGATCCGGTGTAGTTACGTTGTGGGTCGAGGTGAGTAACTTGCTCAAGCTGACTCAAAATATGAATGGTTCCACCTGTAGTTGGTGTACCTGAATCGGTTCCCGGTATTGCCAACGTGTCAGTTGATGCAAACGTGTCAGTTGATACAGCGTTCCGGCCCCTACTACTGGAATCACTTCCACAAGCGCTAGCGATGAGAGAAGCCGACAAAGCTAATCCCAAAAAGCCAATGATTCGACGTTTCATTGTTTCCCCCATGATGTAGATATCTACTTGTAAATAACCCTATACCTAAGTGAACACCAGTTGAACGCTTCGAACCCCTACCCCAGTTGCTGGCGATCAGACTTGGGGTCGAGAGCATCTCGGATGCCATCGCCCATCACGTTAAAAGCGAGCACCAGCACAATAAGAGCAACCCCAGGCACGAATAGGTAGGCGGGGTCGGCACGGTAGTACCTCACAGAGTCACCCAACATCACGCCCCACGAGGCATCGGGCGGAAGGAGCCCTACACCAAGGAACGAGAGTGTTGATTCGACCGCTACATAACCAGGCAGACTCAACGACACAATCACGATGATGGGTGCCCAAATGTTGGGCAGTAACTCTTTAAACACCATATGCCAATGACCAGCTCCACTCGCGCGAGCTGCCTCTACAAACTCACGTTCACGCAGTGCAAGCGTTTGACCACGAACAATACGCGCCACGTACACCCACCCAAAGAGTGATAGCACCAGAACGATGTATGTGAGTCGAGCTGGGTTTCCCTCTGGCACTCCCAACGACTCCAACCGCTGCGTAAAAGGGCGCGTCAGGGCGATGATGAGTAACAGCGATGGGAAGGCCAAGGTGAGGTCGGTGAACCTGCTGATGATTGCATCAATTTTTCCTCGGCGATATCCGGCGACTATTCCAAGAACGACACCAATGACCGTGGTCAAAAGAGTGGAGACAAAACCCACTAACAACGAAATTCTTGCTCCATAAATCAAGCGAGCCAAAATATCACGCCCAGTTCCTGGCTCTACCCCGAGCAAGTGTTTGCGCGACATCGCCCCGAATGGACCATTAGGTAGACCAAAGTCGTTGAGAGCTTTACGATCGAGTGTGAGTGGATTAATGCCGAGCGCTTTGCACACGAGGGGCGCAAACAGGGCAATGCCCACAAAGAAGAGAACAACGAAAGACGCGGTTACAGCAACACGGTCACGCCGAAAACGCTCCCATGCCAGGCGACCAGGAGACTTACTCTCGATGAGTACGTACTCAGCGAGTTCGCCCACGGCCGATTCAGTTGTGCTCATGCAAGTAAACGGTAGCGCACAATTCGTGCGAACTCATCGGGGTCGAGGCTTGCCCCACCCACCAATACCCCATCGATATCGGGTTGTTCCATGATTTCTGCAATATTGCTCGACTTCACAGAACCGCCGTACTGCAGGCGAACGCTCTGTGCGGCTTCTGCACCGGCCAACACGAGCACTTCATTGCGAATAGCTGAGATAACACTTTGCGCATCTAGAGCTGTGGCCGTGAGCCCTGTGCCAATGGCCCATATGGGTTCATAAGCAATAACGAACTTGCCCACTTGTTCTGGGGAACGCTGAGCGAGTGCGGAGCGCAATTGACCAAGTACTTTTTCTTCGGTTGCACCAGATTCGCGTTCCGCTTGTGTTTCGCCAATGCAAATGATGGGAGTCATGTTGTACTTCACAATCGCGGAAATCTTCTTGAAAATCATTTCGTCTGATTCACCAAAGATCTCGCGACGCTCGCTATGCCCCACAATGACTGTCTTTACTCCAAGCTTCGACAGCATTGCTGCCGACACCTCGCCAGTAAATGCACCGTTATCTTCAAAGTGACAATGCTGTGCACCAAGTTGAAAACGCAATTCGTCGGCATCGATGAGGGTTTGCACGCTACGAATGTCTGTGAAGGGCACGTTCAATGAAACATCTACCACTTCGAAATCTTCTTTGGTAACAAGGTACGCAAGCTTTTGCACAAATTGAATTGCATCAAAGTGGTTGTGGTTCATCTTCCAGTTGCCACTAATGAGTGGACGCCGAGAGTTAACGGACATTTGGTGCTCCTCTTAGTGCAGCTAGGCCTGGCAGGTCGCCAAGTTCTAAAAATTCCAATGACGCCCCGCCCCCAGTAGACACGTGATCTACTTCATCGTCTAAACCAAACTGTGCAAGTGCCGCGGCGCTATCGCCACCACCAACAACAGTAAATGCTTTTGTATCGGCAACAGCCTGGGCAACTGTCTTTGTGCCAGCAGCGAAGCGTGGGTCTTCGAACATACCCATTGGCCCATTCCAAAAAACTGTACGAGCGTCCATGATGACGTCGGTGAATGCTGCAGCTGTACCCGGGCCAATGTCGAGACCCTTTGCGCCTTCAGGCAAACGTATGCCAAATGTTGCGTAGTTGCCATCGGCGTTGAGACCCACGATGTCTTCTGGCAAATGAATTGGTTTTGGACCATCAAGTAGACGCTTACAAACAGCTACCTGATCGAGTTCGCAGATGGAATTTCCCACTGGCATGCCTTTGGCGGCAAGAAAGGTGAAGCACATTCCCCCGCCAATAACCAACGCATCGACCGTTGACAACAATGCTTCAATAACACCTAACTTGTCGCTGACCTTTGCTCCACCGAGAACGGCGATGAAAGGACGCTTTGGGTGGTTACGCATCTCACCCAGTACTTCGACTTCTTTTTGCAAAAGACGACCCGCAGCTGACGGCAAGGTCTGAGGAGGCCCAGACACCGACGCATGCGAACGATGTGCTGCGCCGAAAGCATCGTTGACATACATGTCGAAACCTTGCACTAGTTGCGCAACAAAGGCTTCGCTGTTTGCTTCCTCGCCTGCATTGAAGCGAAGGTTCTCCATGAGTTCAACTCCGGGAGCCAATTCTTGCAACCTCGCACGAATGGGAGCCATGGAGTACTTCTCTACTGTTTGACCTTTAGGGCGACCAAGGTGACTTGCACAGACCACCGTTGCTCCGCGCGACGTGAGCCAGTTGATGGTTGGCAATGCAGCGCGAATGCGGAAGTCATCGGTAATAACTCGAGCATTGTCAGGCCCTTCCATCGGAACATTGAAATCGGTACGCAACAAAATGCGCTTACCCGTAACGTCACCCAGATCTTCTAATAGAGGCAAACGCGCCATGTTTAACCTTTGAGTTTCTTGCCTACGTGCAGCGTGAGGTCAACCAGACGATTTGAGTAGCCCCATTCGTTGTCGTACCAACCAAGAACCTTCACCATGGTTCCCATGCTCATGGTGAGACCACTGTCGAATACACATGAGTGTGGGTTGGTGACAACGTCGCTAGAAACAATTGGCTCATCGGTGTATTCCAAAATACCTTTGAGCTCACCTTCAGCAGCTTTTTTGTAGGCAGCATTGATTTCTTCAACCGTTGCTGGTTTCTTCAAGTTTGCAACAAAGTCTGTAATAGAACCGGTGGGAATCGGAACGCGCAACGATGTGCCGTCGAGCTTGCCTTTCATTGACTCCATGACCAGGCTTGTGGCACGGGCTGCACCAGTGCTTGTAGGAATGATGTTGATTGCTGCACCGCGAGCACGGCGTAAGTCGCTGTGTGGGCCGTCTACTAAGGCTTGGTCGCCTGTGTAGGCGTGGATTGTGGTCATGAGGCCACCTTCAACACCAAAAGCGTCGTCGAGAACCTTCACTAACGGTACGAAACAGTTTGTGGTGCAAGAAGCATTCGAAATGACCTTGTGAACACCTGCTTGGAAATCGTTGTGGTTAACGCCGTACACGATGGTGGCATCGGCTCCATTGGATGGGGCTGACACAATGACGAGTGGAGCGCCAGCATCGAGATGCATTGCTGCTTTGTCGCGGTCGGTAAAAATACCAGTTGATTCAATAACGAGATCTACACCAAGCGCCTTCCAAGGCAGCTCTTTCGGGTCGCGTACTTGAAGAACCTTGAGCACCTTGCCATCAACACTGATGCCGTCTTCGAGGGCTGTAATTTTGTTGGGAAGCACACCGAGGACCGAGTCGTACTTCAACAGGTGGGCCATGGTCTTGATGGAGCCCAAGTCGTTCACTGCGACTATTTCAATATCGGCCTGTGATGCCTGAACAGCGCGGAAGAAGTTTCTACCAATGCGCCCGAACCCGTTGATTCCTACCTTGATGGTCATGTATTTGCCCTTTCGCATTCCGCACCCAAAACGGTGCCTCTAGAACCTTAGTGGCGGGGCATGTCTCGATGGGTAACCCGTGGGTGCATCGACCTTTCCATGAACCAGTGGGAGAGGTGTTCCACCATCGCCACCGACCTGTGCTGCCCACCGGTACAGCCAATGGCAATGGAGAGGTAGCTTTTCCCCTCTGCCACGTAGGCCGGCAAGAGTAACTCGAGCATGCCTTCTAGGTGAGATAAAAACTGCTCAGCGATGGGGTTTCCCAGCACGTAGGTACTCACTGATGCATCGATTCCTGTGAGAGGCCGCAGGGTTTCATCCCAATACGGATTCGGCAAAAATCTGACATCAAAAACCAAATCAACATCGAGCGGCAGGCCTTGCTTGAAACCGAAGGAAACCAAACCCACCTGTATGGCATCGGTTGAACCTTTGTCGCTGAAAATCTCAACCAATTTGGCTTTTAGCTGGTGCACGGTAAGTGCCGAGGTATCGATGACCAAATCGGCTACTGCTTTAACGGGTTCCAACAATGCTCGCTCTTTTTCAATGAGTGCCGCAATGCCCACACTTTGCACTGAATCCGGCGATGCATTTTCTTTGTCTAACGGATGCCGACGACGCGAGGCCCCGTAGCGTTTCACTAGCTCGCTTGTTGACGAATCGAGGAATAATACTGTTACCCGATGTCCGTTGGAACGAAGATTACGCAACACCTCGAGCATGTCGCTTTGCTGGCTCACGTTGCCTACTACTAAACACAATTGCGAATGCGGGTCGAGCGGTGAACTTGCTAACTCCACTACTTTCTCTACCAACGAAGTGGGCAGATTGTCGATGACGAACCAGCCGAGGTCTTCAATATCATCAGCAGCTTGAGAACGCCCTGCCCCCGATAACCCGGCTATTACGAGAACGTCTGTCACATTGTCAGACTAACGAAAGAGGCGCGCCGAATTTGCACAATCGCAAACACAACAGCCGCGGAATAGAAGCTGCAAACGCGTAATCGGCACTTCGAGCGAGGAATCCTGGAGGCGGCGCTGGTTCGAACATCGCCTCGAGGAACAGACCATGCTCTGCCAAGGTGTTCACATACCTGCTTAACGGACGGTGCAAAAACCTCACCCTCACCCCTGGCTCAACTTCTTCAAAGGTGATGGCTTCATCTAAATAAGAACCAATTCGCCAGTACTGCTCTGGGGGATCAATCATCTGATCATCGATCCAGCCACTATTTGGCGTTTGCAACAAAGGATGGTTGAGGAAAAACGAGAAGCGACCACCTGGCCTCAGAATGCGGGCCACCTCACTAATGGCTTCATCAAGTGCATCAATGTGCTCAAAAACTAAACACGCTAAAACTGCATCGAAACTTCCGTCAGGGAAAGGCAGGGCATCTGCACCTGAGCGCAAATATTGTTCGCCAACAGATCTTTCAACAGCGACGTCTACTTGACCCTGCGTTGGGTCTACACCCACAACGAATGACTGCACGCCTGAACGGCTTTGCAACACTCGGGCAATTTGGCCTTCGCCGCAGCCCACATCGAGTACGCGCGCGTAGCCATCTAGTTCGCGTAGCGCCATTGGAATGATCTGCTCTACATACTCCGGGTCAACACCACCCGTAAAACCATCAATCCACCATTGCGCATGATCTTCCCATGAATATTGTGCAGGTTGGTTCAACAGTTGCTCATCTCACTCTGTAGGGGTATCGCTGCTGTCTCCGTGAATCTTTTGGAATATTGCCAAGGCAACAGCGTCAGGCAACCACGGTAATGCCTGCAATTGGTCAAGTGGCGTTTCCTTCACTGCTTTCAATGTGCCGAGCTCTTTCACGAGCCGTGTGCGACGCGATTCACCTAAACCGGCAATTCCGTCGAGAACGCTTTCTTTCATTCGCTTGTCACGAAGTTCTCTGTGGAAAGAGTTGGCAAACCGGTGAGCTTCATCTCTAATGCGTTGCAACATATACAGCGCTTCGCTACCGCGCGGAACATTTACAGGGTGCAACTGCCCCGGTATGAACACCTCTTCAAATTTCTTTGCCAACGAAGCAACAGGTATCTCGTCTTCAAGACCCAGCTCTTTCACCACTTCAATCGCAACCGATAGTTGCCCCTTCCCGCCGTCAACGAGAAGTAGTTGAGGAGGGTATGCAAAGCGTCCTGGTTTATCCCCGGTTGGTTCATCACGCTCAGCAATGTAAGCACTTAAGCGACGGGTCAGTACTTCCCTCATGGCTGCGTAGTCATCGTTGCCTTCTACGGTTTTAATTTTGAATCGGCGGTATTCGCGCTTGGCAGGCAACCCGTCTTCCAACACCACCATAGACCCCACATAATCGGTGCCGTGTAAGTGAGCCATGTCGTAGCATTCGATACGTAAAGGGGCTTCTGGCAGGCGCAAGAGATCTTGAATTTCGCTTAACGCCTTGCTGCGAGCGTTGTGGTCACTGGCGCGCTTCATGCGTTGACGTGTGAACTCTTCGCGCGCATTCATGGTCACGGTTTCGTGCAGTGATCGCTTGTCTCCACGCTGCGGAATACGAATGTCGACCGCACTACCGCGCATGCCACACAACCATTCGGTGTAGGTGTCCATATCATCTGGCAAGAAAGGAACCAATACCGATTTCGGATAGCCCATTGCGGGCTCGTCTCCGTAGAGATTTTCCAAAATTCTGTTAAGAAACTCACCAGGGGTGAGATCTTCAACTTTGTCGACCATGAAACCACGGCGCCCAACCACGCGACCGTGGCGCACGTAGAAGACCTGCACAGATGCTTCTAAGTCATCGTCAAAGAGTCCAATCACGTCGACGCTGTCGTTATTGTCGCCAACAACCTGCTGCTTTTCCGTTGCTCGCTTTACTGCAGCAAGACGATCACGTAAACGTGCAGCCTTTTCGAAATCTAGAGCACTCGAAGCTTCACGCATCGCAACTTCTAGATCTTTGAGGATCCCATCAGCATCTCCGTTCAACACATCTGTGAGACCACGCACAAATACTTGATACTCATCTGACGACACTTCGTTGACGCATGGACCCGAACACTTCTCAATGTGAAACAAGAGACACGGACGACCCAAACGCTCATGCTCCTTGAACTTAGAAGGAGCACACGTGCGCACAGGAAAAGTGCGCAACAATAAATCGAGAGTCTCGCGAATTGCGTATGCATGCGGGTATGGGCCGAAATACTTTGTTCCCTTACGCTTGCGCCCGCGCATCACCACCGCTCGTGGCCATTGCTCATCGAGGGTCAATGCTAAAAATGGATAGCTTTTGTCGTCACGCAGGCGAACATTGAAACGCGGTCGATGCTCTTTGATGAGGTTGAACTCCAACATCAAAGCTTCTATTTCATTGCGCACCTCAATCCATTCCACTGTGGCAGCAGCAGCCACCATGGACGCGGTACGCGTATGTAGAATTCGGGGGTCTTGGAAATAGTTCGACAACCGTTGCCTGAGGTTTTTAGCTTTACCAACGTAAATGACTTTGCCGTTTTCGTCACGAAATTGATATGACCCCGGCGTTTCAGGAATGGAGCCGGTAGGTGGTTTAGTAACCACGCATTACTTCTTTCGTACAACTTTCTTCTTCACGGCAGCAACCTTCGCAGGTTTTGGCACATCGCCTTCAAGCCCGAGCAATGGGCGTAGGAAGTGCCCCGTATAACTGCCAGGGGTGTTCGCCACGTCTTCAGGCGTTCCTTCTGCGATCACTAAGCCGCCTCCAGAGCCGCCTTCTGGCCCGAGGTCAATGAGCCAGTCTGCAGTCTTAATGACATCGAGATTATGTTCAATAACCAAAACGGTGTTTCCCTGGTCGACAAGTCGCGACAACACAGTGAGCAGGCGTCGCACGTCTTCGAAGTGTAAACCGGTAGTTGGTTCATCGAGAAGGTAAATGGTGTGTCCGGTACTGCGCTTTGCCAGTTCCCCTGCCAATTTCACCCGCTGCGCCTCGCCACCAGACAATGTTGGCGCCGACTGACCAAGACGCACATAACCGAGACCTACGTCTACCAATGTCTTCATGTGCCGACTAATGACAGGTTGGTTATCAAAAAAATTGACTGCTTCGGAAATGGGCATGTGCAGCACATCGGCAATGCTCTTTCCCTTAAATTGAATTTCAAGAGTGTCGCGGTTGTAACGCGCCCCTTTACACACCTCACAAGGCACATAAACGTCTGGCAAAAAATGCATTTCAATTTTTATAGTGCCGTCGCCGGAGCACGCATCACAGCGCCCACCAGCAACGTTGAAGCTGAATCGCCCAGGTTGATAGCCACGGACCTTTGATTCAGGAGTTGCAGCAAACAATTTGCGGATGTTGTCGAAGACGCCTGTGTATGTGGCGGCATTCGACCTGGGCGTACGTCCAATTGGGGATTGGTCCATATCGATGACCTTGTCGAGATGCTCAATGCCATCGACTGATTTATGTCGCCCAATCGCATCTTTTGATTTGTAGATCTTTTGCATCAATGCAGGCAATAAAATGTCACGTACCAAGGTGCTCTTGCCGCTTCCCGACACACCTGTTACTGCAACCAAACAACCAAGTGGAAACTTCACATCGATGTTCTGCAAGTTGTGTTCACGAGCACCCCTCACCACAATGTGTTCCTTGTTCGGTTGGCGTCGTATTTCAGGAACCGGGATGCAACGCTTCCCAGATAGGTATTGGCCGGTAATAGATTCGGCAACCTTTCCAATGCCAGACACCTGACCGCTGTACACCACTTCCCCGCCATGCTCTCCAGCGCCGGGGCCAATGTCAACAATCCAATCACTCTCACGAATGGTGTCTTCATCGTGTTCAACCACAAGCACCGTGTTCCCTAAGTCGCGCAATCGAACAAGCGTTTCAATGAGGCGCTTGTTGTCTCTTTGGTGAAGACCAATAGATGGCTCATCGAGCACATACAAGGTGCCGACCAACCCCGAGCCAATTTGGCTTGCGAGTCGAATTCTTTGCGCTTCACCACCAGCCAAAGTTCCGGCATTGCGCATGAGTGTGAGGTAGTTCAACCCCACGTCGAGCAAGAACCCAAGTCGTGCATTAATTTCCTTGGTAACACGCTCTGCAATCATCTTGTCTCGATCGCTGAGCACCAATTTTTCAAGGAACTGCGCAGAATCGGCAATGGGCATCTCACAGACCTCAGAGATGCTTTTGTCATTAATGGTGACTGCCAAAGATGAAGGCTTTAGTCGTGCACCCTTACAGGCAGTGCATGGCACTTCACGCATATAGGTCTCGTACTGCTCACGTGACCAATCGCTTTCTGCAGCTTCATGACGTCGTTTAATCCATGGAATCACACCTTCATAATGGGTATTAAAGGTACGCACACGACCGTAACGATTTTTGTACTTGACTACTAAGCCCTCTTCAACACCATTCAACACAATGTGCTTCTGCTTTTCATTGAGTTTGGCAAAGGGTTTCGTGAGTGGAATCTTGTACTTTTCGGCAACCGATTCGAGCATGCGATTGAAATACTGGGTATGCGCAGAACGCCAAGGAGCAATAGCACTTTCGGTAATTGCAAGATCAGTATTGGGAATGACGAGATCGGCATCAACTTCAAACTTTGTTCCTAGACCGTCACAATTCTCACATGCTCCATAAGGAGAGTTAAAGGAGAAGTTACGTGGCGCAGGTTCATCGAAACTGTCTCCACACTTCGGACACGCCAAGTGCTGACTGAAAGTTAATATTTCACTCTCGTCTCCATTTGCTCCCATCAATTCGATTTCTGCAACGCCCTCAGCAAGTCGAAGAGCCGTTTCTAAACTGTCTGTCAGTCGACGAGAGATATTCGCTTTTTTCACCAAACGGTCTATGACAACTTCAATGGAATGTTGCTCATAGCGAGCTAAGCGCTTTTCCTGTTTTAAAAAATCTGCGATATCAACGAGCTCCCCGTCGACCCGCGCACGCACATAACCCTGACCAGCAAGTTCGCCCAATAATGTGTCGTACTCGCCTTTACGTCCGCGCACAACGGGCGCAAGAACTTGGAAACGCGTTCCATCTGGAAGTTGTAGAACACGGTCGACAATTTGCTGCGGCGTTTGCCTTTTCAGGGCAGTGCCATCTTTCGGGCAATGCTGAACCCCAATGCGGGCATACAACAGCCGTAAATAGTCGTAGACCTCTGTAATGGTTCCAACGGTAGAACGCGGATTACGCGACGCTGATTTCTGATCGATGGAAATAGCAGGAGACAAACCTTCAATGTGGTCGACATCGGGCTTGTCCATCTGCCCTAGGAATTGCCTGGCATAGGCGCTGAGGCTTTCTACATACCTGCGCTGGCCTTCTGCATAGATGGTGTCGAAGGCCAAACTCGATTTGCCCGAACCCGATAAACCAGTGAAGACGATGAGCTTGTCGCGGGGTAGTTCAACGTTGACATTTTTCAGATTGTGCTCACGAGCACCTCGCACGATAATTTTGTCAACCATTTATGCGAGATTACTTACATATAGGGCGATGTGCTAACCCGCGTCGCGTAATTCCCGCTTCAATTCGTTGACTTCGTCACGTAGCCGCGCGGCATATTCAAACCGCAGGTCTCCGGCGGCCTCGTTCATCTCGTCTTCAAGGGTTTGAATGAGCCGCAACATTTCCTGCTCGGGCAACGACCTCAACTCACGTTTCACCTTGTCGCGTTCGCGGTCTTTGCGCTGACCCTTACCTGGAACAGGCGCTCCAGAGTCTGGCCGCAACAAATGCAGAATGTCACCCACTGCTTTGCGAATGGTCTGAGGGTTAATGCCGTTGGCAAGGTTGTACGCAATTTGTCGCTCACGGCGCCGTTGAGTTTCACCGATAGCTGCTGTCATGGCCTTGGTCATCTTGTCGGCATACATCACTACTTGACCGTCCACATTTCGAGCCGCGCGCCCAATCATCTGAATGAGTGATGTTTCACTGCGTAAGAAGCCTTCTTTATCGGCATCTAATATGCACACAAGAGATACTTCTGGGAGGTCGAGACCTTCTCGCAACAGGTTTATTCCTACAAGTACATCAAATTCACCGAGCCGAAGGGCACGCAGAATTTCAATTCGCTGAATAGTGTCGATATTCGAGTGCAAATAGCGCACCCGCAAACCTTGTTCAAGCAAATATTCACTGAGGTCTTCCGCCATCTTCTTCGTCAGTGTCGTCACAAGAATTCTGTCACCGCGCTCAATGCGGTCATTCACAAGCTCCACTAGATCATCAATTTGGCCCTTAGTGGGTTTGACAATAACTTCTGGGTCAACCAACCCTGTTGGCCGAACAATTTGTTCTACGATGCTCTGCGATTCAGCTAACTCAAATTTTCCAGGCGTTGCCGACATGAAAACACCCTGATGCATCCGTTCCATTACCTCTTCGAATCGCAGTGGGCGGTTGTTGATTGCCGATGGTAGTCGGAAGCCGTGTTCTACGAGATTCGATTTTCGACTGAGGTCTCCAGCAAATTGCCCGTGCAACTGTGGAATTGCTACGTGGCTCTCGTCAATAACCAATAAATAGTCTTTTGGGAAATAGTCGAGCAAGGTAAAAGGCGGCTCCCCTGGCTCACGACCATCAATGTGCATTGAGTAATTCTCAATACCGTTGCAGTAGCCCATTTCTTGCATCATCTCAAGGTCGTATTGAGTTCTCATGCGTAAACGTTGCGCTTCCAACAGCTTGCCTTGCGACTCAAATACCGTAAGTCGTTCTTGTAATTCTTTTTCAATACCAACAACTGCGCGCCGCATTCGTTCATCACCTGCTACGTAATGAGTTGCCGGGAACACAATGACTTCTGTCAATTCATTGAGGTTTTCACCTGTCAGTGGGTCGATAGTGGTAATGCGATCAACGGTGTCGCCAAACATTTCTATACGCAATACATTTTCGTCGTAAGCAGCATGTACTTCAATGGTGTCGCCACGCACACGAAATTTACCTCGACCCAGAGCAATGTCGTTTCTGTCGTATTGCAGTTCAACAAGGCGCTTCAAAATGCTGCGCTGGTCGTAATCGACGCCTGTATGCAATTCAAGCAATTGTCCGCGATATTCCTCAGGGTCACCCATTCCGTAAATGCAACTCACGCTCGCCACCACAATAGTGTCGCGTCGTGTGAGGAGTGCGGCTGTTGCCGAGTGCCTCAAGCGGTCAATTTCGTCGTTGACCGATGAGTCTTTTTCTATGAAAGTATCGCTCGACGCTATGTATGCCTCGGGCTGGTAGTAGTCGTAATAGCTAACAAAATATTCAACACGGTTATGCGGAAAAAACTCTCGCATTTCTTGTGTGAGCTGCGCTGCCAAACTCTTATTGGGTGCAAGAATAAGTGTTGGGCGCTGAACTTTTTCAATGGTCCAGGCAATAGTGGCCGACTTACCCGAACCCGTAATACCTAAAAGAGTTTGAAACTTCTCTCCACGTTCAATACCCGCAGAGAGTTCCGCAATCGCCCGAGGCTGATCGCCCGCAGGCGAATAATCAGACACGACCTGGAAGGAGTGCCGAGCCTCTGTCATTTCTTCACATTAGGACGTATTTGCTTGCCCGCGTCTGGTGCAGCTGCAGGAAGTTGTTGCATCCAAATCCATACTTCATCGACTTGCTGACGAAGAAACTCAACATCTTTCGAGTTGTCTATGACTTTGTCAGCAATTGCCCGACGGTCTTCTCGCGATGCCTGACGCGAGACACGCGCCTCGGCGTCTGCAACTGCCATTCCTCGCGCACTCACCAATCGATTGACGGCTGTTTCAACAGGCACATCAATAACAATGACCCCGCACAAACCTTCGCGCGGGTTCTCAAAGAGCAACGGGATATCGAGTACAACAACGTTATTTGTACTTCTTTGCTCTTCAATGCGCCTGTTCATTTCTTTACCAATGGCAGGATGAACGATCCCGTTAAGAGTTTTCAAAGCTTCAGCGTTTCCAAAGACCTTGTCGGCAACGGCCTGTCGGTTTAATGAACCGTCATCGTTGCAAATTTCAGAACCAAAAGCATCTACCATCAATTGCAGTACGGCGGTACCTGGTTGCTGCAATTCTCGGGCGACCGCATCTGCGTCGACGATGATGGCTCCGCGATCAGACAACATCTGCGACACCGTGGACTTACCGGAGCCAATTCCCCCGGTCAGACCCACAAGTATCATGTTGTTGAAAAATTACTCAGCAGGTGCGGCGGGTACTTCTTCAACCACAGCGGCAACTTCAGCTACTGCTTCTGCTGCTGCAGGTGGCGCTTCACCCTCGCCGTACTCTTTGTAGTAGTCGGCCCATGCTGCTTCGCGCTCTGCATCGTCGCCACCAACCCAGTTGCCTTGTTCATCAACTTCAAAGTGGCTGCGGTACTCTTCGGCAAGCTCTCCGCCTTCGGCAGCTTGCTTGATAGAAATGCTGATGCGTCGACGCGCAAGATCGAGGTCGATAATTTTGACCCACAACTCTTCACCGGGGGTAACCACTTGCTCTGGTGAATCGACATGGTGAGCCGACATTTCCGAGATGTGAACAAGACCTTCGATGCCATCGCCAACTTGAACGAAACCACCGAATGGAACGAGTTTTGTGACGCGACCATAAACAAGCTGACCCACTTCATGTGAGCTGGCGAATTCTTGCCATGGATCTTGCTGCGTGGCCTTCAATGACAAGCTAATGCGCTCGCGGCTCATGTCTACATCGAGAACCTGAACAGTTACTTCGTCGCCAATTGCAACAACTGAACCTGGGTGATCGACGTGCTTCCATGAAAGCTCTGAAACGTGGATGAGTCCGTCCATGCCACCCAAGTCGACGAATGCACCGAATGCAACGACGCTCGACACGATTCCGGTACGGATTTCGCCTGGCTTGAGATGCACGAGGAAGTCGTCGCGCTGCTCTTTTTGTGTTTCTTCAAGGAAACCACGACGCGACAACACAACATTGTTGCGGTTGCGGTCGAGTTCAATGATTTTTGCTTGCAAGACCTTGCCCATGTACGGCTGAAGGTCGCGGACGCGACGAAGTTCAACAAGTGACGCTGGCAAGAAACCGCGAAGTCCGATGTCGACAATGAGGCCGCCCTTGACGACTTCAATAACGAGACCTTCAACCATGCCATCGACTTCTTTAACTTTTTCAATATCGCCCCAGGCACGCTCGTACTGAGCACGCTTCTTCGACAACAAGAGACGACCCTCTTTGTCTTCGAGGGTTAATACCAATGCTTCAATGCGCTCACCAAGGGAAACAATTTCACTTGGGTCGACATCGTTGCGGATAGAGAGTTCACGCGAAGGAATAACGCCTTCGGTTTTGTACCCAATTTCCAACAGCACTTCATCGCGGTCAATTTTGACAACCGTTCCGGAAACGAGCTGGCCATCTTTGAGTTCCACCATTGTGCCTGCAATGGCATCGGCGAAGGATGTGTCGCTTGAAGTGATTTGGCGTGGGGTGTAGTTACCTTCTGCGTCGTAGGTGCCAAAGGGAGCAGAAGAGATAGTGGTGTCGGACAACGGGGAATTCGCTTTCAAAAGGGACGGTGATCGTGGATAGGACCTTGAAAACCTATCACCGAGAAGCAAAAACAAGAAACTCCGCAGTTTCAGTGCTGGGAGGTGCGTGCCCGTAGTCCCCTGGTTCGGCGGCAAAAACCCGAATTTGGTCTAACCCGGCCTCTCGACACAGCAGTCGCAATTCACGAGGCGTGTAGCACCCGGTATGCAGGGAAACTTCCTTGGTTTCACCTTGTGGATTACGAATTTCTGTCATTTCTGACGACACGCCACTATCGGCATCAAACTCGGCCGCCGAGTGGTATTTCACCGCAAAATAGGCATTAAAGGCAGATAATACAAGGGTTCCATTCGTTTTCAGAGAACTCGCCATGCCCTTCAACACCAGCTCATCTTCACTGTTTTGACGCATGAGCCCAAATGCACCTTGGCACAGGCATATCACTGCGTCGAAGGCCTCACGAGTTCCCTCAAGTTGAGGAATCTGACGGGCGTCGTGTCGATGGAATGATGCCAGAGCAGCCAACCCCTCACTGTCTGCAGCCTGTGCGGCGAGATCAATAAATGTCTGTGAGATATCAATTCCCACCACTTCAATACCCCGCCGCGCCAGCTCTAGGGCATGACGACCAGGCCCGCAGCCCACGTCGAGTACCCGCATTCCGGGAGCGAGATGTAGTTCAGACACGATGAAATCAATTTCTTGGCGCGTTCCCTTGGTGAAGGAATACCTTAAATAGGCAGAACCCAAGTGATCTGCAATGGGCTCAAACCAATGCTCGGTCATCTATTTTGCCTCAGACCACGTATGACCCCATGCTGAATTCACCTCAAGAGGAACCTTCAATTCAGTGGCATGACACATGATGTTGAGCACGAGTTCGTTCACTGCTTCTTTTTCTGCGCTGGGTGCTTCCACTATCACTTCATCATGCACCTGGAGAACAAGCCGGCTCACAAAATTTCCCTTTTCCAAGGCTTCATCAATTCTCACCAAAGCAACTTTGAAAATATCGGCGGCGAGTCCTTGAATACCGGCGTTCATTGCCTGACGTTCTCCGGCTTGTCGTACGCGAAAGTTATCGCTTCGCAATTCGGGAATGGGTCGACGACGACCGAAAAGGGTGACCGTGCCTTCATTTTTGCGCGCCTCAACAACCGTGTCGTCCATGTATTGGCGCACCGCCGGGAACGCATCGAAATAAGCATTGAGTATTCCCGTTGCTTCTTCAACCCCGATAGCAAGGCGCTGTGACAAACCGTAGGCCTCCATGCCATAGGCAAGACCATACGACACCATTTTTGCTTGCGAGCGCTGATCGTGCGTGACTTTCTGCGACTCAACACTAAACACGCGTGCAGCGGTGGCGTTATGGATGTCTATTCCATCGATAAAAGACTGAATGAGACCTGGGTCGTTTGCGAGATGCGCGATGCAACGTAACTCAATTTGGTTGTAGTCGGCCACCATTAACTCACAACCAGCTCGTGCAACAAATGCTGTGCGAAAGACACGTCCCGATTCAGAACGCACCGGAATATTGTGCAAATTCGGATTCTCGCTACTCAAACGCCCGGTACGCGCCACGGCCTGTTGAAAGGTCGCATGTATACGTTCATCTTTTTGCACGGCATCAAGCAGTCCTTGCCCGTACGTGCCTCGTAATTTCTCTACTTCGCGATATTCCAAAAGTGGATTAATGAATTCTGGCCATTCCCCACGGAGCTTCTCCAAAGTTGCGGCATCAGTGCTGAATCCCGTTTTTATTTTCTTACCTGGAGTCAACTGTCGATCTTTGTACAACACCTCTTGTAACTGCGTAGGTGAATTGAAGTTGATAGGCCGCCCCACCACTGCAAGCAAGGTTTCACTGAGCACGCTGGCCCGACCGATGAGATCATTATTGATATTTCTCAGGGCGACGACGTCTACCCCAATACCTAGCGTTTCCATTTTTGCTAGTACACGAATGAGAGGGTGTTCTATGTCTTCATACAGCGCCAACATTCCTGACGCGTGCAGCGCAGAACGCAATTGTTCGAATAACACACGACACGCCTGAGACTCCCCGACTGATGCAGAAGCATCTGGCGAGTCATCGGAGCCTCCAAAATCGAGTTGCCCGGAATCGACAACCGACGACACCTGCGGCAACGCATGCTCCGTGTAGCGCTCCAAAAGTCCGCTCAAAGTATGTGCGCCCTCGACCGGGTCGATGAGATAGCCAGCAATGGCTACGTCAAAAGTAATTGCTTGAAGATCTATATCTTTCTCAAGCAGGGCTCGTAGTAGCGGCTTTGCATCATAGGCAATTATTGATGCGCCATTTTCCACGCAACCATGCAACTGCTTTGCTAGTTGCGCCAACGATGCGTTGTCGTACTGCCAGGACATGCTCCCAGTGGCAACAACAATTCCTATGAGGTCTGTCTGCCTTTTAAGGTCCCTCCACACCGCCGAAATACCTAGAAGATTCTCTTGCCCAAGAGCAATGAACGAATCGCTGAGCATGTCTTTCAATACAACCGTTGACGCGCAAGAAAGGGCAGCATCACTCGCGGAAGTTTGCAGGGCCTTTGTTGATTCACCAGCAGATGATTTCGAAGTAACCCAGGGCGAGAATGCTTCGAGCAGTCTCTTTTTCATTGTTCGCATTTCCAAAAAATCAAGTAATCGATCGAGCTGGTCAACATGTGGGGTCGGAATGACATCGGTATCGGAAAGAGTGATGTCGAGATCATCTTTCAACACCATGATGGAGGCATTGCGCAGTACACGATCGCGGCTTTCTTCCAGTGAGGAACGAAGCTTTGGCGTTTGCTTACTCGCATTATCGAAAATGTCTACGAGCGACACGTGTGAGTTCACCAACTTGGCCGCAGTCTTTTCTCCTACTCCTGGTGTGCCTTCGAGGTTGTCGCTAGGGTCGCCACGCAAGGCCGCATATTCCACATATCGATTGGGATGGACGCCAGTGCGTTCCAAAATGCCGGCCTCATCATAAATTGCATAATCACTCACGCCGCGTTTGTTATACAAAACCCTGACGTGTGGGTCACATACCAATTGATAACTATCGCGGTCGCCAGTAACGATGAGCACATCATTTCCTGCTTCTTTGCCGCGCCGCGCAATGGTGGCAATGAGGTCATCTCCTTCAAAGCCAGACATATCGATTGTGTGAACCCCGAGGGCATCGAGAAGTTCGCGAATGACACCTAACTGTTGGCGCAAAATGTCGGGAGCAGCTTCTCGTTGAGCCTTATATTCAGGAACTGCCAAATGCCGAAATGTGGGTTCGGGCCGATCGAAAACAACAACGATGCCGTCGGGGCGATGTTCTTTCAACAAGTTCGACAACATTGACGCAAACCCGAAGACTGCATTAGTTACTTGTCCGCTCGCTGTGGCCATGTCAGTGGGAAGTGCAAAAAAAGCACGATAAGCCAATGAGTTGCCATCCAAGGTCATGAGTTTCATGCGTGTGTCTTTCTACAACGCTACTTCGCCAGCCAAGACACGCTCGGCGACATCACGCATTTTACACCTGGTGCTCATGGCAGTTCTTTGCAAATAAAGGTATGCATCATTTTCGGTCATCTTCCATTGCGACACCAATACACCTTTGGCTTTGTCGAGCACCTTGCGCGTTTCAAGCTGTTCTTCTAAAGCTCCAACTTCTGCGTTGAGCAGTTGTAATTCACGAAATCTACCGAGAGCCACTTCAATTGCGGGGACCAGATCTGTTCTTTGAAAGGGTTTCACAATGTATGCCAACGCCCCTGCATCACGCGCACTCTCAATAATTTCTCTCTGACTAAATGCTGTCACCAAAATAACAGGACACAGTTTTTCGGCACTGATTATTTTGGTTGCCTCCACCCCGTCACGACCTGGCATTTTGATATCAAGAATTGCTAGATCTGGCTGCAATTCTCTAATGAGAGCAATCGCATCATCGCCATTAGCCGCCTCGCCAACAACTTCATACCCTTCTTCAATCAAGGTTTCACGTAGGTCAAGACGAATAATGGCTTCGTCTTCAGCAATAACAATCCGAATTGTCATAATCTCAGCCCTACCGATGATTCTTTGAGAGTTTGTCGAGCAGTTCATCTTGACGCACTTGCAATTCCTGAATACTGCCCCGTAGTTCTTCGCAGTACCGGCCTAATGCGTCGCTGTGGGCCTTTGCTTGACGGTATTCATATGAAGCATCTGGAGTTTCCGCAACCAAAGAACGCAATTCCTGATCGTTCGTTTCTTCTTCCATTGCAGAACATTGTTCTTGCGCCACGAGCAGTTTCTCGCGGGCGACACGCAATCGATTTCCCAATTGCGCTAGACGCCGTTCAAGAAAAAATGAAGCCACAACAAGAGTGTAGAGATTGCGCGACCCTCATCGCCCCAAGAGATGCGTCAGGCACCCAAAATGGGATACTTGCGCTACAACGTGCCCGAGGTGGGAGTCGAACCCACACGTCCTTTCGAACAACGGATTTTGAGTCCGCCGCGTCTGCCATTCCGCCACTCGGGCAAGTAACCAATTACGAGCCTGCATCGTACAAGGCGATACGGGGAATCCTGCCGACTGCCTCCCGAACGTCTAACCTCTCCCTAATGCTCGCTTTTACATTCCCCGGCCAAGGCTCTCAGCGCCCCGGTATGGGCCGCCCTTGGGTCGATCACGACAGCTGGGAACTCGTTGAAGAAGCCTCGTCGCTATCAGGCAAGAACGTTGCGCGCCTCCTCCTCGATGCCGATGCTGAAGAACTCAAAGACACCAGAAATGCTCAGCTCACCACTTATGTTTCCAGCCTCATGGTTCTTGACGCCGTTGAACGACTCGGCATTGAACCAAGCTTCTGCGCAGGTCACAGCCTCGGCGAATACACCGCATTAACCGCGACTGGTGCCCTCGGCTTTGAAGATGGCATTGCCTTAGTTGTGGAACGAGCCGCCGCAATGCACGACGCAGGGAACGAAAACCCTGGCACTATGGCCGCGGTTCTTGGTCTCGATGATGAAGATGTGGAAATTGCTTGCCGCCGGGCCGACAGCGACGTATGGGTAGCAAACTTCAATGCCCCCGGACAAGTAGTAATAGCCGGGTCACCCAGTGGCGTTGCTGCGGCAACAATTCACGCGAAAGAACTCGGTGCAAAAAAAGTGATGCCTTTGCAGGTCTCGGGGGCTTTTCACACTCCCTTCATGACAGCAGCACGCGACCGCTTGCGCCTCGCCATTGCATCAGCTCAGCCGCGCGACACCGAAGTCGCCGTCATTTCTAATGTTGATGCTCTCGCCCACAGTTCGGGAGAAGAATGGGCCTCTTTGCTCTCGGCGCAGCTATCTAGCCCCGTGCGCTGGAAGCATTCACTTCTCACCATGGCCGAACTTGGTGTCACTGGATTCGTTGAACTAGGTCCAGGTGGAGTTCTCACAGGCATGGCCAAGCGCACTGTTGACAACGCTCGCACGATGAGCGTTTCCACTCCTGATGAACTCGACAAACTCATTGACTGGGTAAATAAGAGTCTCTCCACAGCACCAGCACCTCTTGAAGGCGAGCACCTCTTTGCTGTTGAGCGTCTTATTGTGAGCCCATGCGCAGGCGTATTTAGCGTCGATACCGCGCACCCAGCAGGAACGGTCATCGCTGTTGGCGAAATTCTTGGCACTGTTGCCGATCAAGAAGTACGTAGCCCGTTCGCAGGAATTTTGCAAAGCTTTATCGCCGTGGAAGGTGAACGAGTTACTCATCGTCAACCCATTGCCTGGCTACGGAGCAACTAGACCGCAATGCCACGTACACCTGCACATGTGAGAGGCGCCAGCATTACTGGTTGGGGCCGCGCTCTTCCCGACAATGTTGTCACCAATGTCGATCTTGAGAAATCACTCGACACCAACGATGAATGGGTTCGTGAGCGAACAGGAATTGTGAGCCGCCATATTGGAGGAAGTACCGCTTCTTTGTCTATTGAAAGTGGATCCAAGGCACTTGCAATGGCTGGTGTTGACCCCAGCAGCATTGATGCATTAATTCTCGCCACTACTACTCCCGACAGAACAGTTCCTGCCACTTCGGCGAATGTTCAAAATGCGCTCGGGCTCTCTTGTGGGGCATTTGATGTCAATGCAGCATGCAGCGGATTCGTCTATGCACTAGTCAATGCATACGGACTCATAGCAATGGGGGCGGAAAAGGTTCTTGTGATAGGCACCGACACTTTGTCGCGCATTACCGACTGGACCGACCGCAACACCGCAATTCTTTTTGCCGATGGCTCAGGAGCCGCAGTTGTTGAAGCTCATGACGGGCCAAACAACCTTTTGTCTTGGGATATAGATGCCGACGGTTCCGCTGAAAATATTTTGTACTGCGAAGTGGGCGGCAAAATACACATGGACGGGAAAGAAGTTTTTCGTCGTGCAGTGCGCATCATGGTCGATTCTGGTCAAAAATCTCTTAATGCCGCAGGTATCACCGCAAACGACATCGCTCTCGTGGTTCCGCATCAAGCGAATATAAGAATCATTAATTCTGCATGCGAAAAGCTTGGCTTTCCTCCTGAAAAGTGCATCACTGTTTTACACGAAACAGGAAACACCTCATCGGCATCTATTCCCCTGGCTCTTTTCGATGCCGCAGATAATGGTCGCCTCAAAGATGGCGATCTTGTTTTACTCGTCGGTTTTGGTGCTGGCATGACCGTCGCAAGTTGTGTCATCAGGTGGGGCAACTGATGTCGCGAGTAGTTTTTATTACGGGTGGGTCCAAAGGAATTGGCGCTGCGTGTGCGCGTCGTTTCATTGCCGAAGGAGACAAAGTTGCCGTTACATACAACTCATCACCTGTTCCCAAGGAACTCACCGATCTCGGCGTTGTTGCAGTGCAATGTGATGTCACTTCAACAACTTCAGTTGATGCAGCTTTTACCGAAGTTGAGTCGCAACTAGGCAATATTGAAATTCTCGTATCGAATGCAGGCATCACGCAGGACGGGCTGCTCTTGCGTATGAGCGAAGAGAACTTCACCAGCGTGATTGATGCAAATTTGACCGCCGCGTATCGGGTGTCGAAACGTGCGTCTCAAAATATGCTGCGTGCGCGCAGTGGACGCATTGTGCTCATCTCGTCAGTCGTGGGTCTGTTGGGTTCAGCAGGTCAGTCCAACTACGCAGCTTCTAAAGCTGGCCTCGTCGGATTTGCTCGTTCGCTTGCTCGCGAACTCGGTTCACGCAGCATCACCGTCAATGTCGTTGCGCCAGGGCCCGTTGAAACCGATATGACAGCAGCGCTCGGGGAAAAGCGTCTCAGTGAACTCACAGCCGCGGTCCCACTTCAACGCATGGCAACGCCCGATGAAATTGCAGGCGTAGTGACATTTCTCACGTCGAAGGACGCCGCTTACATCACTGGAGCCGTCATTCCTGTTGATGGTGGTTTAGGAATGGGTCACTGAGTCAACGAACACTGCAAGTACCCCTCAGTAATACCTCATGAGGGGGTGAAAAATTGTAAGAATAGAGATGAGTACGATGTGCTCTCATTAACCGGAGGAAATTATGAGCGACGATCTTTTTGCCCGTTTCACAAAGTGTGCTGTCAGTGTCTTGTCAGTCGATGCAGCAAAAATAACCAAAGAGGCACGTTTCGGTGATGACCTCGATGCCGACAGCCTCGACCTCGTCGAACTCGTCATGGCTCTTGAGGAAGAATTCGGCGTGGAAGTACCCGAAGAAGATCTCGACGGAATTGAAACCATTGGTCAGGCTTATGACCTGGTGGTCTCCAAGCTCTAATGCGTAACCCATTCACGACGGGCGGGCCACATCGCGTTGCCATCACTGGTTACGGCGTTGTTGCGCCCTGTGGTTTAGGTAAGCAAGATTTTTGGTCTGGTCTCATAGGCCCAGGAATCACCAACTCAAAACAAGTAAATGTTCCCGAGTGGGATCCGCTTCCCTACTTCGACAACCCTAAAGATGCTCGCCGCGCCGATCGTGTTGAACAATTTGCTCTTGCTGCAGCGGCAGAAGCATTTGCTCAGGCAGGAAACATCACTGTCGAGAAAAGTCGCTTTGGCACCATCTTTGCCACCGGCATTGGTGGAATCAAAACCCTTGAAGAACAAATAACGATTCTTTTAGAAAAGGGTCCGCGTCGCGTTTCACCGTTTCTTGTTCCCATGATGATGGCAAATGCCTCTGGAGCAGCCATTTCGATGCGCTACGGCCTGCAAGGCCCCAACGAAACAATTAGCACGGCCTGTGCGGCATCGAGCCACTCCATTGGTTATGCCGCTCGCCTCATTGCTTACGGCACATGTGATGCAGTTGCTACTGGTGGTTCTGAAGCGGCGGCAACCCCAACCTCAATGGCTGGTTTTGGAAATATGACTGCGTTGTCTTCATCGGGCACCAGCAAACCATTCGACACCACTCGAGACGGTTTTGTGATGGGTGAAGGTGCAGCAGTTTTCATTTTGGAACGTTACGACCTGGCCGAAAAGCGCGGCGCCATTATTTTGGGAGAAATTCTCGGTGCAGCGAGCAATGCCGACGCACACCACATTACGGCTCCAGCGCCTGGTGGTGCCGGCGCACAAGCATGCATGCGCGCTGCTCTTCTCGACGCAGAATTAGGACCCGAAGACATTGCACACATCAATGCTCACGGAACTTCAACACCACTCAACGATGCTGCTGAAGGTCTTGCCATGGCAGAGGTGTTTGGCTCTTCACGTCCTATTGTCACATCCATTAAAGGCGTAACTGGTCATGCTCTTGGAGCAGCTGGTGCTCTTGAAGCAGCCGCAGTGCTTCTTGCGTTCGATAAGAAACTGATACCACCAACTGCTGGAACAACAGAGCTGGACCCCGCACTTAATATTGATCTCGTTCTCGGCACACCCCGACCATGGACCCCAGGCCCAACAATGTCGAACAACTTCGGCTTCGGTGGTCATAACGGTTCAGTCATTATTGCCCCACCGCGTTAACTAGCAGGGTCTACGCGTCTACCAACACAAAGAAGAGTTCGCACTCGCATGCAACTTCGCCGCTTAAGAGAGCACGACCCGAACCTTTTCCTGCGCGTGCAGACATCTTTCCTAATGAAACTTCAAGACGCAACTGATCGCCAGGACCAACTTGCTTACGGAATCGAGCGGAGTCGAGCCCGCCAAACAAAGGTAATTTCCCTACGTATTTTTGGTTGCTCAGAACTACATACGCACCGAGTTGCGCAATTGCTTCACACATGAGAACACCAGGCAGGGTTGGCCGACCAGGGAAATGCCCAGGGAAGAACCATTCATTGCCGCTGAGGTTCCAAACACCAACTGCAGATTCGCCATCGACGAGTTCAATCACTTCATCAATGAATAAAAATGGCGGACGATGAGGAAGAACTTCATCGGGACGAGGGAGACTCATTTGCCAAGTGCCTTTAACAAATTCAATGGAGTATCTTTCGGAGAAATTTTGTACCACGCCTCTTGAATAACTCCGTTGGCGTCAATAAGAAAAGCTGACCGCTCAATGCCCATGTATTCACGTCCATACATGCTCTTCTTTTTCCACACTTTGTAGGCCAGCGACACTACGTGCTCAATGTCTGAAAGTAACGTAAAACCAAGTTCATACTTCTCGTCAAACTTTTTCAATTTTTCTGGTTTGTCGGGGCTAATGCCAATAATGGCGGTGCGACCTACATCGCCCTTAATGTCACGCAACCCACACGATTGCGTCGTGCAACCTGGAGTATCGGCCTTGGGGTAGAAGTAGATCAACACTTTCTTCTTGCCCAATTTTGCTAGCGAAACTGCTTTGCCGTTTTGGTCGAGCAATTCAATGGCAGGGGCTTGATCTCCAACTTTCAACATAGTGAGAGATTAGCCGTGGAATCACTTAGTGGGCATCTATGGCGGCGCGCACTTCAGCGATGTACTCGCCCACAGCATCGGGACCCGACTCCATGAGACGACGCACCACAGAGGCGCCCTGGATGACACCATCTGCAACTTTGCAGGCCTCATACGCCTGCGCCGCATTCGACACCCCGACTCCGATGAGTACAGGTTTATCAGTGATCTTTTTCAAACGAGTGGCGAGTGCTGTTGCGGTCGCCGCCAATGAATCGCGTTCTCCGGTGATTCCTAACAGGCCCACCGCATATACAAAACCACGAGCTCTCTCTACAACGAGAGGGAGACGACTATCGGGCGCCGTTGGTGCCGCCAACATGACGGTTTCAACACCTGCAGCATCGGCATCGCGACACCATTCACCTGCTTCTTCCAAAGGAAGGTCGGGAACAATTGCGGCACTCACACCATTCTTCACTAATGAAGTAGCAAAACGTTCATGACCAGCACGAAACAAAGTGTTGTAATACAGCATGACCGCAATAGGAATATCGATATCGAGCGTTGAGATCTCTTGAATGATGCCAAACGGAGTTGCACCATCTTTCAATGCACGCAACGATGCTTCTTGAATAACCGGTCCATCCATGACGGGGTCCGAAAAAGGAATGCCTACTTCAATGGCATCAGCGCCATTTGCAGCTGCTGCGCGAATTGCCTCTTTCCAATTCAGAAGTCCACCCGTTACATAAGGAACGAGAAGTTTTCTACCAGCCGAACGCTGAGCCCGTAAATGCGTTTCTAAATGTATCGGCATTACTTCTTTCCCAGAATGTCCATCATTTGTGCAACGTCTTTGTCTCCACGACCAGAGAGGTTCATAAGCACTACTTGTCCTTGCATTTCCGGAGCGGCTCGTTTGATCCAGGCCAAGGCATGTGCGCACTCCAAAGCAGGAATAATTCCTTCTGTGCGTGCCAACAAAGTAAAGCCATCAATTACTTCTGTGTCAGTAACACTTGGGTATTCGGCGCGACCAATTTCAGACAAATAAGAATGCTCAGGGCCTACGCCTGGGTAGTCAAGCCCGGCGCTAATGGAATGAGCCTCTTGTACCTGACCCTCTTCATCTTGCATGAGATAGCTCTTCATGCCGTGCACGACTCCTGGCACTCCGCGACCCACTGCTGCTCCACCTGCGGGCTCTACGCCTATCAGCCTGGCATGCGTATCAATAAAGCCTGAGAAGATTCCTATGGCGTTACTGCCACCACCTACGCACGCAACAACGACGTCGGGGTCATCTCCACCAAGAACCTCACGACACTGTTCACGTGCTTCATCACCAATAACGCGATGGAACTGACGCACCATGTACGGATACGGATGTGGACCCATGACCGAACCGAGGCAATAGTGAGTGGACTCAACTGTTGCCACCCAGTCGCGCATCGCCTCATTCACGGCATCTTTTAATGTGCGACTACCCGACTGTGCAGGTACCACTTCTGCTCCTAATAGGCGCATACGAAATACATTGAGTTCTTGTCGTTCTATGTCGACAGCGCCCATGAACACCTTGCACTCCAAACCAAGAAGTGCTGCAGCGGTTGCTGCTGCCACACCATGTTGACCTGCACCAGTTTCGGCGACGATGCGCTTTTTGCCCATGCGCTTCGCAAGCAGTGCTTGGCCAAGAACGTTGTTGATTTTGTGTGAGCCAGTATGGTTCAAGTCTTCACGCTTCAGGAACAAGCGAATACCAAGTTCGCGACCCAAGTTATGACATTCAGTCAAAATTGATGGCCGCCCGGCATAGGTCTTCAACAGATGATTCAGCTCTTCACGAAACAAGGCGTCGTTCCATGCCTCAGTAAAAGCTCTCTCTAGTTCCTGACAAGCAGGAACTAAGGTTTCCGGCACAAATTGACCGCCGAATTGACCGAAACGGCCATCTGCCCCTGGGGTTTGCATCACACTCATGCGTATATTCTCGCAGGTAACGAGAACGAGCGCCTAACTGTTATTCATCATCTTCCCAGTCATAAGGCATTTCATCGGATCCGCGGAACTGCTCTGGGGTCGCCTCACGTGCAGCGGCAATGAAGGCCCGTAAGAGACGTGCATCCTTTTTGCCAGGTTCACTCTCGACGCCCGTAGACACATCGACACCCCATGGGTGCACTTGGAATATTGCGTCTGACACGTTTTCTGGAGTGAGGCCCCCAGCAAGTAAAACACGTGGCCCAGCAGCAAGCTCACCAGCAAGTGACCAATCGAATACTTTTCCTGAACCGGGGTGAGGTGCGTCGAGCAAAACAATGTCGGTTGCAAATTGGTTTGCATTGCGCGCATCTACCGAACCCGCGGCAACTGCCTTAATGACCCAGCGCACCGAGCGTGACACGGCAACAACGTCATCAGGCGTCTCATGCCCATGTAATTGGGCACCCTTCAAACCGGCTTCATGCACCATTTCCACAACACGGCGGGGATGCTCATCTCGGAATACTCCGACGGTCAAAATTCCTGGTGGGAGGCGACGGGTGATGTCGTACACCTTTTGCATGGTGACCTGTCGTGGAGATGGCGCAAAAATAAAACCCAAAGCATCGGCTCCGAGCGCGACGGACAGCAGCGCATCGTCCTCGTTGGTGATGCCACAGATCTTGATGAACATGTATGTGAAGGTACTACGCGCAGCGCAGTGAACGCAGTGATTCTGCTGGGTCGCTCGCCGTCATCAATGTCTCACCCACAAGCACGGCGTCATACCCAGCATTTCGCAGGCTTTGGGCATCGTCTGGACCTCGTACCCCCGATTCGGCCACACGCACTACTCCGGGGGGGATGACGCCGCCCATGCGCACCGCGCGCTCGTGGTCTACTTCGAAGGTCACCAAATTACGCTGGTTCACGCCAATCATGGTTGCTTGCGCTGCGAGCGCTACTTCAAGTTCGCGTTCGTCGTGCACCTCAACAAGTACGTCGAGCCCAAGGCTGGTAGCAATTTCATGAAAGCTCGCCATTTCGCCAGCAGTGAGGGCCGCCGCAATAAGAAGCACAGCGTCAGCGCCCATTAGTCGCGCATCGCAAATATCTCGTGCGTCCACCGTGAAATCTTTACGCAACACCGGAAGCCCTACAGTGCCATGGGCAACCTGTAGATCTTGCGGCGAACCAGAAAAATGCTCTACGTCTGTCAATACCGACAAACACGAAGCGCCACCTAGTTCGTACTGCTGTGCTAGCACCGCAGGGTCGACGTCAATATTGAGATTGCCTTTTGATGGCGAGCGTCTTTTAATTTCGGCAATAACAGCAAGACGTGACTGCGATTCAACGGCTATGGCTTGAGCAAAGCCTCGACATGGAATAGCTACAGATGCCAAGTTGAACAACTTTTGAAATGATCTGGTATCGTCAAGAGCGCGCTGGCGATGAAAAGCCAAGATGGCGTCGAGATATGTTTTCACTTGAGAAGAGAGGCTTTAGAGCCCTTTACCTGCAAGCGGTGTGATGAAAATAAGTTCGGGACGTCCACCCAAAAATGGAGCAAGTGATGGACCCCATTCTTTGAACCACTGCGAACCCATATGTGACTCAAGAGCTTCTTGGCCGGTGTACAACTCGTACATCCACAACACTGTTTCGTCTGCATTGTCAGCGTGCAAAATGTAATACAGAGTGCCTGCTTCAGTCTTGACGTTGTCAAAGGCGATATCGAGCGCCTTTGCTAGTTCGTCGCGCTTTCCAGGCAACGATGTAATTTTTGCTATTACTGCAACTTTTCCAGCACTCATATTTACCCCTTATTGATGACGACGTGAGAAGTGTACTACGACTAGAACTTCAGTCTGCGCTGCAATTCCGACAGTAGATCTGCAATTGGGACTCGAATTTGCTCGGTGGTATCGCGCTCGCGAATAGTGACCGCGCCGTCTTCAAGTGAGTCGAAGTCGACCGTGACGCAATAGGGAGTTCCAATTTCGTCTTGGCGGCGATAACGGCGCCCAATTGCTTGAGTTTCGTCGTAATCAACCATGTAGTAAGCCGACAATGTGGCGAAAATTTCCTTTGCCAATGGTGTCAACGTGTCCTTTTTTGACAGCGGTAAAATTGCAACTTTGTACGGCGCCAAACGTGGGTGCAAACGCAATACCGTGCGTGGCTCATCATTAATGATGTCTTCGTCGTAGGCAGCCAGCAAAAAAGCGGCCATCGTACGGTTAGCACCCGCGGCAGGCTCTATAACGAAGGGAACATACCGCTCGTTTGTTGCCTGGTCGAAGTAGTCCAGTTTTTGGCCAGAGAATTGCGCATGCTGAGTGAGGTCGAAGTTGGTGCGTTGGGCAATGCCTTCTAGCTCACCCCAACCCCATGGGAAGAGAAATTCAACGTCGCTCGTGCCGGCAGAATAGTGAGAAAGTTCATCTGACTCATGAGGGCGCATGCGCAACATTTCGGCAGGTATACCCAAGTTGACGTACCAGTTCAAGCGCTCTTCGCACCAGTACTTGTACCACTTTGGTCCTTCTTCGGGTGGTACAAAAAACTCAAGTTCCATTTGTTCAAATTCACGCGTACGGAAAATAAAGTTTCCGGGAGTGATTTCATTTCTGAAACTCTTGCCCACTTGCGCAATACCAAATGGTGGCTTCTTGCGACTGGTCTGCAGAACATTCATGAAGTTCACAAACATTCCCTGAGCAGTTTCGGGGCGCATGTAAACATCGGCACCCGAGCCCTCAATGGGTCCGGCATGAGTTTTGAACATCAAGTTAAACGCACGTGGTTCTGTGAACTCGCAGCCCTTCATACTTTGCGGGCAATCGCGGGTTTCTAAATGATCTTCTCGGAAGCGACGTTTACACACAGTGCAATCGATGAGAGGGTCACTGAAGTTTGCGAGATGACCACTTGCTTCATACATTTGAGGAGGGCCCAAAATGGCTGCGTCTATGAGTACCACGTCGTCTCGCATTTGCACCATGGAGCGCAACCACGCGTCTTTCACATTGCGTAACATCACCGAACCCAATGGCCCGTAATCGTATGAAGAGCGGAACCCTCCATAGATTTCAGCGCTCGGGTACACGAACCCACGACGCTTACATAGGTTGACAATTTGGTCGAGATCTTTAGCTGCCATAGAAGTAGCAAAGGCTAGTCGTGTCGTTCGAACATCCCCACTGCTCGCAGCCGTCGTTCTATGTGACTTTCCACGGCTTGCGTGGCCAGATGCCCTACTTCATGACCAGCTGGCGACTCATCTAGGGCAAGTGCCTCCCCTAACCGACCCCCAAGAATGAGGCGCAGCAGATACAGCGCCTCTGCGCTACAGGCTCTGCCCGAGCGGCAGGTGCGGCACTGTACGCCACCTTGCTCAATATCAAATGAGTAGTGAGTTTGCTGTTCTTCAAGTTCCGAGCCACACGACACACACATAAAAAGTTCGGGGGCAAGGCCCTCCGACGCGAGAAGCTTCCAGTAAAACGCCGCAACCACGAGCGACGACCCGCTACGGGCGAGCTCTCGCAACGCACCCACCAACATTGCATAAACATGCGGCACTGGTTCCCGATCGAGAGTCAATTGGTCTACTGCTTCCAACATTGCAATGCCTTGGGTCATCTTGTCGAGGTTGTTACGCAGCGGGCCAGCCGGTTCAAGTGGCTCCACCTGGTTCACAACGTCTAGCTCGCGACCTCGATACAACAAGACAGAGACATGGCTAAGTGGTTCAAGCCTCGAACCAAAGCGGGATTTTGTTTTGCGCACGCCTTTGGCAACTGCCCTCACTTTGCCGTTCGCTTCTGTGAGCAACACCACAATACGGTCAGACTCTCCGAGCTTGTACGTACGTAAAACCACGCCTTTATCGCTGTACACGCGCTCTGGGCGGGTACTCACGCGTCAATTCCTCCGAATCTCCTATTGCGGCGACGGTAATCGTCTACTGCCATCAAAAGATGCTCTTCACTTAAATCATTCCAACCGATATCGAGGAAAACAAGTTCGCTGTACGCCATTTCCCAAACGAGCGATGTGGGCAATTGAGTGGGAGGTCCGAGCACGAGAACAAGGTCGGGCTCAACATCGGCAGGAGCCAAGAGTGCCTTTGCTAAACGCACCTCAGACAAGGTCGCACGACTCGACACGTCGTCACTGTTGCTCCGCAGATGGTTGACCACCTCGACAAATCGCTTTTGGCCATCGGGCTCGCTGCGCACAACAACATCGACACGACCCGAAACATGGCGAATGGCACGCGCAATGGCGTCATCCAAAGCTTTTTGATCTGCGTCACTGCAGGTCTCATGGCTTGCGTACCCGCTTGAGACCGGCACGACGGTGAGCCACTGCACTCCTTCGGGCTCGACGGCCTGCACCATCTCTTCTAATCGTCGCGACCACTTGCTCGCGCTAAAAGAAGCCCATTCCTTGTGCGTACCGCCTGCAATGACCACGTGTGCCAACACTTCATCGGGGTTATCTGTGCGCCCGCCAGTAGCCACAGCACGCCGCAGACGATCTTTTGCCCGAGCCTTCAGTCGACGTATCACCTCT
>CAMCZG010000008.1 GCA_945886445.1 Bifidobacterium breve | reverse complement strand
GTAATTGCAGCTAGAGCTTCGTTTCCGGTCAGTGCATTGGATAAGCGAGAACCTGAACCGGTAATGAGGTTTAATACCCCAGAAGGGAGTCCAGCTGCTTCAAACACTTCGGCAAGAAGTACAGCGCTTCCTGAGGCGGCCTCTGCGGGCTTCCAGACAACGGAGTTCCCATAAACAAGGGCAGGAGCAATTTTCCATGTTGGTATTGCGAAGGGAAAGTTCCAAGGCGTAATGGCGCATATCACCCCAAGCGGTTCTTCGACTGTGAGGAGAAATGTGGAGTTGTCAGCGCTTGGGTACACGTCGCCAGATGGCTGTAGCGCATCACCGCTGTAATAGCGAAGTATCGCGATGCTCCGCAGTACTTCACCTCGTGCATCCCTTATCGCTTTGCCCATATCGGCAGTCAGTTGCTTAGCTGCGGTTTCAAGGTGTTCTTCGAGGATGTCAGAAGCCTTTCTGAGTACTTCAGACCTCTGCTGTGCTGTGAATGCAGCCCAATTCTTTTGAGCAGTTTTAGCGTATTTATATGCGTCTGCGACGGTTTCTTCGTTGCCCACTGCATAAACACCTGTGCATTGCGAAAGACTTGAAGGGTCAAATCGCTGAAATGTTTCTTTTTCCATTTTCCATTCGCCGCCGATGAAGAGTGTGCATCCATCAAGTAGTCGTTGGTTTGTCTGAAGATGAGTTGTCATGATTGGTTGCTCTCACGGTTCTTTAGGTCTGGGGGCGCTAAGCGGTACGAGGCAGGAGTCAACGAAAGCCCGATTGGATTTTTCGGAAGGTGTACTTCAGTTCCGTCTTCTCGCACAACTTTTACAATGGGATTAAGACCTAGGCTTTCTGCAAACTTAAAAGCAGAGGCGATGTCATTAACCACTCCAGCGGGAACGCCAACAGTTGAAAGCCGATCAACCCAATGTGCAGCTGGCTCTGTTGAGAGCGCTACCTCTAAGTACTTTCTCAATTCGATTCGATTGGCAACGCGGGAAGTGTTTGTTGTGAATTTTTCATCTGCGACAAGCGCAGATAATCCGAGAACATCACATGTTGAGATGAATTGCTTGTCTGTTCCTACCGCGAGTACAAGATCTTCGCTTGAAGTCTCAAACAGTTCATAAGGGGCAATACTCGGATGCTGGTTGCCCATTCTCGTCGGAACTATTCCTGCAGCGGTGAAACTTGCCGATTGATTCACCAGAGCTGCGAGTAAAGAGGAAAGAAGATCAATCTCGACACGCTGTCCTTTGCCGGTTTCTCTACAGTGCATGACTGCGGTGAGTATTCCAACAGTTGCAAATAGTCCGGCAAGGACGTCTACTAATGCAACCCCAACTTTTTGGGGTTCACCATGCGTAGCACCGGTAATGCTCATGAGACCTCCCAATGCTTGGACAAGAAGGTCGTATCCAGGTAGTTCTGCCCCAGCACCGTTCCCAAAACCTGAAATAGAGCAGTAAACCAACTCGTTGTGATCGCGTGAAAGAGAGTTGTAATCAAGCCCAAGTTTTTCCATGACACCAGGTCTGAAGTTTTCAATAACAACGTCTGCTTCAAGAGCCATTGCGCGAACTCTTGCGCGATCGTCTGTGTTTGAGAGGTCTAGCGTGATGCTCTCTTTATTGCGATTGACCGAAAGAAAGTAAGTAGGAACTCCTGCCTCATCAAAAGGCGGACCCCAGGCACGCGTGTCATCACCTTGACCGGGTCGTTCAACTTTTGTCACTGTTGCTCCAAGATCACCAAGAATCATCGTTGCAAACGGACCAGCAAGGACGCGTGAGAAATCAAGGACGCGGAGACCCTCAAGTGCGTTCATAAATGCTCTCCTTGACATATGTAATCGTTTCTACTAACATACAACTAATTAAAGTTCATCGCAACAAAGGAAAATTATGGTTCAAAGTCAATTGGCCGTCAGTCGGGCTCTGGATTTTCTCAATATTGACTCGCTCCTCTCTGAAGAAGAAATATCAATCCGAGACACGGTCCGCTCGTTTGTGCAATCAAAAATATTGCCCTATGTCGGGGACTGGTTTGATGAGGGAACAATTCCAACGAACCTGGCCCTAGAACTAGGCAAACTTGGGGTTCTGGGAATGCACCTTGAAGGGTACGGCTGTGCAGGCACATCTGCTACGGCGTATGGGCTTGCATGTATGGAACTCGAAGCTGGAGATAGCGGAATTCGTAGCCTGGTATCTGTCCAGGGTTCTTTAGCTATGTATGCCATTCATAAATGGGGTTCAGAAGAACAAAAGAATGAATGGTTACCGCGGATGGCTCAAGGAGAAGTTATAGGTTGTTTCGGACTCACTGAGTCAGATTCAGGAAGCGACCCCGGGTCAATGCGAACACGTGCACGGAGAGACGGAAGCGACTGGGTCATAAACGGTCAAAAGATGTGGATCACAAATGGGTCAGTCGCAGGGGTGGCAGTAGTCTGGTGCACAACAGACGAAGGTGTTCGTGGGTTTCTGATTCCCAAAGGAACTAAGGGTTTTACAACACAAAATATCCACAAAAAGATGTCATTGCGAGCATCAATAACCTCAGAACTTGTTTTCAACGATGTGAGACTTCCTGCGTCTGCACAACTACCTCTTGCTCGTTCATTACGTGGTCCGCTCTCGTGTTTGAACGAAGCCCGCTATGGAATTGTCTGGGGATCAGTAGGAGCGGCGCGTGCTTGTTATGAATCTGCGTTGAATTACAGCTCAACTCGAATTCAATTCGGACGCCCAATCGCATCGTTTCAAATACAGCAAAACAAACTTGCGCAGATGGCTCTTGAGGTAAATCGAGCGACACTTATGGCGCTGCAGCTAGGACGTCTTAAGGATGCAAATTTGTTGCTCCCTGAACAGGTATCAATGGGAAAACTGGGAAATGTAAATGCTGCTTTAGACGTAGCCCGCACTGCTCGTCAGATTCTGGGTGCGAACGGAATTACTCTTGAGTACCCGGTTATTAGACATATGAATAACCTTGAGTCGGTTGTGACTTACGAAGGAACAGCAGACATACATGCCCTCGTTGTGGGTGCAGCCATCACAGGAATTGAATCGTTCCGGTGAGAACAGAGCTACAAAATTGACTTTTAGTTTGACCAAGTTCTATTATAGAAACGTATATATTATGAGAAGGAAGAAGGGAACAAATTATGCCCACTTATGATCCGCAGGCACGCAATGCGCAGCGTTACCCGAGAGTGACGAGTAGAGAAGAAATGGATACCATGCCAAGACTTCCCTTCAACACCGGAATCGGAACCGCTATTTTTCTCTCCACAGAGAAGGATGATGCACGGCATTTTCGGCAAGGCATTTGCTATCAAGAGCCCGGTCACCTTCCTTACCATTGGGATCAAACAAACTTCGACGAGACGCATTACGTGATAGTCGGGAAGATTCGTCTTCGATGCGAAGACGGAAGCGGTCGCATCGTGTACTTAGAAGCTGCTGCTGGTGAACACATATTTTGCCCAGCCGGATTCAAATATACGTTAGAGACATCAGGTATTTATACAGAGTTTTTCTGGACGAGTAGTCCTTCTCCAAGTTACGGCTTGATTGAAATTCCAGAGTACAGCGCGGCATTACGCGCGATGAGAAAGTGAGTTAGAAAAATGGCAGAGTTAACAGCAAGTTCCTTCATGCCTTTAAAAGGCGAAAAGCGTTGGGCCTATTTGTCCCGCGAAAAGACTATTCGTCTTGCTTCGACGAATGAAGACGGTTCGATATATCTCTCACCGCTTTGGTATGTGGTGAATGACAAGCGAATCTTCATCCCACTTGATGCAGGCGGTCGTCATGGCGGCAACGGTATATCTGGAAGACCTCTTTCGGCTTTAGTCGATAGTGGCGATGAGTACGCAACGGTTCACGGGGTACGTATTCACGGGCATTTGACGCTAGTGAGCGACTCAAAGATCGTCAAACTTGTTAATGAATTGATGTTTGACAAGTATTTCTATATTAATCACCCTTACGCCGAAAGGTATTTCGAATTCGGTGAATTTGTAGGACGTCAGGTATACGAACTGATCCCTGAGAAGATGATCGGTTGGGACATGCGCGAGACATCACTGCCGACCATTCCAGAAAAACGGAACTTTCCAGCACATATCCAGGATCGCCTACTTCCGTAGAGATCTGTTCATTTTGAAATAAAGCTGCTTGGATCAATAGGGCTTATTAAGGGAAAATAATGAATGCTAAAAGTAAATCAATTCGGGTCATGGTTGTGGGTGAGTCATGGGTGAAACATACTGTTCACCTGAAAGGTTTCGATCAATTTCACTCAACGGAGTTTGAAGAAGGCGCGACGCGTTTCTTGAACATTCTTAAAGAAACTGGTCTTGATGTCACCTACATTCGTGCCCATGAAGTGTCTTCCCATTTTCCTTCTTCGATAGAAGAATTAAAAAAATTTGACGTCATCGTGATAAGCGATATCGGATCAAATTCATTTTTGCTCACAGATGCAACCTTCTTGAAGTCAAAACGAGTTCCCAATCTCTTGCGCTTAGTTTCTGAATTTGTTCATGGTGGAGGCGGCCTCGTGATGGTCGGAGGGTATTTATCATTCACCGGAATTGACGGTCGCGCACGATATGGAATGTCTCCTCTCGCAGAGGTATTGCCAGTCAGCCTTCTTGATCACGATGACCGCATCGAAGTTCCTGAAGGCCTGAATGCAACCGTTGTAGATGGCACTCATCTAGCGCTAGGTCAAGCGACATCAGATTGGCCGATTCTTCTTGGGTATAACCGTTTTAGGGCTAAGGCTGGCAGCACAACGCTCGTGGAGCATGGAGAAGACCCCATCCTCGTTGTTGGTCAGTTCGGTCACGGGCGCACCGTCGCATTTGCATCCGATCTTGCGCCGCATTGGGCACCAAGAGAGTTCCTGGAGTGGAGCCACTACCCGTCGCTGTGGTCGTCCATTGTCAATTGGGCAGGTTCTGCCGAATCGCTATAGTTTTAAAGCATCATGAGCCCAAATCGTCGCCCCACAATGAAAGATGTAGCGAAACACGCCAAAGTCTCAGTAAGTACAGTGAGCTACGTTCTCAACAACAATGGGCCTGTGGCCGACGATCGTCGAGCACGAATTCTAGAATCTATGAGAGTTCTTCATTACGAACCGAATGAGTCTGCTCGTAATTTGAAGCGACGATCAGCCTCGGCAATTGGGCTTGTTGTCCCCGACCTGGGAAACCAATTTTTTGCATTGCTGGCAAAAGGTGTTGAACGCGCTGCATCGCAACAAGATGTACTGGTCGTATTATGCAACCCTGAGACAAGCGAAGAAGCTGAGTTGAGTAATGCGAGACTCCTGCGAAGCCAACGTGTCGACGGCGTGGTTTATCTCACGGGTTTTGACGAATCTCCTGCTTCACTTATTGAGTTGACCAAGATCGGGCCGGTGGTTCTGGTTGACGAAAGAGTTCCTGGTCTAAATCTTCCCAGTGTTCTGTCGGAAGCACGGCGGGGAGCACGAGAAATAGCAAGTCACGTTTTCGATAACGGACACAAAAATGTTGCCGTCATCAGTGGCCCCACTGCTTTATGGACCTCTGAACAACGCCTTGCTGGCTACCGTGAGGCCTGTGCAGGAGCAGGTCTAGACCCAGACAAACTGAAGGTTGTAGCGGGAGATTATCGAATGCACTCTGGGGCAATTCTCGCGGAAAAACTTCTGAGTGTAAGTAAGGCAAAAAGGCCAACCGCTTTGCTTTGCGCAAACGACCTCATGGCCATTGGTGCAATGGAGTATTGCAAATCCGCTGGATTGAGTGTGCCCGAAGACGTCAGCATTGTCGGGTTCGACGATATTCCGATCGCGGGTCTGCTCACCCCACGTTTAAGTACAGTTCGGCAGCCGGCAGAAGAGATGGGCTTTCAAGCCGCAACATTGCTCATCAATATGATCAAAGTAGCTCGTGGGGAAGAAGGTGTCGAAAAACTTCCAAGCCAAACGCTGGTACCAGTTGAAGTGGTCATTAGAGATTCAGTTTGCCCTCCTTCGAAGGCGAAATAGTTGCGAATGAACCAATCAGCGAATGGTTCATGTGTAGTTGTACTCGGTGCGATAAATGTTGATTTAGTTGTTGCTGCTACAACACTTCCGGGACCGGGAGAGACAGTTACCGGTAGTGGATTGAAAACCTTTGGCGGTGGAAAAGGAGCCAATGCAGCAGTTGCGGCTGCTAGAGCTGGTGCTGAGGTCGCGCTCGTGGGTGCTGTGGGAAAAGATGCTCATGGTGTTTCCAGCATTGAAAATTTGAAAAGCGAAGGAATAGATACTTCCTACATTTTGGTTTTGGAAGATGAAGCAACTGGCGTTGCGCTGATTGTTGTTGACGATGCGGGTGAGAATCAAATAGCGGTAGGTCTCGGAGCAAATGCAGCTCTTACCATTGAACATGTAGAGCGATCTTTCAATGCACTGCTCGAAAATGCTGGCTGTGTCCTCGTGAGTACCGAGATTCCTGAAGATGTCATTGCTTACGCAGTAAGAGCTGCTGCTCGTAGGGGAGTTCGGTGCATTTTGAACCCTGCCCCTGTGCTTCCTGTCGTCTTAGACGTGCTTTCTACTGGTCCAATTTTGACTCCAAATGGTGGTGAGCTGAATGAATTGGTTTTGCGGCTTGGTCATTCCGCTGGCAATAGTGCAATTGAGGGTGCGCAGATCATCAACGCAGTGAGCGGCAACTCCGTTGTCACGACGTTGGGTGCCGAAGGTGCCTTGATTTTACAAGATGCAGAAAATCATGAAGTGGTGCCATCGCAAAAAGTTGTGGCACGCGATACAACTGGTGCTGGCGACACTTTTAATGGTGTTCTAGCTACGTGGCTGGCTCAAGGGGCGATGCTCGGCGAAGCCGTAAAAGTAGCAGTTGTAGCAGCATCACTATCAGTCACCTGTGTTGGGGCACGTGATGGCATGCCGTCGCGAAAACTTATTCTCGAAACTCTACAAGACCATTAATGTCTTCTTCCCCCAACTCGTTTTCACGGCGAAAAGTAATACTTGATTGCGACGTCGGAATCGATGATGCAGTCGCATTAGCTTTGTTGGTCCAATCCGAAAAGATTCAACTTTTAGCGGTTACAACGAATACTGGAAATGTCTCTATAGAAAAGACGACACGGAATGCTTTAGATGTATTGAGTTTGCTCAATGCTCAGAGTATTCCAGTTGCAAAAGGTGTCGCTCGACCCGCGTTCACCATATTGCTAGAGAATTATTCGAAAATACATGGCCTAAATGGCATAGGTGAAGTTGAACTTCCCGCATCTGAGCAGTTAGTAGATCAGCGTCATGCTGTTGAAGTTTTCGCTGAATTGTTGGAAGAGGAACCAGCAAAGAGTATCTCCATTGCTGTTGTAGGCCCTTTGACGAATTTCGCTATGTTTATGAAGTCCTATCCTGATTTGGTTAACAAGATAGACCGACTCATCGTGATGGGTGGTACCACTTCCAACGGAAATATTACGCCAGTCAGCGAGTTCAACATCTGGGCCGACCCATTTTCCGCAAAGTATGTTTTCGATAATGTATCCTGCCCCACAAGCATGGTGGGCTTAGATGTCACTCGACTAGCAACGGTTAATGAAGAAGAACTCGCTCGCTGGTCAAGAAATTCAGAATGGGGATCAACAATTGCGCGGATGGTTCGTGGATACTTAGATATCAATTCCAACGGTTGGCCGATGCACGATGCTCTTGCTGTTTCAATTTTGATTGATGGATCTATTCTTGCTTGTGAAAATGCGCGAATACGTGTGCATACGGACGGTGATGATAACTACGCCAGGACTTATTGCGATTTTGAGACAGAGGCAGAATCCTCGGGTCCACAGATTTCCGTTGCATTAGGAGTCGACCTGCAAAAATTCAATGCTTTATTAACTGAGCTTATGTAATTCGCATAATTTCAGCAGAGTGACTGCATAAGGCTTAATCATTTCTCAAGGCTTGTCTTAACCTGAGCAACGTCGCTATAACTGCAGGCTTTTTACTTCTAGGAATTCCTCAAAGCCGTATTCGCCAAGCTCGCGTCCAATGCCCGACTGCTTGTAACCACCAAACGGAGCATTCGGATTAAACCGACCGTTGTTGACAGTCACTTGACCTGTGCGAATGCGTCGTGCGATTGCGATTCCAGTTTCCTGATTGGCGGCATACACCGCACCGGCAAGACCGTAAGGGGAGTCGTTAGCAATGTCGACTGCTTCGTCAATGCCGTCGTAAGGAATAAGAACTAATACGGGGCCAAAAATTTCTTCTTGTGCAATAGTCATTTTGTTATTGACTTCAGAGAAAACTGTCGCCTTAACGTAGTAGCCCTTCTCAAGTCCTTCAGGTGCCTCAGGGCCGCCTGCTATGAGTTTTGCTCCCTCTTCTATTCCTTTATTGATATAGGAAACCACGCGATCGCGCTGTGCTGCAGATGCAAGGGGCCCAAGGTTGGTTCCTTCTGCAAATGGGTCGCCCACCTTCATGCCGCCTGCAACTGCTGCGGCGAGGCCTTCAGCTTCTGCAAGACGCGAACGTGGAACCAACATACGGCTGAGCAATGAACATGTCTGGCCGCTGTTCAAAAATGCCTGACCAGTTCCGCCCATCACTGCTTTTGCAAATGTCTCTGTATCAAGATCTTCGCAAATGATGTTTGCGCTCTTGCCACCAAGTTCAAGTGCAACTTTTTTGACTGTTTCTGAACCGGTCTGCATGACAAGTTTTCCAGCGCGAGTAGAGCCAGTAAATGAAATCATGTCAATGTCGGGGCTTGCCGAGATTGCTTCGCCAACAACAGGACCCGTTCCGGTGACGAGGTTGAATACACCTGCAGGAAGTTTTGCCTCATGAATAATTTCAGCGAGCATGAATGCGTCTATTGGCGCTACTTCGCTTGGCTTTAAGACCACTGTGCATCCTGATGCCAGGGCAAAAGCAACTTTGGCCGCAATTTGGTGAAGCGGGTAGTTCCATGGCGTGATGCATCCAACAACACCAATGGGCTCGCGCACGATGAGAGAGGTGCCAACTTGTTTTTCAAATTCAAACGACTCTGCAAGTGCGGCTGCTTGTTTGAATGATCCAATGGGGAGACCCACTTGAATCATGTTCGACAACATCTTTGACATTCCGGTTTCGCGGGAGATAGCTGAAGAGATTTCGTCCATACGTGCGGCGAGTGCATCGCTGATTGCAGTTAGGTATTTTGCACGAGTGGCAGGTGGGGTGGTGCTCCATGAGACAAAAGCCGCCTTGGCAGCTTTCGCAGCTTTGGCAACATCGCTTGCAGTTCCCTCTGGAATCGTTGCCATGACTTCTTCATTTGTGGAGTCGAAGACTGACAAAGTCTTTTTTCCGTCAGATGGGATCCACTGGCCGTCAACATAAATGGCGTCGTAATTCTTCATGGTACCTTCTCGTTTTGGGGCGATTACTCAATGAAACGCTAGATGAGTCTGAGGCTGCATGACAAAGTAGGCCGCCAGTTATGCTTGAATTTCGGCACGGTGCATTTTTCAAAAACACGATACAATTTCAATGCCTTAGGGCGCGTAGCTCAGTTGGTTAGAGCGCTACCTTGACATGGTAGAGGTCCCGGGTTCGAGTCCCGTCGTGCCCACTAGTTGTCTGTGTCAGCGTGCGCTGTCGCCATAGCGATACTCGTGCGTTAAGACATCGAGTCGCTGTGTGAGTTCGGCACTCAGTGGTGTGCGAACTGCGTTCACTGCATCAACAAGTTGCTCTGGCTTACTTGCCCCAATGATGGGCGAAGTAATGGTGGGGCGAGTGAACTGCCAAGCGATGGCAAGTTGAGCCACGGTCATATCGGCTTCGGCAGCAATGCCACGTAGGGCATCGAGGGTGGCAAACATCTGGTCTTGCCAGTAGCGCTCTTGGTAACGCTCAGCAGTGCCGCCGCCAATGGTGAAGCGTGTGTCTGCTGTAGGCGCACCTTTCTGATGCTTGCCTGTGAGGAAGCCGCCAGCAAGTGGGTTGTACGGAATGACTGCGAGTCCTTGCTCAGCGCACAGTGGAAGAAGTTCACGCTCATTTTCGCGGAACAACATGTTGTACCGCGGCTGCACGCTGGCAAAGCGTTCCCACTTGTTTACGTCACTACGACCAAGGGCGGTAGCAAGTTGATATGCCAAATAGTTTGAGCAACCGATGTAACGCACCTTGCCTGAGCGCACAAGGTCGTCGAGAGCACTGAGCGATTCATCGTGGCTCACGCGGTCGTCGTAGAAGTGCAATTGGTAGAGGTCGATGTAGTCGGTCTTCAATCGACGCAATGAAGCTTCTGCAGCGCGAATGATGTTCTTGCGCGAGTTGCCTTGGTCCCACTTGTTGGGGCCAGTAGGGGCGTAGCACTTGGTAGCCACAATGAAATTGTCGCGTTGACCGGTGAGCCAGCGACCGAGAATTTCTTCAGTGGCGCCGTAACCGCTTGTCATATCGCCAATGGGGTAGACGTCGGCGGTGTCGATGAAGGTAAAGCCGTGGTCTTTGGCTGCATTCAAGATGGCAACCGATTGTTCCTCGTTGCATTGGTGCCCAAAGGTCATTGTGCCAAGGCACAACTTCGATACGTGCATTCCTGTTTTGCCTAATCTCACATGTTCCATGGCTATGTACCGTAGCCTCGTTCACTGTGGCTGTCATCCTCGCACTCATCACCGCTGTGGTTTATGGCATCGCCGACTACTCGGGAGGGCGCGCTTCGCGCACTGCTTCATCCGCCAGTGTGACCCTGGTGGGGCAGAGCTTGAGCTTTGCCGTCATCATTTGTCTTGTTGTCATTTTGAACGACCCCATTGCGAGTACACACGACTTATTACTGAGTGCAATTGGGGGCGTCGCTGGTTCGCTCGGGTTGCTCGCTTTTTATAAAGCAATGGCCTCGGGGGCAATGACCATTGTTGCGCCCATCACCGCGCTCGTGGGCACCGTTGTTCCGGTCATTTGGGGTTTGGCGAGTGGCGAACGCCCCGGTGTTGTTGCATATTTCGGAATGGCAGTTGCAGTTCTTGCGGTTGCGTTAGTAACCGATGCATTTGGCATTCATGATGTGAAAACTCCGCTGCCTATTGTTGCCATGGCGGTCACAGGTGGTTTGTGTTTCGCCGTTATTTTTATTGCACTTGACCACACATCGCCCGACGCTGGGTTATGGCCGCTGCTTGCTTTGCGTTCGGTCAGTGTGCCGCTCATTTTGGTGGTGGTGCTCAGTACGAAAAAGCCGATGTTGTTGCGCGGTCCTGCATTGAAATTTGCATTAATTAGTGGTCTACTCGACTCAATAGCTAACGGTTCATATTTGTTTGCTGCGCGTGAAGGCTTGCTGTCGGTGGTTGCCGTTATTTCATCGCTGTACCCAGTGAGCACATTGCTGCTTGCCACAAAAGTTGACAAAGAGCATTTACACAAAGCTCAGTGGGTGGGCGTGGGGTGTGCGCTTACGGCTTTGGTTCTTGTGAGTGTCGGATAGCGGCACGCGATTCGCGAGCTGCTGCTTTAAAAATTCCCTTGCTCATGAGACTGAGCTCATTTGAGCGGCGTTGTTCGTAAATGTCTGAGCGTGCTTCGTGCACTTGGCTATTTTCTGGTTCGGCCCATGCGGCGAAGTCGATGAGGTGGCAGGCCATACGGAAGTCGCCTTGTGCAAGTTCGTGCAGAGCGCGTGCAACAAGCGTGTTGACTCCACCCGATAGTTCGGCAATCACTGCACCGAGTTGCGCGTCGGGTGATGGCTTCAGGCGTGATGGTGCTCCGTCCCACCAGCCGCCGTACAAGCGCCAAATGTTGTGAACCACAAACTCGGGTTCGTCGTACATGGGGCGCAAGTAGGGTTTGTTGAGAACGTCTTGTGGCACCGACACGCTGTGAATGATGCTGTCAAGCGTTGCGCCGTCGTTCATCATTACAAGAACTTCTGACACCAATGTTTCAAGTGCGCTGGCAATATCGGTGAGCACTATTTCAATACGCTCTTTGCCATCAATGGGAAGACCATGCGCCGGAAGAAGCAGTTCTGGTTCTTTTGCGGCCATGTCGCGCAGCGCTTTGGCCCATTCAAGTGGGTAGCGCTGAACTTTTTGTGGGTTGCCGGCATTGGGGAAATTCCAAATGAGGAAGTCGCCTGCCATGATCCATTTCTTGTCGGGGACCCATGCCCACAAGTGGTCGTCGGTTTCGCCGATGGCATGGTTCAGTTCTACTGAATGATCACCAATGGTGAGGATGCGTTGTTCGCGAAAAGGTTCAGTTACTTCTAAAACATCGGGTGGAATGTAGTGATTCTTATCTCCACCAAGGCTGTATTGATGTTCTACGCGGATGCCACCAAATTGCTTGGCGTTAATGAACCGGTTCCAGCCGTTGGTATCGCGGTAGCGCTGAACGCGGGGCGCAATGTTTTCATGACCAATAACGCGGGGGTTCGCAACGCCCTTTGCTGCCGCTGCAGCAGCAAATGCAGGGCTACCGCCAATATGGTCGGCATGGCCGTGTGTATAAATGAGATGGCTCACAGGTGTTGAGGTCCACTTGTTGAGTGCCTCAACAACGAGTGGGCCGGTAAAGACGCCAGAAGCATCGAAGCAGGCGAGGCCTTCTGAAGTTTTCCACGCCACGCAGTGGCTGAAACTTTCGACAACGGCAAGGTCGTCGGCAATTTCCGACAGTTCATTGCTGATTCGGTTAGTAGGACCAGTTCCTGAGTCAACAACTCCCGCGTCAATGATGTGTCGTGAGAGTGCGAGAAGGTCGGCCATATGTGTTTCTTATTTTTTAACTGCGGAAGGTTCTTTAGGAAGCCCGAGCACGCGCTCACCCAAAATGTTACGCATCACATTTGAGGTGCCACCCATAATGGTGTAGCCAGGCCCGTACATGAGCCCAGAAGTGACGTCGTCCCACAACATTGCGTTGGCGCCAAAAGTTTCAGCAACAAATTGGGCAACACGCCCTTCGTGTTCTGTGCAGAAACATTTTGTGGCAGCAGAGAAACCTGCAGGAGCTTGCTTCAATGTTTCACGCACAACCAAAATGCGACCAATGCGATAGTCAATTTCGAGTTGCGCAATGGTTTGGCGTACACGTGGGTCTGAAGTATCGGCACGTTCGCGAGCCATGAGATACAAGGCATGGTTCGATACTAAACGGTCAATGCCACCACGCTCGTGTTCAAGTTGACGCATCGTTTGTTTGAACGCGCCACCTTGTTCACCCACCAAGTTTGCTTTTGGTACTCGCACATCGGTGTAGAACACTTCGCAAAAGTGACGATTGGTGGTCATGTCTTGAATTTCGCGTGCTTCAATGCCGGGCGTGTTCATGGGCACAACAATTTCGCTAATGCCTGCATGAGGTGGGCCGTCGGTGCTGGTGCGACAAATGAGGTAGCAGTACTGAGCTACTGCTCCGAACGATGTCCAAATTTTTTGTCCGTTAATAACCCATTCATCGCCATCGAGAACTGCACTCGTTTTCAATGATGCAAGGTCGCTACCTGCGTCGGGCTCGCTCATGCCAATGCACCAGGTGTCTTCGCCCGACAAAATGCCAGGGAGGAATGCCTTTTGTTGCTCGGGTGTTCCGTACGCCATGAATGCAGGGCCCATTTGGCGGTCGCCAAACCATGAAGCAGCAATAGGGGCGCCAGCGGCAATGAGTTCTTCGCCAACAATGAGCCGGTCGATAGGTGGGCGTCCGCCACCGCCGAATTCTTTTGGCCATGTCATTCCAATGAAACCGAGTGCGCCGAGCTCTTTCGAGAACTCTTTGGAATACCCATTCATCCACGAGTCGTTGAAGCGGCCATAGCGTTCAACGGCGTCAATGGCAATAGCTCGGGCTTCGGCGCGAAGTGCCTCTTGTTCGGGGGTCCAGGCGAATTCCATGAATGAATGGTAAGCGACACGGCGAGCCCAGCCATAGTGGGGCTCAGAGGACGCCCGAGGGCCCCGAGCGGCTAATGTGTACAAGTACCGTACAAGTGACCGTTGCCCGTTTGGTGGGTGGCGGGAAGAGAAAGGCCCCCAATGGCAAAGATCAAGGTGGACAACCCAGTCGTCGAACTCGATGGCGACGAAATGACACGCATTATTTGGCAGTTCATTAAAGACCGCCTCATCTTGCCGTACCTCGACATTGAACTTGAGTACTACGACCTCGGTATGGAATACCGTGACCAAACTGACGACCAGGTCACCATCGATTCTGCACGTGCCATCTTGAAGCACGGTGTTGGCGTGAAGTGCGCAACCATTACGCCAGACGAACAACGTGTTGAAGAATTCAAATTGAAGAAAATGTGGAAGTCGCCAAACGGCACCATTCGCAACATTCTTGGTGGCGTTGTTTTCCGCGAGCCAATTATTTGCAGCAACATTCCTCGCCTTGTTCCAGGTTGGACCAAGCCCATCGTTATTGGCCGTCACGCACACGGCGACCAGTACAAGGCAAGCGACTTTAAAGTGCCTGGTGCAGGAACAGTCACCATGACCTACACGCCAGAAGATGGCAGTGCGCCAATGGAACTTGAAGTTGCCAAGTTTGGCAAAGACGGTGGCGTTGCAATGGGTATGTACAACTTCAACGACAGCATTCGCGACTTTGCTCGCGCTTCGTTGCGTTACGGTCTCGACCGCAAGTACCCCGTGTACATGAGCACCAAGAACACCATCTTGAAGGCATACGACGGTCAGTTCAAAGACCTCTTTGAAGAAGTGTTTGTGAACGAGTTCAAGACCGACTTCGACAAGGCTGGCATTACCTACGAGCACCGCCTCATTGACGACATGGTTGCATGCGTCATGAAGTGGGAAGGTGGCTACGTATGGGCATGTAAGAACTACGACGGCGACGTACAAAGCGACACCGTTGCACAGGGCTTCGGTTCACTTGGCCTCATGACCTCGGTTCTGTACACACCAGATGGCCGCACAGTGGAAGCTGAAGCTGCTCACGGCACCGTCACACGTCACTACCGCGAACACCAGAAGGGCAACAAGACGTCAACCAACCCGGTTGCGTCAATTTTTGCCTGGACTCGTGGTTTGGTGCATCGTGGCAAGCTCGACAACAACCCGAAACTCATCGACTTCGCAACGAAGCTCGAGCAAGTGTGTGTTGAAGCAATTGAAGCTGGCGAAATGACAAAAGACTTGTCAATTCTCATCTCCAAAGATGCACCGTGGCTCACCACTGAAGGTTTCTTGGAAGCACTCGATACTCGTTTGCAAAAGAAGATGGCCTAACCGTTATGCGCGCAGTCGTGCTCACCGAGTTTGGCGGGCCAGAAGTACTGCGCTTTGCCGATATTCCCGTACCGCAACCCGATGCTGAAGAAGTGTTGGTTGCGGTACGGGCAACGGCGTTGAATAGGGCAGACCTCATGCAGCGCATGGGGTTGTACCCCAACCCGAGCCCAGTAGAACACGATGTTCCTGGTCTCGAATTTGCTGGAGTAGTAACCGCAATTGGAAGCCGAGTGCGTGAACATGCCGTTGGTGATGCCGTCATGGGCATTGTGAGTGGCGGTGGTTATGCCGAGTACTTGGTAGTGCACGAACGTCAGGCAATGCGCGTGCCGTCGAATATTTCGGTGAACGATGCAGCGGCAATTCCTGAAGTTTTCATTACTGCGTGGGACGCGCTTGTTGTTCAAGGCGGTCTTACAAGTGGGCGTATTGCATTGGTGCACGCAGGTGCATCGGGAGTTGGCACGGCCGCAATTCAAATTTGTAAAGCCATTGGTGCACGAGTGGTCGTGACGTGTTCCACCGGAAAAGTGCAAGCCTGCAAAAACTTAGGTGCCGATCTTGTTGTCGATTATTCCACTCAAGATTTCGTGGAAGAAGTAAAGAAGTTCACGAACGGCAAAGGTGTCGACACCATTCTCGACGTCATTGGCGGCGACTACGTTGACCGCAATATTGCGTCGCTCGCATTGAAGGGCTGCATTGTTCAAGTAGGAACCATGGCCGGCCCACCACCAGCGATGAACCTAGGCGGGCTCATGTTTAAGCGGGCGCGACTTGTAGGAACAGTGCTTCGGGCGCGGCCTCTCGATGAGAAAATTGCTATTAGTCAACGCTTCGCAGCAGAAATGCTGCCGCTATTTATAACAGGTGCACTGAAGCCCGTTATTGACTCGCGCTATGAGCTTTCCGACATTGCAACTGCTCATGAGCACATGGCAAAAAATGCCAATGCCGGAAAGATAGTTATTGATATCTCGCGTTAGCGAGCTTCAATTTTTGTGTAGTTCCGCTCGCTAGCACCTGTATAGCGCTGGCGTGGACGGCTGATCTTTTGCTCTTTGTCGGAGAGCAACTCTGCGTAATGAGTGAGCCAACCTACAGTTCGCGGAATGGCAAACAACACGGTGAACATCTCTGCTGGGAAACCAAGTGCTTCGTAGATGAGCCCTGAATAGAAGTCAACATTCGGGTACAACTTGCGTGAGATGAAGTATTCATCTTCCACAGCAGTTTGCTCAAGCTTGAGTGCTATGTCGAGTAACGGGTTCTTTCCTGTTACTTCAAAAACCTCATAAGCGGCTTTTTTAATAATGGTGGCGCGTGGGTCGTAGTTTTTATATACGCGGTGTCCGAAGCCCATGAGCTTGCCATTGCCGTCTTTAACTGACTGCACGAATGCCGGGACGTTCTCTAAGGTGCCAATTTCGCGGAGCATATGGAGCACGGCTTCATTAGCGCCACCGTGGAGTGGGCCATAGAGGGCCGAAGCGGCTCCTGCAGCAGCAGAATAAGGGTCTGACTGAGACGATGCAACGACGCGCATTGCGGTGGTGCCGCAGTTCTGTTCGTGGTCGGCATGCAAAATAAAGAGAAGATCCATCGCGCGCGCAAGAACTGGGTCGACCTTGTAATCGTCGCCCACCTTGAACATCATGTTCAAGAAGTTTTCACTGTACGACAACGAGTTATCGGGGTAAACAAAGGGGAGACCCATGCTAAAGCGGTATGCCATTGCGGCCAGTGTGGGAACCTTGGCAATGAGACGCAGCGTTTGGCGATCGAGAGATTGTTTATTGAAAATGTCTTTTGCATCAGGATAAAAAGTGCCAAGAGCTGCGACCGAAGAAACGAACATGCCCATGGGGTGTGCGTCGTAGTGGAAACCATCAACGAAACGCTTACGCATGTTTTCGTGAATGAAGGTGTGATGGGTGACATCGAAGGCCCACTCGTCTAGCTCGTCTGCTGTGGGGAGTTCGCCATTCAACAACAAATAGGCGACTTCAAGAAATGTGCTTTTTTCAGCTAGCTGCTCAATGGGGTAACCGCGGTATCTCAAAATACCAGCTTCTCCATCGAGATAGGTGATGGACGATGAGCATGCAGCGGTGCTGAGGAATGCCGGGTCGTACATACGTAGATCGGGGTCGAGCTCGCGAAGAGCTGACGAGTTGAATACTCCGTCGTTGATTGCAACTGTGACTGTTTTTCCAGTGCGATCGTCGATGAGCGTGATGGTATCGGCCATCTGTGAACTCCTTAAGTTAGGTATTAGGGGCTTCCTCCCCGTGGGAAAGAATAGAGCACCCGACCCCTTGGCTCACAATGGGAGAACCCTCGTGCGGTGATTTACAGGGGCGTGTTGTCGTGTTTGCGGGCCTGGAGGCGCTCGCGCTTGTGCTCGAGGGCACGCAAAGCCGATGCAATTTCACGCCGAGTGTCGGCGGGCTCAATGACCCCATCGATGAGCCCACGCTCGGCTGCGATGTAGGGGTTCAAGAGTCGTTCCGAGTAGTCGGCTTCGAAAGCAGCCCGTTCTTCTGGTGTTGCTCTTCGTTGCAAGATGGCAGCTGCTTGGCCAGCGCCCATTACTGCCAACTCGGCCCATGGCCAGGCAAGGCACACATCGTTGCCCATGTTCTTTGAGTCCATCACGATGTATGCGCCACCATATGACTTGCGCAAAATAATGCAAATACGCGGCACGGAAGCACGAGCGTAAGCAAATACAAGTTGAGCGCCGTGGCGAATCATGCCGCGCCACTCCAAGTCTTTACCTGGGTAGAAACCTGGGGTATCGACCAAGGTGATGAGGGGAATGTTGAAGGCGTCGCAGAAGGCGACGAATCGGGCAGCTTTTTGACTTGCGGGAATGTCGAGAGTGCCGGCAAGAACAACGGGCTGGTTGGCGACGATGCCTATAACGCGGCCATCAATGCGGGCAAAGGCGGTAACAACGTTGGCTGCCCAGCGGGCGCGCAGTTCATAATATTCGCCATCGTCGACGAGTGATGAAATGACTTTACGCACGTCGTATGAACCAGTTGACGTGGCAGGGATGAAGTCTCCTGCTTCTGGTGTCAGGCGGTCAAACGGGTCGTCGGTCTCTACCATTTCGGGAAGTTCATCAACGTTGTTCGGAAGGTAACTCAATATTTGTTCTACTGCTAAATGCGCTGCTTCAACATTTGCAACAACGAGTGATGCAACGCCACTGGCACGAGCGTGTATTGCTGCTCCGCCGAGTTCTTCGTTGCTCACGGTTTCGCCAGTGAATTCCGCAACCATGGTTGGCCCTGAAACGAATGCGTAGGCGTCTTCGGTCATCACCACAAAATCGGCGAGCCCAATGAGAAGTGCTGGCCCCGACACTGCTGGCCCGGTCACAACATGAATGGTAGGAACAATGCCAGAGCAGCGAGCAAGTGCTCGTGCTGCAGAACCCCAACCGTGAAGTGCAGCAATGCCTTCAACAATGTCGGCACCTGATGAACCAAGGCTCATGACGAGTGGGTACCGTTTATCGCAAGCAATGGTTGCTGCAGTTTCAATAACTAAACATGCATCGGCAGACAATGCACCACGACGTACTTCTTCTTCAATGTTGATCCATACCACGCGACGAGGGGAGTCTGGATTGAAAGTGTTCAGTACACGAATATCTGCTCGTGCGGCTCCACGTATGGACTTCACAAGGTCAATGGAAGGTGCATATTCGTTCGCAAGTGTCATGACATCGTTAACACTAGGCGCGCGGGTCATTGTTTCTTGCAAGCGGAAATGCGCCACGGCCAACGTGCACACCGGGTTGACGTGTGCCGTATTTCTCGATGACTGTTTGTGCTTCTAAAAGTGTGGCGCGCGTGGCGCGGTTGGGTTGTGGGCGTCGACGCTGGGTCCAGCCCACGACTCGGCGAGGGAGTTCAGGAACTGCAATGCGCACGAAGTCGCCTTTCAACCAACCGGGAATTGCACTGGCCGGCACAATGGCAGCGCCGAATCCTTCAAAGGCGAGTGAAGCAAGTAGTCGTACGCCATCAATTTCTGCCTGTGCCTGCAACGCCACTCCTTTGTTCGCAGCTGCGCGGTCGACGATGCGGCGAAATGCAGTGCTGCGCGGTGGCAGCAACAATGGGAATGTGGCAAGTTCTGTGAGTGAAATGGTGTCGTATGAGGCAAGAACGTGCTTTGAGTGGGCAAGTAGCAGCATGTCTTCGGAAAAGAGTGGTTGCGTAATGAGTTCTGGGTCGTCAACAGGCAAGTGAACAATGGCTGCGTCGATAGTGCCATTGGCAAGACGAGGTAATAGTGACGACGTACTTCCCTCGTGAACAATGGTGCGAATGCCTGGTTGGGAGTGAGAGAGCGAGGTGAGGAGGCGCGGCATGAACCAACGTGCGGTGGTACCGAGTACTCCGAGGCGTGTTTCCCCCGTGATTTCTTCGTCACGGGCCGTGATGTCGGACGCAATATTGTCCATTTCGTGCACGATGCGCCGGGCGCGTTCGGCAACAGCGAGCCCTTCATCGGTGAGTTGGCCACTATGACGGTCGATGAGTGTGGTGCCTAAGACCTTTTCCAGACGCGAAATATGGGCTGAAACGTTGGATTGCACGGTTCCGAGCGATTTTGCCGCGGCCGAAAACGAACCATGGTCAGCAATAGCTAAGAGGCTGGTGAGCTGGCGAAGTTCCATCACAAAATAAGATACCAACTATCTTGCTGTTCGCCTTGAGTAATAGTCAGAAATAAGGCAATATATATCCAACAAGCGAATCGGTCTTCCCCCAAGACCGATTCGTCAAGAACCCAACGATGGTCCCCCACCATCGGGTTCATCGGTTGAGAGGCCTCACGCCCCCCGCGTGAGGCCTCTCCCATATACCGGGAGAGGTTCTATTTCTTGGCGAGGTTTTGGCGCACGATGTTGAGCGCAGAACCAGCTTTAAACCATTCCACTTGCTCAGGGCTAAAGGTGTGCTTTGTTTCGAAATCAACAGTGGAGCCGTCGGCCTTTGTAATGCGACACGTAATGGGCTTGTCAGGAACTGGTGGTAGACCCATCACGCTAATGCGATCGTCTTCGCCGATGAGTTCGTATGTTGCTGGGTCGGAGAATGTGAGTGGAACAAGGCCTTGCTTTTTTAAATTTGTTTCGTGAATGCGAGCAAAGGAGCGAGCGAAAATAACAACACCACCGCGGAAGCGTGGTTCCATTGCGGCGTGTTCACGCGATGAACCTTCACCGTAGTTTTGATCGCCAATTGCACACCATGAAATGCCAGCTTGCGAATAACGTTTTGCAATTTCAGGGTAAAGGCGCGTGCCACCATCGGTAATATCTTTGCCTTCACCTGTTGCGCCATTGAATGCATTAATTGCACCAATGAACAAGTTGCCAGAAATATTCTCTAAGTGACCACGATAGGTGAGCCATTTTCCAGCTGCAGAAATATGGTCGGTGGTGCACTTGCCTTTTGCTTTCATGAGCACAGGAAGATCGATGTAGTCAGATCCGTCCCACGCAGTGAATGGTTCGAGCAACTGCAAACGATCTGATGTTGGGCTCACTTCAACAGTAATTTTGCTGCCATCTGCTGGTGGTTGTGTGAAGGTGTCAACGCCTGGGTCGTAACCATTTGCAGGAAGAACTTCACCGACTGGCGCAGCAAGTAGTACCTCAGTGCCGTCTGGTGCCGTAATGGTGTCAACTGTGGGGTCGAAGTCGAGGCGACCCGATAATGCAATGGCAATAACTGTGTCTGGGCTTGTTACAAACGACAATGTGTTTGCTGAACCGTCGTTGCGTTTCGGGAAGTTGCGGTTAAATGAGTTCACAATGCTGTTTGGTTTTGCAGTGACATCGGCATGGCGTTCCCACTGACCAATGCATGGGCCACACGCATTAGCAAGAACAGTTGCGCCAATTGCTTCAAGATCTGCCAAGAGCCCGTCGCGTTCAATGGTGGCGCGAATTTGTTCAGACCCTGGTGAAATGAGCAACTCTGTTTTTGTGCGCAAGCCACGCGCAGCTGCTTGGCGGGCAACCGATGCCGCACGGGTGATGTCTTCGTAAGAAGAGTTCGTGCAACTACCAATGAGTGCTGCAGAAACTTCAAGTGGCCAATTGTTTTCACGAGCGGCGGCACCTACACCTGCGCCAACTTTGTGAGCACGATCAGGTGAGTGAGGGCCATTAATGAGTGGCTTCAGTGAATTGAGATCAATTTCAATGAGTTGGTCGTATTGTGCGCCATCGTCGGGGCGTAGTTCGCTTGCAACTTTGTCGGCTGCTGCGGCAATGTCGGCGCGACCTGTTGCCTGAAGATATTTCGCCATGTGTTGGTCGTAAGAAAACACTGAACACGTTGCACCAATTTCGGCACCCATGTTGCAAATAGTTGCTTTGCCTGTTGCAGAAATGGAGTCAGCTCCGTCGCCGAAGTATTCAACAATTGCACCAGTTCCACCTTCAACGGTGAGCACACGTGCAACTTCCAAAATGACATCTTTCGGGCTTGACCAACCCGAGAGTTTGCCGGTGAGTTTGATGCCAATTACTTTTGGCCAACGTACGTTGAACGGAAAGCCGGTCATCACGTCAACTGCATCGGCACCACCAACACCAATTGCCACCATGCCAAGACCACCAGCATTTGGGGTGTGGCTGTCGGTACCAATCATCATTCCGCCAGGGAATGCATAGTGCTCAAGAACAACTTGGTGAATGATGCCGCTGCCTGGGCCCCAAAAACCAATACCAAATTTTGCCGAGACGGAACTCAAGAAGTCGTAGACCTCTTTGTTGGTATCGATGGCAACACCCATGTCGATGCGTGCACCGGTCTTGGCCATAATGAGGTGATCGCAATGCACTGTTGATGGCACCAATGTTTCGGGAAGACCAGCGGTCATGAACTGCAAGAGGGCCATTTGGGCTGTTGCGTCTTGCATTGCCACACGGTCGGGGCGGAAGTCGGCATAGCTACGGCCGCGCTCCATCTCTTGATTTGCAGGGTCAACAAGGTGATTGATGAGGATCTTCTCGGTGAGCGACAATGGTCGACCAAGGCGTTTGCGGCCAAGGGCTGCGCGTTCCACAAGGGTGCCATAGACGGCATTCACGAGTGAGACGGGGGTTCCTGCTGACACGGCCATGGGGGCTCTTTTCTCTCGAGCAAGCCGGGTTGCCCGCGGAACTTGCAAATGTGCGCTGTGTAGACAACTCTAATACAAGTGAGGACCATTCGCTATCAACAGATTGCCGAGAATCTGCGGGAACGCCTCGCGGCAGGCAATTACGTCGCAGGGCGGATGTTGCCCAGCGAGTCTGAGCTGTCGGCCGAGTTCTCTGCAAGTCGAGTCACGGTGCGACGTGCACTTGAAGTGTTGCGAGATGAGGGCCTCGTGAATGCACGACAAGGTTTCGGGTGGTTTGTTCCTGGCGACACCGTTCGTCAACCGCTCGGCAAATTGGCAACTATTGAAGAACAGATGCGGGCAAGTGGTGTGACTTCACAACGACGCATTGTGGAATTCAGTTTTGAATTGGCGCCGAAAAAAATTGCAGATGTATTGGGAACTGCACAAGTACTTCGCGTGTTGCGCGTGAACCTTGCCGATGGTGAACCCTTTGCCATTGTGACGGTGTGGTGTTCAGCAGAAGTGGGCCAGCACTTGTCGCGTCGCGATGTAGAGCAGTCACCGTTTTATGAACTACTCGATGTTCCATTGAGTGGAGCAACACAAACCATTGGTGCCGATGCTGCAACGCCAGACGATGCAATGATGTTGCACATACCTGTTGGTTCGCCGGTGTTGCGTTGTGAGCGGGTCACGTCCGACACCACTGGTCGCCCAGTGTTGGTATCGCATCACGTATTTCCCGCTCACCGCACAGAGTTTGTTGTTGACTTGCCGTACACCGAGCCGTCTATTGCGCCGAGTGGTTTGCGGCTAGTTGACTAACGAAGAATTACCACTTGTCCCAATGCAAAATGCCATCGAGTGGCAAACGCTTGGCAACTTTGAAGTCGGTTCCAACGGTGTAAGCAATGGGGAAGAGCCCACCTTGGGTTACTTTGTCGAAAGGAATGCCGAGCACTTCAGCGGCCTGTTTTTCGCCTTCACCAATGAGGTGAATGGTGGTCCATGCAGAACCAATGCCGCGCTCGCGAGCAGCAAGCATGAATGACCACACGGCAGGAAGAAGTGAACCCCAAGCGGATGCACCTTGCATTACAGATGCATTGTCGAGGCGACCAGTGATGCACGGAACAAGCATGAGCGGTACGCGGTGAAAGTTTTCGGCGAGATACGTTGCCGATTCAGTGATTTTTTCTTTTTGTGCAGAGCGTGGGTCGTCGTCTGCATAGCCCGCGCTCGTTGGATTTTTTGCGTAAATAGAAAAGTTGTCTTTGTAAATATCGGCAAGTGCTTTTTTCTTGGCTGCATCTTCAACAACAATCCATTGCCAGCCCTGGCTGTTTGACCCTGTAGGAGCCTGGAGGGCAATTTGCAGGCAATCTTCGACAACAGAACGGGCTACAGGCTTGTCAAAATCGAGGCGCTTGCGCACACTGCGGGTAGTGGTGAGTACTTCGTCGGCGGTGAGGTTCAATTTCATCCCCTCAGTGTGTCATGTGGGGCACGGGAGTGCGAGACTGAAAAGATGAGCAGCGAAAAACGAGTCACTATTTCTGTTGTTGGCGGCGTCGCCGACGTGCGCCTGAATCGTCCCGATAAGCGAAATGCCCTCGATGGTGCAATGTTTGCGGGTCTTGTTGAAGCTGGAGACGAGTTAAAGGCGCGCAAAGATGTGCGCGTTGTGGTCTTGTCGGGCGAAGGTTCTTCGTTTTGTGCTGGGCTCGACTTCGGCTCCTTTCAGCAAATGGCCGGTGGGGCAAGTGAAGGCAATCGTGAACCTCGTGCATCAGATATGCAAGACGGGCGCATCACACATCTCGGACAACAGGCTGCGTGGGCATGGCAAGAGATTCCTGTTCCTGTCATTGCAGCGGTGCATGGGCATGCGCTGGGTGGCGGCATTCAAGTTGCTCTCGGCGCCGACATTCGTATTGTGCACCCCGACACGCAAATGTCGGTACGTGAAGTGCACTGGGGTCTTGTTCCCGACATGACAGGAACATTGGTGCTCAGCCGTCTGGCTCGCCCCGACGTAGTGAAAGAGCTTGTGTTCACCGCTCGCGTCTTTACGGGCAAAGAGGCCTTCGAACTCGGTTTGGCAACACGCCTCTCGGTGACGCCATTTGACGACGCCATGGCGATGGCACAGGAAATTGCCGACCGCAGCCCCGATGCTGTGCGCGGCTCGAAAGAATTGCTCAATCGCCTCTTTACGGCCGGAGCCGCCGAGCAATTTGCCGAGGAGCGCCGGGTCATCGGTGCGCTCATTGGTAAGGCCAACCAAGTGGAAGCCGTCACAGCGAACTTCGAAAAGCGGAAAACCGCTTTTATTGACCCCGCCTAGGGCGATAGCATTAAGGCACTGGGCCAGCGTCGTCTCGGTGGAGAATAATCCAACAGTTCTCGGTGCGAATTGTCGCGATACGCGTGACACACGGCGCCGAGAACCCTTACAACTCATTGGAGACTGTTCGTGTCGACGCACAACTCACATTTCTATCCTGCTGCACGTGGTCTATACGACCCTCGGTTTGAGCACGATGCCTGCGGCGTGTCTTTTGTTGCACAAATGAAAGGCATTGCAAGCCACAACATCGTGCGACTCGGCATTGGTGCTTTGTGCAACATGGAACACCGCGGTGCAACTGGTGCAGAAGCCGACACTGGCGACGGTGCGGGCATTCTCATTCAAGTTCCCGATGCATTTTGTCGTGCGGTTGCCGGCGTTGAACTGCCTGCTGTCGGCGCATACGGCGTGGGCTTGGCGTTCATGCCACAAGGCGCAAGTGAAGTTGCTCTTGCCGTTACTCGTATTGAAGCGATCTTTGCAGAATCACAGTTGCGCGTTCTTGCATGGCGCGATGTGCCAGTAAACCCATCGTGCCTTGGCGCAACGGCGCTTGCAGTGATGCCAACTATGCGTCAAATATTTGTGAGCGATGCACAAGGTTCGAGCGGCATTGAGCTTGATCGTAAATTGTTTATTGCACGTAAGCGCGTAGAGCACGAATTGCCTGAAGAGTTGTCAACATATTTTCCTTCGTTGTCGGCACGTACTTTGGTATACAAAGGAATGTTCACTACGCCAGAGCTTGGTGAATTCTTTCCCGACTTGTCTGACGAACGCATGGAGTCGGCTCTTGCGTTGGTGCACAGTCGTTTTAGTACCAACACGTTTCCTTCGTGGCCTCTTGCGCACCCGTACCGCTTCATTGCGCACAACGGTGAAATCAACACGGTGCAAGGCAACCGCAACTGGATGCGCACACGTGAGTCGTTGCTCTCGAGCGATCTTCTTCCCGACCTAGAAAAAGCGTTCCCCATTTGCACAGTGGGTGGTTCCGACTCCATGTCGTTCGACGAAACTTTGGAAGTCATTCACCTTGCTGGGCGTTCATTGCCTCATGCAGTTCTCATGATGATTCCTGAGGCGTGGCAAAACAACGACCGCATGGATGCAAAAAAGCGTGCTTTCTATGAGTATCACGGCTCGCTGATGGAACCATGGGATGGCCCAGCAAGCGTCGCCTTCACCGATGGAACGGTCATTGGCGCAGTTCTCGACCGCAATGGTTTGCGTCCGAGCAGGTACTGGGTCACAGACGACGACCTCGTAGTGATGGCAAGTGAGTCGGGCGTGCTCGATATTGCTCCTGAGCGAGTGGTGAAAAAAGGCCGCTTGCAACCTGGACGCATGTTCCTCATTGACACCGCACAGGGTCGCATTATTGACGACGACGAAGTGAAGTCAGAACTTGCTGCAATGGCCCCTTATGAAGAGTGGGTTGCACAAGGAATGGTGAAACTCGAAGACCTTCCTGAACGTGAACATATTGTTTATGGGCACGACAGTGTGTTGCGCCGTCAACAGATGTTTGGTTACACACACGAAGAGTTGAAAATTATTGTGGCGCCGATGGCGAAAGGTGGTCTTGAACCCCTTGGCTCAATGGGTACCGATACACCTATTGCCGTGTTGTCGAAGCGACCACGTTTATTGTTCGACTACTTCCAGCAGTTGTTTGCTCAAGTAACCAACCCGCCGCTCGATGCTATTCGTGAAGAAGTGGTTACTGCTGTGAGCCGTACCGTAGGGCCAGAAGCAAACCTTCTCTCTGCAGGGCCAGAAGCATGTCGTCAACTTGCTATGCCTTTCCCCATCATTGACAACGACGACCTGGCACGCATTATTCACATCAATGATGATGGCAATTTGTCACATCTGAAGTCGGCTGTTATCTCTGGTCTCTTTCGTGTCAGTGGTGGCGGAGAAGCGCTGCGTGAAGCACTCACACGTGTACGCAGTGAAGTAGAAGATGCAATTGACGATGGTGCGCGAATCATTATTTTGTCTGACCGCAACTCAGATGAAATTCACGCGCCTATTCCTTCGTTGCTCATGACAAGCGCTGTTCATCATCATCTCATTCGCCAGAAAAAGCGCACTCTCGTTGGGCTGATTGTGGAGACAGGTGACGCCCGAGAAGTGCATCACATGGCGCTGCTCATTGGTTTTGGTGCTGCTGCAATTAACCCGTACCTTGCCTTTGAATCTATTGACGACATGATTTTGAGTGGTGAAGGTATTGGTCTCCATGGTCTTGGCGGCATCGATGCCGGCAAAGCACGTAAGAACTACATCAAGGCGTCTGGTAAAGGTGTTTTGAAGGTGATGTCAAAGATGGGTGTGTCAACGGTTGCGTCGTACACCGGAGCACAAATCTTCGAAGCCATTGGCTTGTCAAGCGAACTGGTTGACGAGTTCTTCACCGGAACCGTTTCTCGTCTGGGTGGTATTGGACTCAACGAAATAGCTATGGAAGCCGCTGCGCGTCATGGTGCTGCACACCCTTCGCGTCCTGAAGAACGATCGCACCGCAAATTGGAATTAGGTGGCGAGTATCAGTGGCGTCGCGAAGGTGAGTTTCACCTCTTCAACCCCGAGACGGTGTACCGCCTACAGCACAGCACGCGTTCAGGACGTTACGACCTGTTCAAAGAGTACACAGCAGCAGTAGACGACCAGTCTCGCAATCTTGCAACATTGCGTGGGCTCTTCCACTTGAAAACGGGCGTGCGCCCTGCAGTGCCCATTAGCGAAGTGGAATCGGTCAGCGACATTGTTGCTCGTTTCTCTACAGGCGCAATGAGCTATGGCTCTATTTCTGCTGAAGCCCATGAAACTTTGGCTATTGCAATGAACCGCATTGGCGGCAAGAGCAACACCGGTGAGGGTGGCGAAGATTCAGAGCGCTTCATGCCAATGGCAAACGGCGACTCAAAGCGCTCAGCTATTAAGCAAGTTGCTTCAGGTCGTTTTGGTGTGACGAGTGAATACCTTGTGAATGCCGACGATATTCAAATCAAAATGGCACAAGGCGCCAAGCCTGGCGAAGGTGGGCAACTTCCTGGGTACAAGGTGTATCCGTGGATAGCAAAAACACGCTTCAGTACTCCTGGAGTGGGTCTCATTAGCCCGCCGCCACACCACGACATCTATTCCATTGAAGATCTCAAGCAGCTCATTCACGACCTCAAGAACTCCAACCCTGAAGCACGTGTACACGTGAAGTTGGTTGCAGAAGTAGGCGTAGGAACTGTTGCTGCAGGTGTGAGCAAGGCAAAGGCCGACGTGGTGCTTATTTCTGGCCACGACGGTGGCACAGGTGCGTCTCCACTTACATCACTCAAGCACGCAGGTGCCCCGTGGGAACTTGGTCTTGCTGAAGCACAGCAAACCTTGATGCTCAATGGTCTGCGCGACCGCATTGTTGTGCAAGCAGACGGACAAATGAAAACTGGCCGCGACGTAGTAATTGCTGCATTGCTTGGTGCTGAAGAGTTCGGCTTTGCAACAGCGCCGCTTGTGGTGAGTGGTTGCATCATGATGCGTGTATGTCATCTCGATACATGCCCAGTAGGTATTGCAACACAGAACCCTGAATTGCGTGCACGCTTTAGTGGCAAGCCAGAATTCGTTACCAACTTCTTTGAATTCATTGCTGAAGAAGTTCGTGAGTATTTGGCAGCGATGGGATTCCGCAGTATTCAAGAGGCGGTTGGTCACGTTGAATTCATTGATGCAGTTGAAGCAATAGATCACTGGAAAGTAGAAGGGCTCGATATTTCGCCACTTCTTGCCGTGCCAGAGAACCCTTACAACCAAACAAGGCATCACAGCGTGATGCAAGAGCACGGTTTGGAAGAAGCTCTCGATATGCAACTCATTGCTGCAAGCAAAGATGCTTTGGAAAAAGGAACTCCTGTTCAGTTGTCTTTCCCCATCCGTAACGTCAACCGAACTGTTGGCACCATGTTGGGTAGTGCACTCACGAAGAAGTGGGGTGGTGCTGGTCTTGCCGATGCCACTATTGCTATTGAGTTCACTGGTTCAGCAGGTCAATCTTTTGGCGCATTTGTGCCACGCGGTATTGAAATGCGACTCGTTGGCGACTCGAATGACTACCTCGGTAAAGGTTTGTCGGGCGGGCGACTCATTGTTCGCCCAAGTGATGCATCAACATTCGTTGCTGAAGACAACGTCATTGCTGGAAACGTCATTGGCTACGGTGCAACAAGTGGAGAAATTTACTTGCGCGGCATGGTGGGCGAGCGATTCTGTGTGCGCAACTCAGGCGCCATAGCTGTTGTTGAAGGAGTGGGCGACCACGGTTGTGAATACATGACCGGTGGTCGTGTGGTGGTGCTTGGTGCCACAGGCCGCAACTTTGCTGCAGGTATGTCGGGTGGAATTGCCTACGTTTACGACCGCGACGGAGAATTTGCGTCGCGAGTGAACTATGAACTTGTGGAAATTGAACCACTTGATGACACCGACCTGGAATGGTTGAAGTCAACAATAGAAAAACATGTGGAGTACACAGGTTCTGAAGTGGGGCAACGCCTCTTGAATTCATGGAATGTAGAAACATCAAAAATCCGCAAGGTAATGCCACGCGATTACCGCAATGTTCTTGGGGCAATTGCTCAGGCAAAGTCTGAAGGTCTTGATGAAGAAGAAACCAACAAACGAATCATGGAGGTAGCCCATGGGTGAGGCAACAGGATTTTTGAAGTGGGACCGTCAAGGTCCACAACGTCGCTCGGTTCCCGTTCGCTTGCGCGACTGGAAAGAGGTGTACGAGCCTTTCGATAAAGATGCGCTCAATCATCAGGCTGGCCGTTGCATGGATTGCGGTATTCCTTTCTGCAATAACGGATGCCCACTGGGCAACCTCATTCCCGACTGGAATGACTTGGTGTATCGCAATCATTGGCGCGATGCCATTGACCGCTTGCATGCCACCAATAACTTCCCTGAATTCACGGGTCGGCTGTGCCCAGCACCATGCGAGTCGGCATGTGTACTTGGCATTAATGCGCAACCAGTAGCTATTAAGCAAGTAGAAGTAGAAATTATTGACCATGCATGGAATGAAGGCTGGGTTGTTCCACAAAAGCCTTCGGTAAAAACAGGCAAGCGCGTCGCTGTTATTGGCAGTGGTCCCGCCGGTTTGGCGGCTGCACAACAACTCACGCGTGCTGGGCATGATGTGGTGGTGCTGGAACGAGACGACCGCATTGGCGGACTCTTGCGCTATGGCATTCCTGAATTCAAGATGGAAAAACATCACATCGACCGTCGTTTAGAGCAAATGCGCGAAGAGGGAACTGAGTTCCGTGTGAATGCAGATGTGGGTGGGGTCATTGACGTAGAAGTGCTTCGTGCAACTCATGACGCGGTGGTTCTTGCATGCGGGGCAACCGCATGGCGTGATTTACCAGTACCTGGTCGTGAACTCAAAGGCATCTATCAGGCGATGGAATTTTTGCCATTGGCCAACAAAGTACAAGAGGGCGACTTTGCAGAGTCACCCATTTCTGCTGCAGGTAAAAACGTCATCATTATTGGTGGTGGCGATACGGGCGCCGACTGCTTGGGGACCTCGCATCGTCATGGTGCACAGTCGGTAACGCAGTTGGAAATTATGCCGCGCCCGCCAGAAGAACGTGCTGGCAATAACCCTTGGCCACAGTGGAGTCTTGTATATCGCGTTTCGAGCGCACATGAAGAAGGTGGCGAGCGTGTGTTTAGCGTGAACACCGAACGTTTCCTCGACGATGGTCAGGGCAATGTACGTGCACTTCTCATTCATGAAGTAGAGATGAAGAACGGGAAGTTTGAAAAAGTTCCTGGCTCCGATCAAGAACTTCCTGCCGACCTCGTGCTTCTTGCACTTGGTTTTGTTGGTCCGGAAAAAGGTTCTTGGCTCGATCAGATGGGTTTGAACTACGACGATCGTGGCAACGTCGCTCGTGACGAACATTACAAAACATCAGCCGATGGAGTTTTTGTGGCAGGCGATATGGGTCGTGGACAGAGCCTCATTGTGTGGGCAATAGCTGAAGGTCGTGCATGCGCGGCCGGAGTAGATGCGTTCCTCATGGGAGAAACACATTTGCCGTACCCCATAGCACCTACTGCACGGCCTCTTGCGTAAGATTGAGGTTGTGCAAGAACGAGAACGAGAAACTGTGCGCATGCAGCGACGCTGGGTGCCAGTAGTTCTTGGTGTCTTTTTTACTCCGCTCATGGTTCTCGCAGTCAGCGCTTGTAGCCAAGATGTCGCTGGTAGCGCAACAACTGTTGTGCCTGTGGGGGCAACAGACTTCGCCACCATTCCTCCGGTCATTACTACTGCTCCAGGTGTGAGCACGACGTTGCCAGTTGGCTCGGTTGGGTACGAGCAGGAATACGTTGTGGTCTCAGGCGATTCGCCCATCAAGGTAGCCAGTTCCTATGGGGTCAGCGTAGAAGAATTGCTCATGTATAACGGTTGGGTTTCCATCTCACAATTTCCACTTCCTACGCAAAGCATGAAAATTCCACCCACGGCAAAAAGCACCTCTGCTCAGGCAATTGCCAACACAACACTGCCTCCGCAAGGGCCAAGTTCTAAAGGTTGTGGGTCTCGTCCGGCAGGAACATATGAAGTTGCGCCCGGCGATTCGCTATCGAAAATTGGTTCAGTGTTTTGCGTAAAAATGGCGGCCATCATGGCGGCCAATGGTTGGTACTCGCAAGCAGACGTCAAGCTGTTTGCCGGGCAAAGCATCATTATTCCCGCCTGGCTCGGATAAATCTTTCATCTATCAATAGCGCAATGCCAAGAAGTGCAATAGCAACGAGCCCATCGAGCCACCAATGATTTCCGGTTGCTGACACAACAAATATGGTTGCCAAAACATGAAAGAGTGCAAGCCAGCGCCACTTGCTTGTACTTGCCGCCACTACACCTAGCGACACCACAGCTGCCCAGCCAACATGAATTGAAGGCATGGCGGCAAATTGGTCGGATACACCTTTGCCAACGGGTCCGTAAATAGACATTCCGTATCGCGTGGAGAGGTCAATGTACCCGAGCTCAGGAAAAAAGCGCGGTGGTGCAACGCGAATGAACCGCAAAGACAAACACATTGCAGTGAGCAGGGCGAGGCCGTTTCTCCATTGAGGGTATGCGCTTCTGTGGAAGGCAAAAAGCCACACCAGAAAGAGAAGCAGCACAGGAACATGTGCAATTGCGTAGTACGCATTGGACAGCTCAGCCAACCATTCGTGCTCGAGAACAAATTTTTGCAAGGAAAGTTCAGAGGGAAGAAAGATCTCTCGTTGAAAATTCTCAAGTGATCGACCGCGGTCAATTGCACCCGCCGATTGGTCGAGCGGCAGCACACGGGCCAAGCGCCACAACGTATACAAACCCGATACAAAAGCAATCTCTTTGGTAGCTGCAACGAAGTTCGATCGAACTTTTATGGCAACCGAGGAGTCTTTGTTAGATGAAGCTGCCAGGCGCTGAACGCCAAACGAGGCTGTTGCGCTTGAAGCGGCAATTGCAGCACCTTGTTGCCATGTCAGCCAATCCATGTGTCAGAGCGTAAAGGGAATTTATTAGCCGAGGTTTGGCCAGCGCCGTTTTTGTCGGCGTCGTTGGCCTGCTGCGCCCATCTTGCGGTGCTCATACAGGCTCCACTGGCGGCGCCAACCGGAGTATTCAGGCCCAGTGAGTGCAGTGGAACGACCCGCCGCTGCCCGTTGACGTGATGTCCAAAAATCGGTGAGTGATTCGTCGCCGAGAAGGGTGACCGCTTTTTCAATGCGATCATTGAAGCGTCGCGTATTGTCATTTTCTTCAGGGAAAAGTGGTGCGCCAAAAATAACTCGCACATGGCCACGACGTGGGCGCTTCATTCCTTTTCCGAAAACGGAACCGGTTCCGTCAATGAATACGGGCACAACTGGCGAACCAGTTTTGATGCTTAAGTAGGCAGCGCCAGCTTTGAAGTCTTGACCCCAACCATCTGGCGAGCGACCACCCTCGGGGTAAATAACCACGCTCCAGTCGCGAGCAAGTAGCGCACGCAACTCATCGGACGATTTGCGGCTTGTTGTTTCGCGGTCAATGGGGAATGCATTCAGCGCGAGTGCGGCAATAGTGCCTTTCGTGCGCTTGTCGAAGAAATAGTCGGCTGCTGCGGCCACAACTAGACGGTCGTTCCACGGAGAAGGAACCGCGGTGGTCATGAGTGGAGTATCAATATGTGAATGATGATTAGGCGCAAAAATTACTCCGCCTACATCGGTTCGCTTTGCCAAGTCACTTAAGCGATCAATTCCTTCAACTTTGGGACGCGCCAGGAACTTCACCATTGCGGTAACAGGGCCGGCCACCAGAACACGACGAACTGCACGAGCGGCAGGCTTACGGGCAAATGAGGTATCGAAGTAAGCGCCAAGATGTGGCTCTTTGGGTGGAACGCTCACGCCGCGCGGAACTGAAGGGGCGCGAAAAGGAAATCCGGCTCGACGCCAAAAAGCCACGCCTTTTGACGCAATCTTTTCCACACCGGCAATGCCACGTGCGCCGCGTTGCAAAACACGTCGCGCCGATTCTGAGCGACTCTTGAAAGCTGGGTAATTATTTGCCACTGCGCAACACTCTTATTTCACATCGGCAATCATGATGGGTGGGGTATGGAAGTGGGTGATGGTCGGTGAACGACCCACAACATCACTCGCAATTTCAAGAGCGTCATTGAAAGTTGACGCGGGTGTAAAGCCAAGTCGACGAATAGTTGGCGCATCGCCGCCCACAATGATGACCTTGCCACAGTGTTGAAGGGCATGACTGCCCCAGTACCACATGTAGAACGGGTGAACGCCGTGGTATGCATTTCCTGTTCGGTACAAGTGCTTGTACCACTCGTCTTCGGCAAACTTCTTTTCAAAGCGTGCTTCTAATTCGCTTGGCACGGTTGTTTCTGTGAGCACCTGTTCGAAGAAGTCGATGTAGCTCGGATGATGCACTGGGTGAAATTCGTTGGTGGTCGGGTGGGTCATAATGATGACGCCGCCTTCACGCACGAGTGGTTTATTGCGGTAAAGGTTGAAGAAATAACCAAGACCAGTACACATGACCAAGATGGGGTTCATGATGGAGTTGACGTTGTATGGGCAAATAAAGGGAATTCCCATTGTGAGAATGTCGGTTTGACCCTGCACCTCTACAAGCTGTTGGCGGTACACATTGGCCGTGGTCACTTTGTGAACTGCCTCTACTTCGCCAGCCTGAATGCTTGTCATTTGGTGTGGTGCTTCAATGGACTGGAAAATGTTGCGGCGCATGCGAGCCGGGGTGCGACTGAGCGCTGCTGAGGACGCAACAAACTTGGCACGGTCGCGTGCATTCCATTCCCACTCTCGCTTACCAAGAAAGTCAAATGCAGAAGGGAAGGTGTCGTTATTGACTGTTGTCTCAATTTGGAAAATTTTCGGACCGTGCTTCTTCATGATCTCACCCATGCGCCAGTTGCTCTTGTGCAACTCGCTCTTGTGCTGATCCATGAACGAACGGCTGTTTTCCATGGTGTGCGTATTGTGGTGGTGGCGTAGCGAACGGTACGACGAGAGCCCCGTTGCGGTGCTCTTCCAGCCACCATCCATGGCAACAAGGTTGATGTTGACATAAACCAACAAGTCGCTTTCTGCAGCACGCTTGTTGATTTCCACTTCTTCTCCTTGAGGAGTTTCACCAAGAAGTGCCATGTTGTCTGGGTCTTCAGCATCATGTTGGTACAACATGCCACGTGGCGCAAAGGCGTCGTACACGCGGTCTCCAAGCATGTGTCGTAGTTCGTCTTCGGTCATACGGCGATGGAGGGCAAGCGCCGCGATGATGTGGACGTCGTCGACACCAGCTTCTGCTGCAAGGTCGAGTACCGATTCAATAACGCGTTGACGAATATCGGGACGCGTCATTTTTGGTAAAGGCAAAGAGATGTCGTCAAATGCAATGGTGAGTTTCATGCCAGGAAACAAAAGCGTTGGCAGTGGGTCCATTTCAATGGGGTTCAATAGTGCATGGCGAATAGCCGAATCGATGTCGTCTATTGGTGCTTCTGGCTCGGGAGCATAAATGACTCGTGAACGGTCGGCAGGCAGCTTTTCAAGCGAATAGTTCTCACCGCGCCAAAAGAGAATGGGTGGTGTTGAGCGGTCTACATCGAGTACAAATCCTGGACGTGGCATTAGCGCAATTTCTCCTGTCGCATATCGAAGGCCACTTTGATGGCTCCTCGTGCACCTGCCTCAGAGGCATGGCGCAGTGCTTGTTGATATTCAGATAATGGGTAGGTGGCCGAGAGCATTTGTTCAGCGCGAATTTCATTTGCCAACTCAATGGCAAGAAGGAACGTGCGCTTTTTTGTTCCGTTAGGCAAAGTTTCAGTGCCGTAGGTGTATGCACCCATCAGCTGAGTCTCGCGATGCCACAACCCGGTGAGATCGACAGTGACTTCACTGGGCATGCCCATCAGAACAATGCGTCCACGCGGGCGTGTCATGCGTAGTGACAACGCAATGCTGTTGCTGTTACCCACTGCGTCGATGGTGGCGTGAGCACCCGACGAAAGATAATCGCCAACTACATGGCAACCTGCGGCATGACGCACGGCGCGCAAGAGTTCTTCAGGTTTCACAACAGAAGTTGCACCAAACGTTTTTGCGAGTCGCATTTGAGCGGGGTAGCGAGCACCAACAATGATGGTTGCTTGTGGGGAGTGCTTGCGCAAAGCAGCAATTGCGCATAGTCCCATTGTTCCTGCTCCCAGTACGGCAAAAAGCGGAGCTTCGGTTTTGCTTGCGTGCGATATGGCTAAGAGCGCCGCGTGGATACCGCCAGCAACGGGCTCTACAAGAGCAGCGCGTTCATCGGGCATGTCGCTCGCAATGGAATGAATTTGTGAAGCATGCGCAATGAGTTCGGTAGCCCAACCGCCACCAGTGGAGTTGCAAAATCCAATTTGAATTCCTGGCTCTAACGGCGGCATTGCTAAATGGGCGTAGTCGTCGCCATCACCTGGTGCTGCATCGGGGAAGGGAAGTTCGGCACCGCGTGCGGCATGACCAAGGACGGGTTCAATGACCACGCGTTCGCCGCTGTCGAGAGTGCCAACAATTTCGTGCCCGGGCACAAAGGGAAAACTCACCCAATGTTCAAAATAGGTAGATGCGTGACCTTCCACAGTGGCAAGGTCGCTTCCGCAAATGCCGGTGAGCAGTGGGTGTACACGTTGCCATTCGCTGTTCACTAGTGTGGGTGGCTCACAGTTAGTGAGTGTGAGTGGCCCAATTTTTGCTGCGGTGCCCGTGTCGATACCCGACACCAAACGAGCCAGCATGAAGCGACCAGTGCTGCGATCAACGCGTAGTGCTTTCATCGTTGGCGCTCATTCATGATTGGAGCAAAAGGCAAGATGCGTTTTGGAGCGCCCGCTGCTTTTACCCAATCTTCAACCAACCATCCGCGTTTACGGGCAATAGATGCAAGGCGAGTTTCGGGGTTCACGACAACGGGGTGCCCTACTGCTTCAAGCAAGGGAAGATCGGAGGTGGAGTCGGCATAAGCCACGCAGTCGTCGAGGTGCACACCAAGCGATGCGCAGTAATCGGCAAGTACCTGGGCGCGTGTTTCGCCGGTCGGTGGTGCTTTGATGAGTTGCCCGCTGTAAGTGTTGTCGGGTCGAATCGACATTTCTGCTCCAACAATTTCATCGAACAAGGGGCGTAATCCTTCAACGTTGAAGGTGAGTGCTCCAGTAATGAGAATGGTTTTATGACCAAGTGCACGATGCTCGCGTACGCGACGAATTGCGGCAGGGAATGACTTTGCGATGATGACATCAGTCATCATTAGCTGAGTATCTATGGCAATTTGGTCAACGGGCGCATCTTCGTAGCGACGATAGAAGTAGCGCAAAAAGTCACTGCGGTCTTTGCGGTCCATGGAGAGCAGGGTGGGGGCTTCTTTCATGGTGCGCAGGAAATAGCGCGCCCGCTCTGCATTGTTGAGGTGGCGCGTTGCGAGCCACGAGTAGCTTTCAACAACGTTTGAAGCAATAAGCGTGTTCTCGAGGTCGAATGCTGCAACTTTGCGCTCGGGGGAAAGAACATTTGCACGCAAACGAGCGGCACGGTCGGTTTTTGTTTTCCCAGGCGTCATTTTCACGCGTGCATGGTCGACCACAGAAGGAAGGTGCACTTCTTTGACGTAGTGATTCCAATTCACTACACGTGGGTCAAAGCAAAAATCTTGCTGATCTTTTTGATCGAGCTCGTTCCACAGCGAGAGCAAGTTGTCGATGCTGTAAATGGCTTCGCACTCGGTGTAGAGGCCATAGAGCTCGACGTATTCCAGTGCGCGTTCTACTTCAATACGCTTCTCATCGAGTTTTGCCGACCATGCGGCTTGCGCTCCACGCAAGGGAAGTGCTTGGAGCACGCGTTCACCTTGAGTGATTGCAGTTTTTGCACGCGACAACTGTTGTTGCACACGCCCGCGGCCCGGGAAGCGCCAATCGGGCACAACAATTGGCTGGCCTTCTGCATCGTAAATGGGGTGCTCGGTAAACCATTCACGCACGTTGTTCACAAGATCGCTGTAACGCAATGGGTTGGTGCTTCCGGAAGCAACTTGCGTGATGTACGGAGACTTCACGGGGCCTGCTGCTGCAACAGCAATGATGGCTGCAACAACAAGGTCAACGGGTATGACGTCAACAGTGCCTTCGGGAACCCCAGGAAACTCACGCAAGAGCCCACGTGCATACGAGATGATGACGGGCTCTGCCATACGAAAGCCGCGAATCCAGCCCGGCTTTGGTTCCAGAACAGCAGACTCAATAATGGATGGGCGCACAATGTTGACGGGAAGTGCACCTTTTGTTTCTGTGAGAGCTTGTTCGCCAAGAGCTTTGGTGAATGCATATGCATCGGGCCATCCCACGCTTGCGGCACGAGAACGACCTGCTTGCACGAGCTCGCTACTCACCCAACGTTCACGCAACTGCTCAGTTTTTGCAGCAAGTGCTGGAGCACCGGCTGCTCCTAGTTCGCGACGTGCACCTTTGCGAAAACCTTCCAGAACTTTTGGTGTGCGACTCGCTGCTTCAACATCGCTGCGCAAGCGTCGAGCCGAAGCAACTTCTGCTTTCCAGCTCAACCCAATGTCGAAAGGACCTTCAGAGACCAGTTGCTCGGGTGCGGTGCCGCGCCTGTTACCAGCTACATAACAGGTGCTTACTGCAACAAGGTGTGGCATGTTGGTTCCACTTGGGTGCAGTTCATTGAGAAGTGCTGCGAGTCGAGTGGGGCCTAAGAGGTTGACTTCCACAGCAGAGTCGAGCGGGGAATCGAATGACACCGCAGCAGCCGAGTGAATAACAATGTCGCATGCTGCAAGCAGTGCACGATCTGTTTCATTGAGCAATAAGCCATCGACAGAAATGTCACCGTCGAGAGCGTGTACACGCCGTGCGGTCATTGCATCAAAAGATTCCGCACTATTGGCATGCATGTCACGCAAGCGGTCGAATGCATCGTTGCTCAAAATTTCACGCTTCACTCGAGAGGCCGCGCCACGGCGACCGCCACGAATAATGAGAAAGAGCTCAGAGCCGGGGGCGCTGCGTAAGAGGCGTTCCACGAGGGCCGTGCCCACGAATCCGGTGGATCCGGTGATGGCGATCTTGCGCCCCGATAGAGATTCAGCAATCATGCGACACTTTTCTAGCACATTCCTCTACCATTTGGTAGAGGCGAACGGGAAAGTGAGGAAATATGCCAGAAATCCGCAAAAAACATGCTCAACCCACGCGGGAACGCATTCTCGACGCCGCCCTTGACCTCTTCGGATCCGGCGGGGTCGACGCAACAAGCCTCGACGATATTGCCCGAGCAGTGGGGGTGGCGAAACAAACGGTGCTCTATTGGTTCGTCAGCAAAGAAGAATTGGCTATTGCGGTCATGCAGCGCGTGGCCGATGAATTGGTGTTGGAAATTGGTGCAGCCATTCGTTCGGCACCACATGGTTTTGCGCGCATTGAAGCAACGGTCACCGCGGTGTTTCGCCCTGCTATTCGACGCCCAGCGCTCTTGGGTCTCATTCGCGAGTTGAACCGCCTGCCGCCAGCGCTCAGCGAAGCGCTCATTGACAAAGTATCTCCACTCATCGACATGGCAGCTCTCTATTTAGAAAAAGAGATGGATGAAGGAAGACTGCGCCGAGCCAACCCACATTTGTTGTTGGCCTTTGTGTACTCCACTGTGGTGGGGGTAGCTACAGAGCCAGTAGCACTGCGTGCAGTGGGGTGGCAACCTACAACGGTGGCACTGCGTACGTTACGGCGTGAACTGCTCGATTTTTTGCGCGCCGCACTTACTCCTTAATGGCTGGTGTGGCGTCGACGGCGCGCATGTCTTTCACAGGCAAGTTCAATAAGCCTGTCGATGAGATCGCTGTAAGAGATTCCTGTTTGTTCCCACAGTTTTGGGTACATGGAAATGGGTGTGAACCCAGGAATCGTGTTGACCTCGTTGCATAAGAAGCGTGATGTAGCTACATCGAAGAAGAAATCAACACGTGCTAGACCGTCGCAACGCAGAGCTTTGTAGATATTTATAGCCTTTTCACGCACTTCTAGTGCTTGTTCTGCGCTGAGTAGTGCAGGAATATGCAACGTGGCACTGTTGTTCACGTATTTATCTTTGTAGTCGTAGAACTCGCCCGCAGGCACAATTTCACCGGGTACTGAAGCAATGGGTTCCATATTTCCCAGAACCGCAACTTCAATTTCTCGACCAGAAATGAATTCCTCACAAATTGCCCATTCATCGTATTGAAACGCAAGATGGAGTGCGGTCATGAAATCTTCACGATGTGCAACTTTGCTTACTCCAACGGACGAGCCCATATTGGCTGGTTTGACAAAAATGGGTAATCCGAGTTGGTCAATGGCGGCATCGATGTCGGCAGGCGTGCATTCACCATCGCGCAGTGCGACAAAAGCAGGCTGTTCAATATTGTGGTATTGAAGAATTTGCTTGCTCACAACTTTGTCCATGCATATTGCGCTCGATAAAACTCCCGAACCAACGTATGCAATATTGGCAAGTTCAAGCATGCCTTGCACAGTTCCATCTTCGCCGAGTGGGCCGTGGAGTAAAGGCAATACAACACATTGTTCAGTAAGCGAAGTCACTGTTTGTAAATTCGTCGGTGTTCCAGAAGTAGATAAACGCCCCGCGGCAAGTTCATCGCTGGAGGGAACGACGAGGTTCCACATACCGGCTCTGCTGATGCCGATGGTGGTGATGTCATATTTCTCGGTATTTGCAGCAGCGATGACATGGGCAGCAGTAACGCAACTGACGTCGTGTTCTGCGGACTCGCCACCAAAGAGAACAATAAGAGGAATGCGGCTAGGAGCGTTCATATTTCTTCCCCCGACGGTACACGCGTGGCGAGAGTTTTACCGCACTCGCGACTTCTCTCGCCACAGAGCAGTATCTTTGGGGCATGCGTATTCCCCTTGCTGAAGTTGCAGGTGTTATCAACGCATCTATCGTTGGCAAGGCAGAAAGTGGTCTAGTGGCACATGGCGTGTCGTATGACTCGCGCCAAGTAGTGCCCGGAAATCTCTTTGTTGCCATTATTGCGCAACGTGATGGGCATCATTTTGTACTTGATGCAGTTCAGGCAGGTGCCGCTGCGGTTTTGGTAACGCGAGAAGTGTTGGGGTGCACTGTTCCGCAAATTATTGTGGCCGATACTGCTGTTGCACTCACTGCACTAGGCAAATGGGCTCGCCAGCAGGTTAAGTCAACGGTAGAGAAACGCGTAATAGGCATCACTGGGTCAGTGGGAAAAACTTCCACCAAAGATTTCATTGCGGCGGTATTGGCAACACAGTTCGTTGTCGGTGCAAGTGAGAAATCTTTAAACAACGACCAAGGTGTTCCGGTGACTTTGCTCAATGCGCCAGAACCCACTGAAGCTCTTGTGGTGGAAATGGGCATGCGTGGCTTTGGGGAAATAGCTCGGCTCGCTGCACTGGTGAAACCGCATATTGGAGTCATTACCGCTGTAGGAGAGTCGCATGGCGAGCGCGTTGGTGGTGTTGAGGGTGTTGCCCGAGCAAAGGCTGAACTTGTTGAGTCGTTGCCCGCAGATGGTTTCGCTGTTCTCAATGCCGACGATGCACGTGTTGTAGCAATGCGCAATAAGACCAGTGCCACAGCTTTTACCTATGGAACCGCTGCCGATGCCGACATGCGTATTTCAGATCTCGCCATTAACGGTGACGGGTGCGCTTCGTTCCACCTGGCTTCACAATGGGGAAGTGGAAGTTGCACCCTGTCGGTGCCGGGCCGACACATGGCAAGCAATGCTGCTGCTGCCGTGTTAGTGGGCGCACTGTGTGGCGTGCCTGTTTCCGATGCAGTGCTGGCAGTCGCATCAACTGCGATGTCGCCAATGAGAATGCAGGTGCATGCGCTGGCTAATGGCGTATTGCTGGATGATTCATACAACGCAAGCCCAACATCAATGTCGGCTGCGCTACTTACGTTGTCGAGCATGACTGCAGATCATCGCATTGCAGTCCTTGGCGTAATGGCAGAAATTTCCGATGCAGAAATGCAGCACAAAAATATTGCACAACTGGCTCAAGATCTAGGAATTGAAGTCATTGCATTTCGCACCGAGCTCTATGGCTTACCGAGTTACGAAACATATGTAGAGGTATATGAACTTTTGCAAAAGCGCTCTGCGAACACTGCAATTCTTCTCAAGGGCTCGCGCATTGCCGGTCTCGATGCAGTAACTGAGTTACTTCTCGGACCCTAAGTTCCTACGTTCGTCTATCGAGCCAATATTGCACCACCACGCAAGAAAGAGTGCCCAAGCAACGCCGCCAATGAGAACCCAGCGCGCCCCAAAGTGGTCGATCACTGGCCCAAAAATAAGGTTTCCAATGGGTACCGTTCCGCCAAAAGCCATAAACCACAGTGCCATCACTCGGCCTCTCTCATTAGGTGCGAGGCGCGATTGCAAAATGGTGAGCATTGAAGTTGTTGTGACGAGGTATGCGATGCCGAGAAAAAATCCAACGATAAATGCTTGTAGGGGAGTTCGTGAAAGCGCGAAGAGTAAAAGAGTGACGGCAAAAGAGGTGAAACCAAATTGCACTACTTTACGTTTGTCCGAATTGACAAAAATGGTGCCAATAGCGAGACCACCTAACGCTGCTCCAAAACCCCAAGTTGCATACAACCAACGGTAAGTAGAAGAACGTTCGTCGATGCCGAAATTCAAAGAGGCCACTGCTGGGAATAGCCCAACGAACGGAAGTGACAAAAACGCAAAACTGAAAATCGACAAGAGAAGTCTGCGTATTTCGGCTCGTTCGTGGGCAATTTTGAACCCCGTAGTCAGTTGGCGCCAGCCTGGCTCGCTCGCGATCGGGGCAATATGCGGAAGTCGAACACGAAGTAATGCACCAATGACGAACAGATAGGTGAATGCGTTCACAAGAAATACCTGTGATGTAGTGAGACCCCATGAAGCAAGCACCGCCACTAATACCGGGCCGAGTACCCGTGAGCCATTAATGACAGTTGAATTCAAAGAAATAGCACCTTGCAGGTCTGATGCCGGAACCAAAGTGGGTAGCGACGCAGACCACGCTGGCGCATTCAGTGCATTGCCCACGCCAACTCCAAATTGTGCAAAGAAAATCATCCAGATTGCCGCGTCGCGAGCAACAAGTGGAAATAGTAAAAGAGAAAATGAAAGTTGCACGCCCTGTGCAAAAATAAGCCATTTTCTGCGGTCGAATCTGTCTGCAAATACTCCGCCTGGGATGGAAAAAAGAAGCATCGGTCCAAGTTGAGCGAAGATAAATAAACCGACGAATGACGCTCTGCCGGTGCGGTGGTATATGTAAGCGGGTAGGACAACATTCTGCATCCATGAACCTACGCTCGACATGAACGAACCGATAAACATCAGGCGAAATGGGCGCGACGAAAGTGCGGCTCTAATGCTGCCTGGCGTATACCGATGCGGCGTGAAGTTGCTAGGTAAGTCTTCTGCGGAGTGTGGCATTTGGGTTGGCTTGCGCCAGGGATCAGCCGGCTACAAGGTCTGCATAAGTTTCGAGCACCTGCGGTGGGCCGCTGATGAGAAATGTTGTGATGCAGGTTTCGCGCCACTTGGCCATTTCGTCTTTGATCTTTGCCATGGGTCCAACCAATGCCACATCTTCCACCATTGCCAGTGGAATGGAGGCAGCGGCCTCTTCTTTTTTGCCAGCCAAGTAAAGCTCTTGCACTTTGAGCGCAACATCTTCGTAACCCATGCGAGCAAACACCTCAAAGTGGAAGTTGGCACCGCGTGCACCCATGCCGCCGGCGTAGAGAGCGAGGAATGGGCGCACGAAGTTTGCGCACGCCTCAACATCGTCTCCAGGAATAATCATGACGCCAGAAGCAACTTCGAATCGATCTGATTTTCCTGCTTCGCCGCTTTTTGCAAAACCTTCAGCAAGGCATTTGCGGTAAAAAGCATCTTCTTTCGGTGAGAAAAAGAGTGGCAGCCATCCGTCACAAATTTCCCCGGCGAGTGCAACGTTCTTTGGGCCTTCAGCGCCGAGGAAAATAGGAATGTCTTTGCGCAAAGGGTGAACTGTGCTCTTCAGTGGTTTTCCTAAACCTGAACCACCGCGTAAAGGAATGTCGTAAAACTCGCCGTGAAAGTCGATGGGTTTGTCACGCTTCAAAATGCTGCGGACCACTTCAATGTATTCACGTGTGCGAGCTAGCGGCTTGGGGTAAGGCTGGCCGTACCAACCTTCCACTACTTGTGGGCCCGAAGCTCCGAGACCAAGAATGAAACGCCCGTTGCTCAGGTGGTCAATTGTCATCGCTGCCATGGCAGTAGCCGAAGGAGTACGTGCACTCATTTGAATGATGCCGGTGCCGAGTCGAACATTTTGTGTTTGTGCTCCCCACCATGCGAGGGGAGTGATTGCGTCACTTCCATATGCCTCTGCGGTCCAAACGCTGTCGAAACCTAGACGGTCGGCTTCCTTGATTCCCTCAAGAGCCCCACTTGGAGGTCCGCTACCCCAGTAGCCAGTGTTGTACCCGAGCTTGATGTTTTTAGATGTTGAACTATTCCCCATGCCTCAAAGATACGTGGCGAGAAGCCATCAGCCCCGACTCAAATGCAGAGATTTACAAAATCAGAGGGGGAGTGG
>CAMCZG010000007.1 GCA_945886445.1 Bifidobacterium breve | reverse complement strand
TCGGCTTGCAGACCATGTGTGAAGGTGGCGGCATGGCAAACGCAACCATCATCGAGCGCCTCGGCTAAAGAAACACCTCAAATGCCCTCCTTTGGCGCCGTTATTTGGTTTGCCATTGGAGGGCTTTTGTTTGTCTTCATTTGGAAAGTCGGCCTGGCCATGTTGAAGAGCATGACCATGTCGACCCCACCGCCCCTGCCTGCGGGCGAAATGCGCCGCATCAATGTGCGCTATCGCTGTGGTGTGTGTGGCGTGGAATTACGCATGGTGATGGCTCCCGATGAAGACCCACCACCGCCCAAGCATTGCTTGGAAGAAATGGAATTTGTCGCCCCCATTTTTGAGTAATCTCGCTTATGAAATTCGCCCGAGTTGTTCTGACCGCCGTCATTTCCACTTGTTCTCTTGTTGCGGTGTCGCAACCAGCACATGCAGTTGCAGAACCGACATTCGTCGTTGACCCGAATTTAACTGCAACAGATCAAACGAACGCCACGCAAATTCGCACGGCAATCACGAAGGCTGCAACGGAGTATGGCTACACCGGTTTCACCGCTGTGATCTATGCGCCAACAAGCGCCGGCGCAACATGGGCGTATAACGAGGTAAGTAACATCTCGTGTTCACTGGGGTCAGCAGCGAGCATGTTGAGCGGAACAGCAGCGGCCGACCCATTTCTTGGGCGGTGCATGGTGTTTAAAGCGGTAGCTATTTCTTATCCAAACGTCGCTAAAGATACAGAGTCGGTTGCTCATCACGAAATGTTTCACCTAGCGCAAGCCTCACGTGGTGGGCTGAGAGCAATGGGTGCACACTTCGACGACATGCGTTGGATGTATGAAGGAACCGCAGAGGTTGCTGGCTATCAACCACAAATTACTGATAAAAAACACACGCAGGACGAGCTCATTGCGTTGATGCGTGTTGATGCAGTGAAAACAAGCAGTTCACTCACTCAGGTCAGCAATGCTTGGGTTGATGAATCAATTTTACTAGTGAGTGATGCTAGATACCGCACCAATGCCATGTACGCGCGTTCGTATCTTGCGGCGTATTACCTCACCACCATCAGCACTAAAGACAAAGTGATGAACAACTATTTCGCAGAGGCAGGAAGAGTGGGTGACCACGTTGCTGCATTCAGCACCACCTTCGGAATGACGGTGAGCGAATACGATGCCAAGTTCACGGCCTGGCTCAATGCATGGACCGCGCCAACGACCACCACTACATCAACGACTACAACTTCCACCACAACGACGACCTCAACAACAGTTGCGCCGAAATTGGCACCAACCGTGAGTACGAAAAAAGCTGCGACACTAAAAGCTGTTGCGGTCTTTGGCAAGATGACTGTCCCTTCTGGCGCCACGGTGACTGCGGTGGTGGCTTCATCGGCAAAGGCAATTTGTCGGGTCATTGGAGCCACGGTGAAGGGCATCAAAAAAGGAACGTGTCGGGTAGCCATCACGGTGAAGACAAAAACAGGGGCGAAGACCACGCGAACGGTGGCAGTGCCCGTCGTGGCCTAGCAAGGGAAGAATAGTTTTCCCCAACTTGTGGATAACCCTGTTGAGAATGACACGAATGTAACTCCACCCCTGTGAATAACATGGCTGTTGTTACAACTCGGTGGTTTCCCTTACCCAGCAAAGGTTTTATCGTCTCCCCGGAGTGTTCTCGGCGCCGTATGTCCCGCATATCGCGACAATTCGCACCGAGAATTAACCTCGGTTTTAACCCTGTTTCTGGGGAAAACTCACCTTTATCCACAATTAGTGGAGGGAAATTGCCCCATCTGGGCCAAAACAGTCCGAACTATCGATATTTCGTGGCGGTGTACAAGCCACCAAGCACGCAAGCAAGGCCACCAAAGAGGTACCAGTTGCTACGTCCACCTGGCACTGCACCCAGGTAGTAACACAAAATAACAAGGGCCCCGAGGCCAAGCAGAACGAACATCAAAATGGGAACCCACGGTGGGCTCACGTAGTAGCTCTTCGGGGTGGGCGGCGTGTAGCGCGTGCTGGCATCAGGCGTATTCACACCGTGCATGCTCTTAGGGTCGGCATGGTCGAGATGATGTGTTTGGTGCAAGCCACCAGGCTTAGTGCCCTTAGGAGTTACACGACCACCGGTTTTGCGTTTTGGAGGAGCCACGAGAAAAGAGTGTAGGCGCAAAATGCTGCGCTTATTGCTTCGGCTGGCTGGCAGGCTTAGGGCATGGCAAATTCTGGCGCCCCGGCCCGCGTGCTCGTCATCGACAACATCGACTCTTTCGTCTACAACCTCGTCCAATATGTGGGCGAACTCGGTGCCGAGCCCATCGTGGTGCGCAACAACGAAGTGACGGTGGAAGAAGCTCTCGCCCTTGCCCCCGACGGCGTTTTGCTCTCGCCTGGCCCTGGCCGCCCCGAAGACGCTGGCATTTTGTGCGCATCTATTTCCGCATTCGCCGGCAAGGTTCCCATTTTCGGTGTGTGTTTGGGACATCAAGCCATTGGCCACGTGTTCGGTGGAAACGTGATGCGCGCCCCCGAGCTGTTGCACGGAAAAACTTCAATGGTGGAACATCACAACACCGGCGTGTTCACCGGCATTCCCTCACCTGTGCAAGCAACGCGCTATCACTCACTCATTGTGGAACGCGCAACGTTGCCTGCATGTTTAGAAGTGACTGCAGAAACTTCCGACGGCATGATTATGGGAATGCGTCATCGCGAATTCGATATTGAAGGTGTGCAGTTTCACCCTGAAAGCATTCTCACGAACAGCGGTCATCAAATGATCGCAAACTTTCTCGCGCGCCTCTAGCGCAGGAATATCTCGGCGCGAATCGTCGCGATAAACGATACATACGGCGCCGAGAACACTTCGTTACGGAACGGAGGTTGCAGGTGCAGGGGCAACAGTTGTTGGTGCGGCAACAGCTTTACCCACGGTGAGTTTCACCACAGTTGCTGGGTCAACCATCGACTTATATGGCACACCTTGCGAAATGACTTTGCCATCGTTCAACGAACCAGCAGGCACATCCACATATGCAACTTCAACACCAAGACCACGAGTATTCAACGACACGCGAGCTTCACCTTCAGTGCGACCTTCCACGTCGGGCACTTCCACTTGTTGTGGGCCACTTGAAACATAAACGGTAATTGCAGCACCCGCTTCAATGGGTCCACCAATTGCTGGGTCGGTACGCACCACGCGACCCTTTTCCACATCAACGCTCACTTCGTTTTGCACAGACACAATGAAGTTGTACGGGGTCGACTTCAACAACTGTGTTGCAGCATCGGCAGTTTGACCTTCAATGCTTGGCACCGTTACTTGCCCCGCACCACCTGACACCACAACTTTCACCGCAGAACCCGCAGGCACTTCAGCATTGGCACCTGGGTCTTGAGAAATAATTTGGTTTGCAGGAATAGTGGGGTCGTTGCGCACTTCAGAAACAGTGAGTTGCAAACCCTTCGACAACAACAACGCCGTTGCGTCTTTCACCGACAACCCCTGAATAGCAGGTACTGCAACAGGCGCTTTTTTCGGGTTATACGTAATAGTGACGTTGTCGCCTTTGCGCATCACCACATCGGGCAACGGGTCTTGCCCGTACACCACATCGTCGCCTACGCCATCTTTTGCAACTGGGTTCGGTACAGGGTTCAGACCCAGGTCGAGCAACACTTTGCTCGCATCAGACAACGTGAGGTTCACCACGTTCGGCAATTTCATATCGCTCGATGAGTTGTCGCCCGTGAGTGAACTGAACAACGCGAACGCGCCACCAAGTAATGCAATGACTGCAATGAACGCAGCAACGATGTACAAGCCAGCCTTGCGTGGTGGTTCATCGTCGTACGGTGGAAGATACGTGCCGCCAGTTGCAGCGCCGCCACCAGTTGCCGGCATCACTTGCGTGCCACCAACACCTGCACCCACAATGGGCATGGCTTGCGTAGTTGCAGCATCACCAGTGGGGTAGTTCGCAGCGCCACCCGTTGGGGTTTGTGCCATGACCGTGGTTGCACCAGCAACACTGCCGCCCAATGCTTCAATGAGTGCACCCACATCGGCGCCTTCGCGGAAACGACGCAGATCGTCGCGCACCGCATCGGCACTTTGGTAACGCACAGAAGCATCTTTTGCTAAGCATTTCGCCACAATGGCTTCAAAACTGCGTGGAATATCGAGAACAATTTGATTCAGCGGCTGTGGGTAGTCGTGCACTTGTTTATAGGCAACAGAAACAGCATTGTCGCCAGTGAACGGGGGAGTGCCCGCCACCATTTCGTACAACACAATGCCCAGTGAATACACATCGCTGCGCGGGTCGGGCTGGCCACCTTGTGCTTGTTCTGGTGAAAAATAAGTTGCGGTGCCCATGACGGCACCCACTTGTGTGAGGTTCGACTCTTGGCGCGTATCGACCGCGCGTGCAATACCGAAGTCGGCAACCTTCACTGCACCATTGGCGCCAATGAGAATGTTGGCCGGCTTCACATCGCGGTGCACCACACCATTGCGATGCGCAAACGACAACGCTGCGGCAACTTCACTCGCAATGTCGCTGGCCTGGGCGCTTGAGAGTTGCTTCTCGGCACGCAAAATATCGGCAAGCGTGCGACCCTCTACATATTCCATTGCCATGAAGTAGGTGTTGCCCACGCGACCCCAGTCGTATACCGACACAATGTTGGGGTGGTTCAGGTTGGCGGCAGCTTGGGCCTCGCGGCGGAAGCGCTCGACGAAGGCGGGGTCGATGGCAAATTCAGGAAAAAGTACTTTGACGGCAACCGGGCGGTCGAGCAAAATGTCGCGGGCCAAAAAGACGTCGGCCATTCCACCGCGCCCGACACGCTGTTGAATTTCATAGCGATCGTTCACCATCGCTTTGTCGTTGCCAGTCATACGTCCCTAGAGGTTACCGACGTGTAACGAACCCTGAAGATTCATTGCGGAACTACCTTCAAGGCGCGATCGAGAAGCACTTTGGCCACGGGGCCAGCCAGAGTTCCACCCGTTCCGGCACTAATTTGGGCATTCACGCCCTTCAACATCACCGCAACAGCCACTCGGGGGGCCTCGGCGGGTGCAAAAGCGGTGATCCAGGCATGTGAACGTTGGGTTTTCCCCGGGGCATTGAGCTGGGCGGTGCCTGTTTTGGCAGCGGCCTGAATGCCGCCGGCCAGGGCCAAACAGCACTTCGCCGTGCCCTCTTTCGCCACGCCCACCATAAAGGTGTTGAGGGTGGCCGCCGTGGCAGGGGAAATGGGTTGGCGCCACACTTCTGGCGAAGTGCTCGACAGCTCGGTGCCGTTATGGGCCAGGGTCTTGGCCACCACATAGGGCTTCATCATGGCCCCACCGTTGGCAACCGTGGCCGCCACCATGGCCATATGTAATGGAACCATTTGCACACTGCCCTGGCCAAAACCATGAATGGCCAAGAGGGCAAGTGAATCGGTGAAGTCGGCAACCTCGCCACCAAAAGTGCTGGCCGCCGCATTGGGCAAATCGATGGGCAGCTTTTCTCCTACGCCCCACTTCTCCACACCGTTCACCATTACTTCAGGGCCCATGTCGGCACTCATGCGCGCAAAGGGAATATTGCAACTACGGCGAAACACTTCGAACATGTCGCCACCACAAGTTTTCTTGCCGTAGTTCTGAATTGGGTTCTTCGTGTTCGGTGGTGTCCACGAATTTTCATCGGGCCATTCACTCGCCGTACTAATGAAGCCCGCTTCTAAACCCGTTGCGGTGGTGAGCACTTTAAAAGTGGAACCCGGCATGTAGCGCTCTTGATACGCATTGGCGAGAAGTGGTTTGCCCGGTGCATCGGCAAGTGCCTCTAATGCAGCGCCTGCATCGTCGTTGTTATGTACAGCAACAGTGTTGGGGTCGTACGTGGGGTTGGAATACATGGCCAGCACCGCACCCGTGCGCGTGTCGAGCACAACAGCACTGCCTTCGCGAGTACCCAACTGGCGTTGTGCAAGTTTTTGCAACTCGCTATTCAACGTGAGTTGCACTTCACCTGTTTGATCAACATTGTTAAACGTGGAACCCACCGCAAGAAGTTGTTGTTTAGCTGTAGTACCAGCCAATACGTCGCTATACAAGTGCTCTACTTGCGTTGCGCCATAGGCATATGTGTAATAACCACTTACATTGGCAAATAGTTCTTTCGTGGGGTATTCACGTTGATAGGTGTATCCACTGGCATCGCGTGTGTTGTTTGCCAACTCCACTGTGTGCGCAATAACAACACCATCACTAGTAACAATGGGGCCGCGCGGAGCATCGAACTGCCGCACGCTTTCCCGGTTGTTCAATGGGTTCGCACGTAGCTCTGCACGCTTACCCACTTGCCACACATTGAGTTGCACAAAGAGCAACGCATAACACGCCAACAACCCAATAGCTAAACGACGAATGACCCTATTCACTGCGGCACCTCATGCAAGCGCCGCGCCGACGAATGGCTAATGGCAATGAGTAAACCCAACAACATGTAGTTCGCCACTAGTGAACTGCCGCCGTAACTCATAAACGGCAACGTGACACCAGTAAGAGGCAGCACGCGCAACACGCCGGCCAAAATAATAAAAGCCTGCACACCCAAAATGGTGGTGAGCCCCACAGCTAACAATTTCTCAAATGCATTGTCGGTGCGAATAGCAGTGCGCAAGCCACTGCCAATAATGAAAACAAAAGCAGCTAACACCGCTGTTGCGCCAAAGAGACCTAGCTCTTCACCAATGGCGGCGAATATAAAGTCGTTCTTCACTGCCGGAATACGAGTGGGGTCGCCGAGTCCTAAACCTGTTCCCGACAACCCGCCTTCTGCAAAACCAAACATGCCCTGCACAATTTGGTAACCCTTGCCGTTGTACTGGCTCCACGGGTCGAGCCAAATAGCAAAGCGGTCGCGTACATGGCCAAACATGTTGTACGCAATGAACGCACCAAGCACAAACAGCCCACCACCAAAAACGATGTAACCAGTGCGCTCGGTTGCCACCCACAACAACACCACGAACAAAGTAAAAAACAAAAGCGACGAACCCAAATCTTTTTCGGCCACCATGACCACCACGCTCACGCCCCACGCCAACATGACAGGCAAGAACGTGCGCATCTCGGGCAGTTGCACACCAGCAATGCGCTTTCCACCCGTGCTCAACACTTCGCGTTGTTCAGATAAGTAACCCGCAAAGAAAATAGCCAAACATAACTTCGCAAATTCACCAGGCTGAAAGTTAATGGGCCCAATGCTCACCCAAATGCGTGCGCCACCACTGGAAAACCCCACACCTGGCACCAAGGGCAACAACTGCAAGAACACGCCTAAAAATAAAAACGTGTATTGATAGCGCAACAAGTCGGCAACTCGTGGCAATGCCACAAGCACCGCAATAAAACACGCAACCGCAATAAGGCTCCATGTTGCTTGTAACCCTGCAAGGCGGTCGCTCAAGCGTGCGATCATCACATAACCAATGCCGTGCAACAACGTGGCAAGTGGCAACAGAAGTGGTGAGGCGCCAGGCGCAAACTTGCGCACACCAATATGTGCACACACCAACAGCACTAACAGCGAAACAAGAAACGGCCCAATACGTGCCGGCAGGCTGGCATTTTTCCCTAATGCGGCCAGCACATAGGCAGCACCCGTCATAAATGCTGCCAGCAATACCAAACCCAGTTCACTGCGCCTGCGCGCAATAGCTAATGGAGAAACGGTGCTCGCCAACTGCGCCTCACTCCACAACAGTGGAAGTAGTGCTCGTGCTCGACGTTGTTGAGGTGCTCGAAGTAGTGGTGGTCACAACGGCCGGCAAAGTGGTGGTGGGGTTCGGCTGCACTTCATCGCGAATGCCATTCACATATGTTTGCGCCGCACTCGATTCGCTAAAGGTGGGCTCACCAGTAATTTCCAAAGCAAACGCTTCGGTGAGGTCACTGCGCGTAAGAGTGGTGCGCGCTTCCACTGTGGGGTTAAACCACAACACGCCACCTGGGCGACCCTTCAACACCACAACATCGTCGCCCTGGAAGCCAACGAAGTAACCAGTGCGACCATAAGCAGCAAACACCACGAGCACTGCAATAACAATGCCCACAAGTGCACTCCAAAACAGCACTGGCCCGAAACGGAATTTCTTTTTCGCAGGTGTTTCACGCATCGTAATGACAGGATCATTTTCGGAGTAAGGAGGAGGAGGGGTGATGGGCGATACAGGCGCTTCCACCGGCACAACAGGTTCTGCATGCGGAGAAGCAGTAGACACCACAATGACCGTGATGTTGTCGCGTCCACCCGCAGCATTGGCAGCATCTACTAATGCTTGTGCTGCTTCATGCGGAGTAGTGCAACGCTCAAGCACCTTTGCAATATCGGCATCAGAAATTTCATCGACCAAACCATCGCTGCACAACACGTACCATGCACCAACGGTGACAGGGAATGTGTTTGCTTCAACATCGACCTCGGCATCAATACCCAGCGCACGGGTAACAATGTTGCGACGCGGGTGCGTGCGCGCTTCTTCCAAAGAAACAATGCCCTCATCAACAAGTTCTTGCACATAGCTGTGGTCTTTCGACAAACGCGTCAGTGCCTTTTCATGCCATATGTACACGCGCGAGTCGCCCACGTGCGCCACCACAATGCTGTTGTTGTCTAACACCACCATCGCGGCAAGTGTGGTGCCCATGCCGTGATGCAAATGGTTAGTCATCGACTCGGCGTAAATAACTTCGTTCGCACTTTCCAGTGCTTTCACTAAATCGGTTTCGGCAATAATGCTGCCGGCCGCTTCACGCAATTGCTCAACAGCCATCAGGCTTGCTACTTCGCCTGCGTTGTGGCCACCCATGCCGTCGGCCACCATAAACACGTTGTTGTCGGCCAACAACGAGTCTTCATTGCCGGTGCGTACTTGGCCTACATGTGTAACAGCGCCATAGGTAATGGTGAACTCTTCCATTACTGCACCTCAAATACAGCGCTGCCGGTTTGCACACGGTCGTCGCGCTTCAGTTGCTGGGCTTCAGTAATAGGTTTCGCATTTACCAGTGTGCCATTCGTGCTACCCAAGTCTTCAACCCACCATGCGCCATCGCGTTCAAAAAACCGCGCATGACGCGTACTCGTGTATGGGTCTTCGGGCATCACTACGGTGCACTCGGGCGCACGGCCCACCACCACGTCACTCTCGAGTGTGGTCACACTGCCGCGCATGTTGGCAGGCTCGACCATGAGCAACCGTGCCGGCATACCCGGTGCAGCTTTTCCACCGCCACTCACTTTTGGTGCAATACCCGCAGCAACAGGCACACGCACTTCGGTCCACACCGCCCACAACACGCGAGCGAAAAAAAGATAGAGCAAGGCCAACAAGGCCACTTTCAACGTATTCAGCAGTTGGTCGCTCATGGCTGACGACCCCGATGGGTCATGCCACCTCGTAGCGCGCCTTGGTGGCGCCAAACACAATGGCGTCGTTCTTGCGCAACACTTGCTCGCCATTGACCTTCACACCATTAATAAGAGTGCCGTTGGTGCTGCCAAGGTCGACCAATACCCACACGGCATCGGCGCCCTCGCCACGCAAACGCAACTCGGCATGACGCCGGCTCACATTGGTGTCGTTCAACGGAATGGTCGACTCGGCCGAGCGACCCACCGAAATAACCCCAGGGCGCAGCGCAATACGCGAACCATCGGCCATGGTGAGCGTGGCTTTCAACATTGGCGCACCACCCAGCGAGGGCAATGGCGGAATAGATGGTGTGGCAATGGTGGGTGGGGTAATAGTGGGCGGGGTAATGACCGGCGGCACTGCTACCGGTGGCACCACCACGGGAATCTCGACGGAGGGAACAATGCTCGCCGCAGGCGGTTCGGCGCTGGGCTCAACCACCACAGAAGCTGGCGCCACAGGGGCACTGGGCTCAGAAACCCCAGCTTTCACGCTGGCTTCCACCTCAAAACGCCCAGATTTCAAGGCCGCATCGGTCAACAAACTCACCTGCACCTCACCGAGCAACAGGTAGTTCTCGCTTTTCGCGTATTCCTCGGCAGCGCCCACCAGCTCGGCAACCAATGGCTTTTCTAAATCGCCAAAAGCAGCTCGGTCTTTTTCGTTTAAATGCACCACAAATACGTTGGGTGCCACGGCCTTGCCAGCAGCGTCGACAGTGCGTTCGGCATCGATGGCGCGAATGAGCTTGCGCCCAATGTGAATGGGGCGAACTGAACTTTTAAATGCACGTTGAAACACGCCACCGACCATACGCTCTACACCCTGCTCGAAAGATTGCAATTGCATACCGACTTCCTGTGAATTCAGGCTACTTGCAGGGTGGCACGCAGTGTGGGCAATGCGAGCCCACCAATCTGTCTAGGCTCGTTCAATGCTCAGCGCCGGTAACCTCACTTCTTTTTTCAAAAAGTGGTGGCTCCCATTACTTTTCTGTGTCGTTTTACCGACAGCAGTAGTGGGAAATGTCATTCAGCGTCATTCGCAGTTTTCACCCATCGACGAAGGCGCCCACTTCGACTACGTCGAGCGTCTCTACTCCCATGGCATCCCTGTCTTTGGTGACCACATGTTGACATCTTCACTGCGTGAAATAGCATGCCGCGGCACTGCCCTAGAAGGCATTGTTACTCCCGCCTGTGATGCAAAAGAGTTTCCCTATGACCAATGGCCAGGCGGCGCGTGGCAATACGAAGCCCAACAGCCGCCGCTCTACTACGCCGTCACAGCACCCATTGCAAAAGCAATAGACAAGGTCATTACACGCGGCATTTTAGGAAGCATTCGCATCGTTGGCCTGTTGTGGCTCATTGCTGGCTTACTCCTCATGTGGAAAACGGCGGTGCTTCTCGGCATTTCGCGACTCACTACAGCAGCTGGTCTCTTGCTGGTGGGCTTGGCACCCACCGTGGTGTACTACTCGGCCATTGTGACGAACGATGCCACGGGTATTTTCTTTGGCGCCTTGGTGTGTTACCTCGCTGCTCTCGCACATGTGAACCAACGCAGTTATGTCAAATACGCAATAGCAATTGGCTTGGCAGCAGCGCTATCAAAAATCTCATGTGTTCTCCCCACATCCATCATTGGTGGCGCACTCATATTGGTGTCGCTCCAACAAAGCGGTGGATTTGCTGCTGTGCGATCGGTGACCTCATTGCGCAACTGGTGGAACTCGACCTCAGGAAAAACCTATGCACGCACTGGAACCGCACTACTTGTGAGTTCAGTTGTGGTGACGCTGGCATGGGTGGTGTACTTCAAGGCAACTGCAACCATCCCACCAGCATCATTGCCCACCTTCGACGTGATGCGGGCACCAAATTTCCAATTCACTACCATCTTGAATCAGGCCATGACTTTCTTTGCGCCTTTCACCGATTCATATCAGCCATTTCAATTCTGGAACAAGAGTGTGTTCGACATCATGCACCAAATATCCCGTTACACACTTGTTGCTGGTTGCGCTGCAGGTGCATTTGTCGCGTCGCGCAAATGGTGGTCGGCAATTGGTCCACTGGTTCTTGTCGGTCTCTACGCCGGTGGCATTGCTATAGGAATTGGTATTTGGCGTACCTACAACATCAACCCCAGTGTGTCGGGTCGTTATGCGCTTCCCATGGTGCCCGTACTCGTACTCATCTTGTGTGCTGGCATTCAACGTGCAACAGCACAAAAAGTTTTTGCACTAGGCACTTTGGCATTTTCCGCAATGAGCCTGTGGATGATTATCCAAACGCCGTTGGTATAACTATTTCGCGTAGTCGCGCAAGCGTTGTGCTCGCCAAAACGGCCGCTCAGTATCGGGGTGCCACCTTCGTGGCGCAGGCGCACGGTATGGGTCGTCACTAAACACGGCAGCCCATTTGTCGCGAAATGCCCGAGGTACGCGTAACCGAAACTCTTCGACGGCATCTTCAGTTTCGCTGTATTCATAAAACGCTGCACGCGGGTTCACCACATTGCGCAGGCCTTTTTCCCGCAAACGCAAGCTCAAATCAACCATGTCCCATGGGGCGGAAAGCGATTCATTGAACCCACCCACTTCATTGAACAATTCACGGCGCACCATGGCACATGTTGCATCGACCGCAGATACCTCGTGCAGGGTTTCTAATAGTGCACGTTGCCCACGTAAATACTTAGGCAAGTTGATATGTGATTTTTCTAAATACATCGGCTTCAAAATAAAACCCATATGCAACAGGCGCTCCACTCCCGAATATGCCATTGCGGTCACCACACCCACATCGGGCTCTTGTGCAACACGCAACAAATCTTCGCACCACTCGGGTGTATCTACTTCCAATGCTTCCGAAGCGAAAAACAAATACTCACCTGTTGCCTTGCGTGCCAACACATTCAACACCACCGCACGCGACCGCGTATCAAGCGGTGACTCCACATATTCAATATGGGCATACGTAGAAGCATCGCGCAAACTTTCCACACTCTCGGCAAAGTGTTCACGCTCTAACCCGTACACATTTCCTACCGCACCAACATGTGGCATCAGCACACTCACCGTTGGGGCACCACGCAGCTCGCGCATCACGTGGTAGTTGCCGTGGTAAATCTCTAAACGTTGCACCTCGGCGCGAATACCTACACGTTCACAATGGCTTTGAATAGCACGCTGCCCAGCGTCGTATGCATAGGGCTTTGCACCTGCATTATTTGCTACTGAACTCTTTGCCATGCGCCAGTGATACAACAACTTGCGCACATGGCCTACCTTGCGTGCTTTTTCCGTGACACGCAAGATGAGGTCGTAGTCTTGCGAGCCGTCGTACCCTTTGCGAAAGCCACCGACCTCTTCCATCAGCGAACGGCGAATGACCGATAAGTGGCACACATACATTTGGCTGCGAAAACGTTCTGGCGACCAATCGGGTTTAAAGAACCGCTCAATAATTTTCCCGTTAGCGGTCATCAACGTTTCATCCGTGTACACGTAGTCAATGAGTGGGTCACTCTCAAATTTCGCTACCACTTCAGCCAGTGCATCGGGCTCCAACACATCGTCGTTGTCGAGCAACGCAACAAACTCACCCGTGGCCATGGCCAACCCGTCATTCGACGCCGCAACAATGCCACCATTTTCTGCGCGGTATGCAACACGAATACGGTCGTCAATGGCAGCCGCACGTTCCATTACTTTGCGGGCATTTGCATCGGGCGACTTGTCGTCGACCAACAAGAGTTCCCAGTTGCTATAGGTCTGTGCCAACACCGAGGCAATGCATTCCTCAAGGTCACGCTGCTTCGGGTTGTACACCGGTGTGACCACCGAAATGAGAGGGCCCACGCCTTACATGCCCCGCCGGCGCAACTTCGCCATTGCCCACTGCGCTATGTGTATAGGAAAGAGCACCACGCGCCCCACCCGCCAGGTGTAGCTGCGGTACACCCGTTCCAGTCGGCGGTGCATGATCTTGTGCTCACGCTCCAAAAATTTCACCTTCAAGCGCAGGTCTGCTGCCTCGGCTGCTTGTTCACGCGCATACGCCCGCACTTTTTTCATGTCTTCTTGCGAAAGGGGCATACCCCGAGTGTAGAAGGAGCGATATGGCCCAACGGGGCTAAAGTATGAGGTCTCTACTCGCGCGAGTGGCGAAATGGCAGACGCGCTGGCTTCAGGTGCCAGTGTTCGTAAGGACGTGGGGGTTCAAGTCCCCCCTCGCGCACTCATAACCCCCCTTATTGCATCTTGTTGCACAGGTCAACGCGTTCGGCGTCGCTCGCATCGGCAACGCCGGCCGCAACACCTTCCAGAGCAGCAAATGGCCCGCATTCATGTGGAGTAATCCACACATGCACCATGGGTGAACCGTCGGTCTCTACAAAGCCAAAGCGGCAAGCACCTTGAGCGTCGGTTACACCCACCACTCGCATTGCGCCATTTATGGTTAGCCAACACAAGTTGGTATGCACATGCCACTGCATTAACCCGCCGGCATAGTCGACCAATGTTTTGTCGTTAATAGGGGTGCCCTTATCGGCCATATACATTGCCGACACCAGGGTTTTCACTCCACCACGAACCGAATACACCAACGACTCTGGTGCCGTTGTGTCGAGCACGCGGCCATCGTTCAGCAGTGTCCATTTCACGTAGTGCTCAAAGCCAGTACCACCATCGCCAATTGATGTGTAGCCATCGGCAACCGCAGCAGACACTTGTGCATACTTCGGCAAATCGCGTGCCGTTGCTTGAATCAGTGCAGTTGCGCGTGCAGCTTGTTCAGCTGTCACACCACCAATACCACTGAAGTCAATAGGTGCTGCTGGGTCAAACGCACGCGGCCAACCCGAAGCCGCCGCAGCAGCTTGAGCCGCGGTCAGCGTGTGTGGATGAGTTGTAGTTGGGGTAACCGCTTGTGTTGAAGTAGTCGCCGGCTGGGTGTTCTTTGTTGCCGGCTTCTTCGCCGCCGCTACCGATGAGCTTGTTTGCACCGAGGAACTCGTGGTTGCAGCACTCACCTCAGTGGAGCTCACATTTGTGTTCGGCACTTCAGTGGTGGAGTCGAGTGCGCGCACAATAGTGGTGGGAGAAACTATGACCCCGTCGGCAGCGATGGCTAATTGTGAATCTATTGGCTGCACAAAGCCACCATGTTCGTGAACTGTTCCTGCAACAGACAGCAATGCAACAAACGTCACCACGCTCATTAATGCCGCCGCATCGAAGTGGCGGAGCCTCTTCACCGCGGTGTTTCGCTGCTTCCAGGCAATGAACACAGCACCCACTGAAAACGCAGCAAGCACCGCACACAACGTGTCGGCCGGTTGGGGTTTTTCCGTTGTCTCCAAACCACCAATGGAAGAAATACCCACCGTGCGAGTAATAACCCAACCCGCAACCGCCGCAGCATTAACTACACAACCACTCACCACTACCCAGAGTTTCTGGTTACTTAAAACCCAGATGCCCCAACCCACTTGCAACAGCGTGAAAGCCATAAAGATTTTCGCCAAGGTTGCATGCTCTGCATGCATACCCATAGCAGTGCCATGAACAACTCCTGCACCAATCGAGGCATAGGCCGCCCAGCGCATGCGCTCAGTACTAAATGCAGCTTCCATTAGTGAGTGATGTTAGGGGAAATGAACCGGCAAAGCAGCACGTCTAGCCGACTACTTTTTGGTGATAGAACCTCTCTATGAGTCGATCTCTGAGATTTTGTCTAGCTGTATGCCTTGCAGGTTTCACCCTTGCATTGCCGCACTCAACTCAAGCAGCGGCAGACAACGTACCGTCACCAGGCGGGTGGCGTTGGTGCACTGATTCGGTCATTAATGGCTGCATTCAATCGGTTACCACAACCAGTCCCGCAAAGGCAGAGACGGTTTATACCAGTAGTACAACCATGCCGGCGGAGCTGATGGTTGTAGTTCGTTGCACACCCAATGGTTCTCAAAACACATGTGATGGCAACCGATATGAATCTGCAACAGATGGCCCCTGCCGTCAGAAATCAACATGGTCTGCATCACAAATGGTCGTACCAGCGCTTGAAATCGACATCACATGGCCGGGTAGATCGGGCTGGAATGTGAGGGTAAAAATTTCGACAGGCAACTTTCGCACGGCGTTCACTATCGGGCATGGCACGACGAGTGCAATAACAACCGATGATGGCGATGGCACATTCACATATACGTTCTCTTCTGAAATTGAAAAGTCGTATTCTGGAGATGCGCCAGATGGAATTCGTCCCGGACAAAACAATTACGCGGAGTGGCTTCTGACTGCAGCAGCTACACGGTTCACTGAATCGATACACGTGCAGATATGGCCACGTGATCATCTTCTTGACCCATCAAAATCGGCAGCTGGGTGCGGTTATTACCCATTTGAAGGAGCATGGGCAGAAGCAAATGCCAACAGCTTCTCGTGGTCGTATTCTTCGGCACTGTTCCCCTCCTCGGTTGCCCCAGCGACCGTGCCAAATAAGTTGAGCTTTACTGCTCAAAACTTTCACTATCTTCCGCAAAATGGACAAGACCCACTGGAAGTAATGCCTGCTCGTATTCAAGTTTTTATGCCTGCTGCCTATTTCACAGCACTCGGGTACTCATCACTGTCAGAGTTTGACTCAACTTCATACAACGTGACGGCCGAAGATGGTCAGGTTGTTTCTCCAACGATCACTCCACGCGACAATGGGCTTCTCATTAACTTGGGTGTACAGCACTACTCCTCGCCGAACCCCACAATTATTTTTAAACCAAAAACATTGAGCGCTGTTCCTAATACCTCGAGCGCAACCAGCACGTTGCCGAAAGCGGCTTTTACCCTTTCCACTCGAAAGTTAATTTCAGCAACTTCTTTGGCAAAGAACGCAGGAATCTCCGTTGCGAAGGGTGCAACGGTGTCAATACGAGTTATCCCTGCATCAAGCAAGGTGTGTTACGTCACTGGTGTTGTGCTCAAAAGCATCAAGTTGGGTACTTGTAACGTAGTTGTGACAACGAAGAGTAAGGCCGGTGTAAAGAAGAGTCGAACAATTTCGCTGTCCGTCAAGAGGTAACGAATTATTGGGGAAGGAATGGCGCAAAAGGGTCGTGCTCAAAGTACCGACCCCAACGCCGCCAAATGAGGGCAGTTTCTTCTTCGCCCACCGCCGGGTCGCGTGAAATCGACTCGTAGTGCACAAATTGAATACTTGGAACGTACGTCAGCTTTTTGCCGAGTTCTTTCAACTTAAAACCCAGGTCAACATCGTTGTAACTACTTGGCAGTTCCTCGCACATGCCACCTACTTCTATGTAGTCGACACGGCGCACTGCGAAACATGCACCCGATAGCCCGCCCACTTCACGGGTAGCCATCAGTTGCTCCTGAAAAGCTGGGTCTTTCGGGTCTTTCCCCCCACCATATATATGTGGGCGAGGGGCATTGGCATGGCCTGCACACTGAACCAAGCCTTCCGGGGTGAGCAGCAAGCCTCCCACGCCACCAACTGAAGGGTTGTTGAATTGCTGCTGTATTTCAGCAACCCAACCTGTGCTCTTCGCCAACATGTCGTCGTTCAGAAACAGAATGATGTCGCCGGTAGCTCGCCGTGCACCTGCATTGCATTTCTTTGAGAAGTTAAAGGGTTCATTGAAACTCTCGAGCACTACTTTGGGCAGTTCGGCAAGCGCATCAGTTACTTCTTGCGGAGTGTGAGCATCAACAACCACAACGATTTCGTGGAGTGCATTCACCTCATCACTAAAACTCTTCAAAAGTTCAATGACGAGAATTTGAGGTATGCCACCCACAAGCATTGAAGTGCCGCATGTGGGAATAACCACGCTGACGGTAGGAGGTTGAGAGGTTGTCAACTTTTGCCGCGCTTCACCCAACGCACAGGGGCTAGTACCAACGAACCAATACGCCATGTACGCGACCTGCGAATGGCGGTAATTTCAGCATCTCGCAGGGAAATGTCATGAAGAACTTTCTCCGCAAGTTGTTGCGATGCTCTCAGAGCATTTTCAGCCATACGAAGACGATCGTTGAGATCTTGAATCTCGTTGCGGAGGTGTGCATTCAGGAGCTCAGTTTTCTCCCGCTGGTGGTTGGCCTCAACAAGTTCAGCCCGTAACCCAATGGCAACATCGCGCAGACGCATTTCCTCTGGGCTGTTGGGCATAAGGGGAGTTTATTCATGCAATGGGTGTTTCCGAGCGCGATTATTTACATATCAAACACAGAAATCAACAAATTGGCAGCTCAAGGTTATTACAGGCATCATCAGCATTTATCGCTATTCTTCTCCCGAGTTTAAATGCAATCGCAGTATGAGTGAAGCCAATAGTTTCTAATTCGAAATGCTTTTGAACATTTTCAGTGATAACACGACGCTCATCAAAATCGTATGCTTCATCGAAATAAACAAGATCTCCAGAGTGCAGGTATGGACACAAAAACCTCCAGGCAAAAACTGTTGGCTCATAGACATCTAAATCAAAAATAATGAGTTTTGGACCAGATTCGATTTTTACTGTTGGGAGTTGGTCTTCCACATTACCGACAAACCAAATAACCCGTGGATCATCAATTTCAGGTGGGCGGCCGTTCGCTTCAAAAAATATCCATGTCTTCTCACCAGTAATTTTGACCTTAAATATCAAAAAAATCACAACCTAATACTTATTTGATATTTCGATGAAGGTACCGCACCTAAGTTGGCCTTGAAGCGTACAAGGCCGGGAATGTCCTCGCCATCAATTTGCGCGGCTCCTAAATCAAGAAAGCTCATACCCCTTTCTCGTGCTGATTCCACAAGAAAATCACACATTGCTACAACTGGACTTAGATGTCTGAACATGGATGTATCAGCCCAGAAGAATACGTAATCTTGATGTAACGAACTTTGGACTACAACGGCTGCGACAGCATTCTCATTGTTGACCTGACCGAGATACAGGCTGTACTCTGCTGGGAAATTTGAAAATAAAGACTGTAGACCTTCAAGACGAATGGAGGGTTCTACTCCCAGAGCCAAACGGTTGAGCCTAATTATCTCGTAAACTTCCGTAATGTGATTGACATCTACTTTTTCTATGGTTCCACTGGATTCAATCCATTGCCGGAGTTTTTTCCTGTTCCCCTTACTCAAATTAGAGTGATCCCACTCGGCCAAAGGCAAATAATTTGACCTTTCTACGAAATCAACGGTTGCTCCCAACTCGCTCAATATCCGTAATTGAGTTTTTGGATCAAATTCACTGAGATGCTCAGGTGGTAAAAGTATTTCTAACCGTTTCCCTGCAAAATTTTCCTTAAGCCCAATGATTATTTTCTCTAGGTCCGATGCAAGGAAACTTATTTCCCGACTGAAAGCTCCTCCAAAAGTGGCCCTACATGGAGACCTTAGGCCATCGGGATTTTGATTGATCACCATCCAAGTTCTGTATTGTGAAAAATCTAGATTGATGCGAAAGTCATTAAGTGAGTCAATTCCGGCCAGAAATGAATCGCGGCTTTGAACTTTCGCATAGTTATCTCGCCAAAACAAAGGGGTGTAGTCATGCATTATCTATACGTTAGGCTTTCCAAATGAATAAAGACCGGGATCTAAAGTCTTATTTGAATGAATATTACCTTCTACCTTTTGAAAGAAATGCAGAAATATATCGTCGAAAAGCTGTCCTAAGAGCACTGCATGCACTGCAACCGAAAAGCCTGATCGAAGTTGGATGCGGACAAGATTCAATATTCAACCATCTCGACTCGTCAGTTGTTGGGACAATCGTAGAGCCAATTATGAGCCTTACTGCCGGCCAAGATCTCGCAAGCCATCTGCCGAAAATCAAGGTGATTAACTCCATATTCGAAGATGTCCAGGTGGGCATGACTGAACCAGCCGAGGTTGTACTACTCAGCAGCATCCTCCACGAAGTTTCCGATGCAAAGCTATTAATAGAAACTTCGTCAAGGTTCCTTCAATCGAAGGGCGCGATTGTTCTTGTCGTGCCTAATGCATGGTCGATACATCGATTTGTTGGCGAGCGCAAGAAGATTATTTCTAGCCTTGAGGAGCAATCGGATACTCAAAGAAAAATGCAACAAAAACAACCGGTATATAGCCCTGATTCGTTAACAGTTTTTCTTGAGAATTGTGGTTTTGCAGTTGAAGATCTAAGAACTTTCTTTCCAAAGTTAACGAGCCACCCGCAAATGCAACACCTATTGAACTCGGAATTGATAGACGATGCTTTTCTTGAACGGTTATATGATCTCTCAGAATACCTAGAGCCAACGGGTTCTGAAATTATTGCAATTGCAAGGCGCAAAAATGATTGAAGTCGCTGGAAACAATCTAGCGGCGATCGTGTGTTGTGGTGAGCTCGTTCGTCACGGCATTCCAGTTCGACACATTTCAAATGAAAATTTGCGAATGGGGGGACACTTTGCAGGAATACTTTATCAGGACAAAAGAATTGATCTAGGAATGGTTTTGTTGGAGCCTCGTTTTGATTTAGTGGAGACAGACATCGTCGAATACCAGGGGCAATTTGGGCAAGAAGTAAATCAATTTAATCAAGCTGTATTTCGCTGGCTTACTTCAAGGGATATCTCGCTAAATCCTATTGCTGTTTTTTCTCATTTTAAAAATAAATTAACAGGTGATGCAATAATCGCCGATGATTTGGCATTTCTTGACCTACTGCAAGTTGCAGAAAAACAGGCAATCATCGACGAAATATCTACTCGCATTCATGAGTCAAAACACCATCCACGCGATAAGGCCAGGTCGTCTTATTTTCGAGAGAACTGTCTTCGAGACGTTTACTATGAAATTTATGGCCAGTTGTTCTCTAACTATTTTCTTAATAATTTAGAACTACTAGCTGGAGTAAACGGACCCGAAGCAGCTGCACATTCGCATAGACTTTTGTGGGCCCCGCTTTACTATCCTGAAACAGTTCTAAATTATTTAAAAACTGGAGATTCTGGAATCCCCGTACTTGACTTTTTTGTGCCTGATAACAATTCCGTATCTCAACTAATAGAAAATCTTATTCATGAAATGAATCAGTCTTCGGATTACAATCCTCAGCCAATCTCTAACGAACAATATTCATCTTTGGTGGCAGATCGTATTCAAAGAAATTCAGCAGATACTTTGGTATTTACTGATGAGAGAGAGCTATCTGTAGAAATTTTAGATATTCCTGGGACTTTGGTCGCGTTTGTATTGGCTCAAATTGACTCCAATCTCGAACTTGTAGTTCATAATTTGGATACCTCTTCCAACTGGTACCGAGCAACTGTTAGAGGGCAAGACCTCGGTGTATCTGTAATTGAAGTTGGAAAGATTGAAGAAAATGAATCCGATGTCTTAATCCTTGCGCGCGCGAATGAGTGTTCAAGTTCTATTGGCATAGGAAGATTAAATGATCCAGTCGTTCTGAAGGCAAAGATTTATTCTCATACACCACAGATAAGTGCTTTGCTCCGAAATCGATATGCAAAAATCAAAAAGTATTTAAACGGCAATGCTTCGTTTTTTATAAATAATGAGACAACTGGATCGTTCAATAATCAGGTCTGTCTTGGGTTAAGTACTTCTCAAGTCATTATTAGGGAGACCATTAAATGAGTGAAAATTTAGACAACATTGCGACTAGTTACCATCTTCAAAATCTTCCTGATATGCATATAGAGCGCATTTGCCAAGAGTACGAAGTTAACTGGCTGTTAGAAAACATCAAGAGTGCGGGTAGAAAAGTACTTGACTTGGGATACGGGGATGGTGTTAATTTTGAATCGATCGCTCGCAACTGTTCTTTGACGCTTGTAGAAGGTTCTGAAGAACTTGCGAAAAAAGCTACTTTGCGTAGCACAGAACTTGGATTGACTGTAGATATTCATTGTTGCTTATTTGAGGATTTCGGTGCAGTAAGAAATTTTGATGTGATTATGGCCTCGCATATTTTAGAACATGTCGACCGACCTGTTGAGTTATTAACTGACCTGAGTCAGTTACTGCGACCAGGAGGAGTTTTAATTGGGTTGGTGCCGAATGCTGAGTCACTCCACCGGAGGCTAGGTGTTGCGATGGGGTTAAGCAAACAGCTTGATGATCTGAGCGAGAGAGATTATCTAGTGGGTCATCAGCGAGTTTACGATCTAACTATGTTGAATAATGATCTCGTTAAAGCAGGTTTTGTTATGACAAATCATCGAGGATTTTTTGCAAAGCTGTTAGCAAATCATCAGATGCTGCATCTAGATGAGAGAGTGTTACTTGGTTTGTTAAAGATGTCAGATGAAATGCCGACAGAACTCTGCGCTAATTTGGGATTTGTTGCAAAGAGGGCCATGGATGTCTAATGAAGCTCTTTGTCCCGTATGTAGCCTGAATGTTGAGTCTGGGTCTCATGTTGGATTGCTTGTTCCCATGTTCCGTAGTTGGAATCACGTTGAATTGCTTTTTGATTTTGTCAATAAATTAGATCAAGAAATAAGGGGTGGAGTAAACCTCACAATTGTTATAGATGGTTGCGATCTATCTGAAGCCAAGGTTCGAGAAGCGATTGACAAGATAGACACCTCTGTCCGTCTCGTTGTCCTGTCTAGAAATTTTGGAGTAGGCCCCGCCTTGCGTGCAGGAATGAGTGAACAGCAAGAGTGCTTTACTATCGCATTCGGATCTGACCTACAGGAACCACGAGCATTATTTGTAAATTTCGCCGAAGAACTATTGGAGGGGTCAATTGATTTTGTACTAGGCCAACGTTCATCAAGAGATGATCCGTATCTCTCTGTTATTTTCGCAAAGATTTATTGGACAATAAACAGACTTTTTATATTTAAAGACAGCCCAAGAGGCGGATTTGATGTTTATGGTTGTAATCGCACTGCACGCAAAGCACTTGTCAATCTTGAAGAACAGAATACAAACATCACATCACAAATACTTTGGTTAGGGTTTAGACGTAAATTCGTATCATTCACACGGACTAGTCGTACAGAAGGAAAGTCGACATGGTCGTTCAGAAAAAAACTAGGGCTTTTCTTTGACAGTATTTATTCGTTTTCTCATCACTTTTTTACTCGCGTAACACTTTTTATATCTTTAAGCACAATTACGTTCCTTTGCATCAGTGAACAAATGAATTTTTCCAATAATTTCAAGATCATTGTCCTAGGTGGTCTGGCGAGTTCCTATTTGTTAGTACTAAGCGGATTTGTCATTAGAATTTATGAACAGTCGCAAAATAGGCCTACTTTCATTATTCGAGAGAGTGCTCTACTGAAGAATAGAAAGTGAAAACTTCACGATGTCTGAGTTAGACAATCCTAAAAAAATACTAAAAGTGGTTGTATTGGGATATGGATATTGGGGTCCGCATATGGCACGAAATATTTCTCAATTAAAGAATTTTGAATTGGCTGCGATCGTAGATTTTTCCGATAGCCGAAAAATGGTGGCAGCAGAGAAGCATCCTGAGGCGAGTATCTTTAATTCTTTAGAAGACGCATTGCGGTCTGTTGCATGTGATGCGGTAATTGTTGCTACTCCAAGCCATACACATTTTCAGCTTGCAAAGGCTGCATTGATGGCAGGTTTACATGTAATTGTTGAAAAACCATTAACTACGAATTTAGATGAGGCTCGCGAACTAACTGATTTAGCAAATTCGCGGGATTTAATTCTTCTTGTGGATCACACTTATGTGTATTCTCCGGCTGTTGAGGTGATGAGAGAAATGGTTTTGGGCGGAGAACTTGGCGATTTAGTTTACTTTGATTCAACCCGTGTGAATTTAGGATTATTCCAACCTGATGTAAGTGTGCTTTGGGATTTAGCTGTTCATGACCTTGCAATACTGCAACGTATTACTGGTCGTGTACCAAACAGAGTTAGTGCGGCTGGTGGGCTACATCAGAGAGCTAAATATGAGGCTGCTTCATTTTTAACACTTTATTATGACGATATGTTCTTCGCTCATATCAATGTCAGTTGGTTATCTCCAATGAAGATCCGTCGTACTACCATTAGTGGCACAAGAAAAACAATCTTATTCGATGACATGATGCCTGATGAAAGATTACGAATATATGACGCAGGAGTAGAACAGAACGACTCAGCGTTGCTCCAGTACAGGCTGGGAGACATTTCAATTCCCAAGTTAGAGAACTCAGAAGCATTGAGAACCGAACTAATTCATTTCTATGAGTCAATTTCGGCAAAAAGCCAACCAATTTCTTCTGGTCAAGCTGCAATCGAGATTATTGCCACGTTGCAAGCAGCTCAAGAATCAATGGAGTCAGATAGTAGAGTTATTGAAATTATTTTTTAAATTTCAAAAACGTTTTAATGACGTCTTAATAAAGTGAGAAAACATGATTGAGTTTTTTGATCTCCGCAGAAGCCATGACCCCTTGAGAAGCTCTTTTCATAATGTACTTGACAGAGTAATCGACAGTAGCGAATACGTTCTCGGGTCGACGGTCAACGAATTTGAAACAGAGTTTGCCGATTTTTGTCAATCAAAATTTTGTATTGGAACTAATTCAGGTACTTCTGCACTTCATCTTGCTTTGGAAGCATGTGGTATTTCAGCAGGAGATGAAGTAATTACGACCCCGATGACTTTTATTGCTACGTCAGCAGCAATCAGCTACTTAGGTGCGATTCCGGTATTCGTAGATGTAGACCCTCTAACGTGGAATATTGACCCAGATAAAATAGAATCTGCAATAACTCCTCGCACGAAAGCAATCATGCCGGTACATCTTCATGGTCTGATGGCTGATATGCCAAAGATTATGCAAATTGCAAAAGCACATAATCTAAAAGTAGTTGAGGACTCAGCGCAATCACATGGAGCGTCCATTGACGGCATCGTTTCAAGCGGTTTTGGCGATGCAAGTGGCTACAGCTTTTACCCCGGAAAAAATCTTGGCGCTCTAGGTGAAGCGGGTGCCGTTGTAACTAATAGCGAAGAAATATCAGACCGAGTTCGACTAATGAGAAACTGGGGGTCGCCAGCTCGTTATGTACACACGGAGGTTGCGTTTAATTACCGTATGGAGGGAATACAAGGAGGATTTCTTAATGTGAAGTTACCCCACATGAAGAAATGGACTGCAGAAAGAATGGCAATAGCCAGGAAGTACACCGATGGGCTTACCGAGCATGGTATTCAATGTCCTTCAGTGCCAAAAGGTTTCGAGCACGTTTTTCATGTATTTGCAATCCTGTCTCAGAACAGAGAGATGCTTACAAAGAACTTCGCTTTAAGAAAAATTGGAAGCGGCGTTCATTATCCGATACCAGTACACCTACAAGCGGCATATAAAAATCTTGGTCATAATGTCGGAAGTTTTCCAGTTGCCGAACGATTAGCGAGTAGTTTTTTCTCACTGCCAATATTTCCAGGAATGACAGAAGAAGAGATAGATCTTGTAATACAAACAGTAGTTGATACGGAGAAGCCAGAATGACAATATTGGTAAGCGGTGGCGCTGGATACATAGGCTCACATGTAGTGAAACTACTGAATGAACTAAATCAAGATGTTGTTGTACTAGACAATTTGTACAACGGTTTTAGAGCATCAATTGGATCCAATAATTTTGTTGAAGGCGATGTATCAGATGAAGCACTAGTTGAAGACGTATGTGGCACATTCAAAGTAACAAAAGCTATTCATTTCGCTGCACTAAAGTCTGTGGGTGAATCCATGGAACAACCACATCGATATTATGAGTGGAATGTGAACGGGACTGTCAAGTTCACGCGAGCACTGATTAAGTCGGGCGTGAGCAAATTAGTTTTTTCATCATCAGCATCTGTTTATGGGACGCCCGAGACGATGCCAATGACAGAGAAAACGCCGAGAAATCCTGAAAGTGTTTACGCTGCCACAAAAGCAGTGATGGAAGAATTTCTCTATTTTTGCAGACCGTTGGGACTTGAGAGTGTCTGTCTTCGATATTTCAATGCTGCTGGCGCAAGTATGGATTGCACGATAGGTGAAGATTGGTCAGCGACACACAATCTGATTCCAAGGCTAATGCGCGCAATGATAACTAAAAATGAAACATTAAAACTCTTTGGTACTGATTACCCAACTCCAGATGGGACATGCGTACGGGATTACATACACGTTGAGGATCTTGCATGCGCGCATGTCAAAGCACTCGATTATCTTGACTCAGGGTTGGGATCGTTAGTCGTTAACGTAGGGACGGGTAACGGCCATTCAGTGCGCGAAGTAGTTGAAATGGCCGAGAAAATTAGTGGGCAAACAGTTCCAATGATAGAAACCGGACGACGACCCGGAGACCCTCCGGCCATATTTGCTGATCCAACATTTGCAAAAGAAAAACTGAACTGGCAATCACAGTTAAATCTTCAGGACATTGTCAGAAGCTCATATGAGTGGTATGTGGCTAATCCTTTTGGGTATTCGCCTCAATAAAAAAAGACTTTTTCGAACTAAAATATCGTCGTCTATTTATCGAGTAGACACAAATAGCAGATATGAAAAGTGCACATAAGGGATTTAAAAACGAGGTATAGGTTGCAGCAGCCGGACTCCAAAATCCAAATGGGAACCAAAGTGGAATGCCCTTTGGAACCATCACTATCGCTAATGCGGCCATTATTAACTTGAGGCATAAATTGAGCTGCAGTTCTTCCGACCAACAAAAAACTAGTGGGACAAAATACAGAAGCAAAACGTAGTATCCGACTGTTTGAGGAATAGCAACCATCGAGACTGTAATGAGCAGCAAAGACTCAAAATCTGACGCATGCTTACTGGTTGCGTGTGATAACAATAGTACTGCAATAAAAACACCAAATAATGAGTAATTATTGATTAAAAATTCAAATAAATTTGCAAACGCATTCGGCAGCGAAGTCCTGCATGTATCAAGGAATGATAGAAGACTATGGTTGTATGCACGGATATTTATTGCATGTACAGGAGTGCTCGCACCTTGAAACTGGTTGATTAATTCTCTTAAATTGGCAAAAAATCCTCTTTCATAAAAAACCATTGGCAGCAATGTAGACATAATGAAAGTTGAGACTCCCAATGCCAATGGTTTCCATTCTCTTCTACGCACAAAAATCAGTAAGAAAAGTAGCGGGTAGCCCTTCATAGCAGCGGATAAGCCGAAAGCGATGGCCGAAACGTAAAGGTTCCCCCGATGCAAATTAAGCACGGCAAAGAGGCAGATTAGAGTGAGAATTAGGGAAACATTTGCTCGATCTATCATGCTGACCATCGGGCCAGATATCAGAAACAACGAGATGATCGACAACTGATTTTTTTTAGTAAGTTTCGCAAGTCCCCAGCGAAAAGTTAATACCAAAAGTGTTACGCAAGTTGTTAAAAATAGAACAAAGGCTGTCCAATAATTAAAGAGAACAAACGGGCCTAATAATACGGCCGAAATTGGGAAGTAGGAGAAGGGGAGGAAGCCCTCGGCAAAATAAGGGGATGCTTGCTGGGAGGTTCTGAATGTCAGCAAAAAGTCACCAAAGTAATGATTTCCGAAAGGTTCAGGATACAAAATATCGGGCATCGGCCCTGGGCCATCCCAGGCCTGAAACGAAATAAACTGCGAGAGTCGCGCAGTTTGAAAGTATTCAGAAGCAATGTAAATAATTGCGAATGAAATAATCAAACACACTAGGAAAATAGACTTAAAGTAATCAACAGCAGTTTTTTGCGACATAGCTACTTTAGGCTCGCTTGAAATTTCCATCAAAATAGCTACTTTCAAATCTCAGAAACTAAGCACTATGAAAAAACAATTAAAAAATCTTCACTTCAAAAGTTCTTATATCATGACAACTATAGCCTTGCTATCAATCGTGATTGCCGTGTTCATTCCTGATGGCATGTGGAGGCCGCCACCAGTGTCTTCCAGAATTGGACCGAGTAGTTATTCATCTGATGTCAAGAAGCAACCGATCCTGGTATCTTCTCCTTCAGGACTTACAAGCCAACCGACGACTGTCTCAATAAAATTTCAATACCGTGTCTCTCAGAGGCCGAGCGATTATTCTTACCTGCTTGCTACTTCATCTGCTCCAGATGGAGGCGTTAGAGTCTCAATTGACAAATGGGGGAATGTATTTCTCAGTGTTGAATCGAAGAACAAAGAGAAATCGCCGTATCAATTGCTGCTGATTTCTGGGCCACATGATTTAAACAAGTGGTTAAAGCTATCAATATTCATCGATACGAGTTTGGAAGCGATAAAGATAGCGAAGGCAGATGAAACAATAGCGATCGGTGAAGCTAGGGGCGGCTATGTCGTTCAAGTGAATGACATGCTATTAACTACTTCAAATGTCCAAATTGGCGGCACAGATAATCATAATTTCGGTGGCGATATCAAAGATTTTGAGATGTCCTTTGGGAGTACCGGGATACGAATTGATCTCATTAACCTAAAGTTATTTTTCGGGCTCATTGCGATAATTTTATTTGGTTTCGTAATTCAGATATTGAGAAGTGAGAAAAAAGTTAATTAATAATTTTTATATTGAATTTAGTGCTACTTCCATCTATGGTCACTGAGATACATGGTATTAAGTGGTTTATTGCCCGACAATCTTCAGACTTTGAAACAATTTGGTAAGGCGGGTTTGTCATTTGAGAAAAAATTCCCCCATAACCAAGTTGCCAATTAGTAGGCATGGCTGAGTCGGGTTGAATTATTTCGAGAAACCAGCTCCCTTGTTTGGGAGCGATCTTTTCAATAGTTCGGACCAATTCACTGGGCTGATCACGAAGCAACGTAAACACCTTACTCTCGTGGCGGTAATAGAGAGATAGAAAGATGAAACAGACAGGTAGAAATATCACTAGGGGAGTTTTATAACGGGATGGAAGAACCATTTGCGTAACGAGGCTGGTGAAAAGTAGGAGTAGTAAAATTTGAGGAACAAATAACCATCTAAATTCAATTCTCTGAATAACCGTCGCCGCGGGTAGTAGGGTTAGAAATAATATTGAGAATAAAAATAATTCTGAATGAGAAATTTTTACCGAAGTTTTAAAATCAGATGGTTTTCTGAGAAAAAGTTTTGCAAATAGATATAACAGAATTGGAATTAGTGCGATTGTAAGACCGACGAAACCTAAGTTGGATTGCTCCGCTAATCTTCCTAGTGGCCAGTCTGAATAATATTTTCCAGACCCTGAGTAGTAGCCGAACAACCCTAGAAATGCGTCACCTAGATGTTTGAAGATCCACAATCCGCCCACATCTTTGAGACTCGATTCCCCACCCCCAGCCAGTGGATTTAGGCCAAGAATAATTCCCTTGAAGAACACGTGGATTATGGGAATCATCATGAAAATATGTGGTAACACGCGCTTGGTAGAAGAAGACCTTGAGTAATTCAAGAAAACAAGCCAGAAACCTATGGAGGCAAAGAGGTATCTCTCATGGGTGAACGTACTGAGTAAGAGCAATGTGGCTGATGTGAATGTCCACAAGGTCATGTTGGGAGATTCTTTACCGGATGCCATGAAAACTCTTAACGCACTTATACAAGCCAGAATAAAGAAAATAGCTGCCGATAGTTCCATAACACCGTAGACGGATATCTGTGCGAGCCATGTGAAATGTGAGACTGAAATAGTGAACGCGCCCAGAGCACAAGCCACTAGCGACTTTGAGATGTAGTAGACCGCAAAGCCAACGATAGAAGCACAGATGACGAGCAACACCAGATTCAATAATTGATATGGCAAGTAAGAGAATTCCCACCTCTTAGCTAGCCATAGCAAAATTGGAGTGTTGGCAGGCCTCCATTTTCCACCACCAGCTAGCCAAATATCTTGTAGAAATCCGTTGTTCCCATTGGGCTGTAATGCTCCTTGCACTAAGAGATAATCATCCCCATACATTGGACCATCCCAAAGTGGCAAGTGATAAAAAAATACACCAACTGCAGCTGAAATCAATGAAATTAATGGAGCAAAAATTAGTTTTTGCCTCAACAACCTTGGCTCCATCACGTCACTCTAGTGTCGATCGTGGCACCAAAATTTAGTTTCAATTATTTGATCGCGATCAAGGTATTCCTATGGGGCTGCATCAAAAGTTCTCAAAATTTAAGAGAGGTAAGGAACGAGAATCCAAATGGCCAACAGGGGTGATTCTCATCATTGAGTTTGTTCCGTAACCAAACGGCAACATCCTGTGAACGCGCTCGCTTCTGAGTTAGGGTACTTTAAGAGGTTGTGTCTTCGTATTCCGAGCATGTGGGTGTATGAAGTAAATAAATAAAAATTCTGAAATGTTAGATTTATGTAGATAACAGGAAGTCGTATGAGCTCAAGACAAGATTTTTCATCGGAAACCTTGCCCTGGCTTGATCGTCACATTGCTGAAATTGACGCCTACGTAGACCAAACAAATACAAGTCAATTGAATTTTGACTTACGCGAAAAGCTTCTACATTGGCTACGTTTTGGCTACGTGATTTTCGAAGGTGCAATAGAACATTCGGTCATAGATGCGTATACCAAAAACATTGATGTCATTTTAAGTGGACGATCGGATTCCGGAGTACGTCTGCGAATCGAAGGGTTCGGCGTCAGTGATGCACGGTCACTACCGGATGAGGCATTTTCAGTGAAACATTTACGAATTATGGACCTTCATAATCTCTCTATGGCTGGGAAAATGATGTCGTTACACAGAGTTGCAACCGACTTTTTGGGACACATTTTCAAAGACACGGTTGTAGCAATGCAAAGCCTTACGTTTGTGCACAGTACTGAACAGCACTCACATCAAGACTTTCCGTATGTGGTGTCTGGGATTCCGAGTCATCTTGCGGCGTCGTGGATCGCGCTCGAGGATGTTCACCCAGATGCGGGTCCTCTTTTCTACATGCCAGGTTCGCATATGGTTAATAAATTCAACTGGGGGAATGGACTATTTCTTACCCCAGATTCAAGTCGCGATGAGTTAGATTTTGCGAAATATTTAGAACAAAAGTGTTTAGAAGTAGGGCTGAAACGAGAAACATTTTGCCCCAAAAAAGGGGACATACTTTTTTGGCATGCTGGCTTAGTGCATGGTGGTTCACAAGCAGTCCAACCTGAAATGACACGCAAATCTTACGTTACTCATTATTCGACAAAGTCTGCATACCCTCGAGACAGAAGAGCCCCTGAAGCGGAGCCGGTCTACTTTGAGATAAATAATGGACTTCTCTATCTAGATCCGCTAAATCCGGAAGAGGAAAATAGATTCACGTTTTAGAAAAAGAATTACCTTTGTGTTGTTCCGATATTCTCTGCCGCGTGCTAGAGCTAATGTTGAAGAAGATTTACAGACCGCAGCGCCTGCCGGGAAGCAAACCTTAAGTGGGTGCAGTGCACTGGTGTATGCCCGGCCCGTTTCTTAGATATCTTCCAACCTCATACTTTGTGGGGTTGCTCGTCTCATAGGAGATGGGCCCATTTCAGGGGGTCTGGACACGTCAATTTGGCTAGTGTTGCAACATGAAGATTGTTTTACTAGCCGGTGGACTCGGCACTCGAATGAGAGAGGAAACCGAGTACAAGCCAAAGCCGATGGTAGAAGTGGGCGGCAAACCGGTCTTGTGGCATCTGATGAAACTTTTTGCTATTCAGGGATTGACTGAATTCGTTGTTTGCACTGGATACAGAGGTGATGTCATTAAGGACTATTTCCTCAATTACGACGCCCGGATGAATGATTTCACCGCACATCTTGGGAAATCGAGCCATATTGAAGTGCACGGGCAACACGATGAAACCGACTGGAAAGTGACTGTTGCCGATACTGGAGCCACGACCATGACTGGCGGCCGAGTGAAGCGTGTTGGCAAATACTTAGAAGGTCGATTTATGGTCACTTACGGTGACGGGCTTGCCGACGTCGACTTGAAAGCACTTTTGGCTTTCCATGAGTCACATGGAAAAATGGCCACAGTGACGACTGTTCGGCCATTGTCGCGATTTGGTGTGATGGACCTCAACCAAACCGGCCAGGTTCAGCAATTTCGCGAGAAGCCACAAACTGACGATTATGTCAATGCAGGATTTTTCGTTTTTGAACCGGAAGTCCTCAGTTACCTCGATGAAGAATGTGTTTTAGAACAAGCACCGCTCGAAAGGCTTGCTGCCGAAGGCCAACTTATGGCGTATCGGCATGAAGGGTTCTGGCAGCCGATGGATACCTACCGGGAATTCACAATGCTCAACGAGATGTGGGACAGCGGAAACGCCCCCTGGAAAGTGTGGAAATAGTGGCTTTACAAGGGTCAGCTGCATATTGGAGTGGCAAAAGGGTTCTTGTTACCGGTGCATCTGGCATGGTCGGGTCCTGGCTTACCCGGTGGCTAGCCGAGAGCGGCGCATACACGGTCGCATTTATTGCCGACACAGACCCACAAAGTGAACTAGTACGGAGTGGCACTATCAACAAGGTAAGTGTGGTGAATGGTCGTCTGGAGAGTTATGACGATATTGAACGCGCTATCAACAACCATGAAATTGACTCCATCTTCCACCTAGGCGCTCAGCCAATTGTTGGGGCAGCAGACCGCGCTCCTAGACACACATTTGAATCAAATATTCAAGGTACATGGAACTTACTCGATGCTTGTCGAGTTCTCAGCCCACTAGTGAAGCGAATTGTGGTTGCATCGAGCGATAAAGCTTACGGAACGCAACCAATACTGCCCTATACCGAAGATATGTCGATGAATGGCGACCATCCATATGAGGTATCAAAAAGTTGTACAGACCTCATTTCCACGACATATGCCAGAACGTACGGCACCCCGGTAACCATCGCGCGATGCGGAAATATCTATGGCGGAGGCGATCTCAATTGGAATCGCATTGTCCCTGGAACTTTTCGGTCTTTGATGCGCAATGAGCAACCTGTTTTACGCAGCGATGGAACTTTTGTCAGAGACTATTTACATGTTGATGACATTGTGTCGGCATACCTTTTGTTGGGTGAAAGCACCGATAAAGTTGAATTCCATGGCCAAGGGTTCAATTTTAGTGATGAATCGCCTCTAACCGTGATGCAAATTTACAACGCGATTTGTGAGTCTGCCGGCAAGGCAGGCACCGAACCATTAATTCTCAATGCTGCATCAAGCGAAATTAAAGATCAATATCTCGACTCCACTAAAGCCCACAATGTTTTGGGTTGGCGAGCTTCGGTAACACTAGAAGAAGGCTTGAAGAAGTCATTTGATTGGTATCGCAGTTTTTTTGTAGGAGCAAAGTAATTCAAATGATTGAGAAAACACGTGCGGAGCAACTTCGCGATGAAATTATTGGGCTAGTGAAGGAATACCACGCCGAGGCATTTCCTGTGAAGCCATTTTTGGGTGGAATTTCAACCATTCCCGTATCGGGAAAGGTGTTTGACAACAAGGAACTTGAGTTGCTGGTTGATTCTTCACTTGATTTTTGGCTGACCACAGGTCGCTATGCAGAAGAGTTCGAAAAGAAATTCGCGAAAGTAATGGGCATGAAGCATGCAATGTTGTGCAACTCAGGATCCTCCGCGAACCTGCTTGCAGTAACAGCTCTTACATCTTCTCGTTTGGGGAAGAGAGCCTTAAAAGAAGGCGATGAAGTAATTACTGCAGCCGCTGGTTTTCCCACGACGGTCAACCCAATTTTGCAAAATAGATTAGTGCCAGTTTTTGTTGATGTTGAATTAGGTACATACGACGCATCAGTTGAAAAAATTGAAGCAGCAATTGGACCAAAAACCAGAGCGATTGTCATGGCACATACTCTCGGCAACCCTTTTGATCTTGAGGGTGTGATGCAACTTGCGGAGAAGCACAACTTATTTGTAGTTGAAGATACCTGCGATGCAATCGGTGCAAAATTTAACGGGAAAGCTGTTGGGTCTTTCGGAGACCTATCGACGGCAAGTTTTTATCCTGCTCATCACATCACCATGGGTGAAGGCGGCTGTGTGATGGTGAAGAAAGCATCAATGAAGAAAATCGTTGAGTCGCTTCGTGACTGGGGACGTGACTGTTGGTGCCCGCCAGGACAAGACGACACCTGTGGGCGCCGATTCGACTGGCAATTGGGTGAACTGCCCTATGGATACGACCATAAATATGTGTACTCGCATATTGGTTACAACTTGAAGATGACTGATATGCAAGCTGCCATTGGCGTGGCCCAGTTAGAGAAATTACCTACCTTTATTGAACGGCGCAATGAAAACTGGAAACGATTGAAAAAAGGCTTAAAGCCGCTGGAAGAGGTTTTACTCTTGCCGAAGGCCACAAAAAATAGTGAGCCAAGTTGGTTTGGGTTTCCTATTACGGTCAAAGAAGGTGCTCCATTTAGCCGCTTTGAATTGGTGCAGCACATTGAGGGCCACAGAATAGGCACGCGCCAATTGTTTGGTGGAAATTTACTCAGGCAACCCGCATATTTAGGGATGCCAATGAGAGTGGTGGGTAACCTGAAAAATGCAGATGTGATCACGGAGTCAACTTTTTGGGTGGGCGTTTACCCGGGTCTGACGCCTGAAATTATTGATTACATCATCGGAACTATTACTGAGTTCGTCGTCAGTAAAACGAAGTAGGAGAAAGCTGAAATGACTATAAATAGAGACGTATTCGAAGACCTTTTTGTACTTGAAATGGCGAACAACCACTGGGGCCGTCTTGACCGCGGCAAGAAGATTGTCGACGATTTTGCACACGTGGTTCGTTACAACGGAGTACGGGCATCTATAAAAGTTCAATTACGTAATGTCGATTCGTTTATTCACAAAGATCACGTAGAAAATTCAGATGTCCGCTACATCAAAAAGACGCTTGACACAAAGATGTCTCAAACAGATTTCAAAAGTTTAGTTGAGTACATCAAAAAGGCTGGCTGCATTCCTACGGCAACTCCATTTGATGAAGCTTCAGTAGATTTTGCACAAGAACTTGAACTTCCAATGTTGAAAATTGCTAGTTCAGACCTCAATGACTGGGTTCTTATTGAAAAAATTGCTACTACGCGTAAACCGGTCATTGCTTCAACTGGTGGAAGCTCACTAAAAGACATCGATGACCTCGTGACTTTTTTTGAGAATCGTCGTATCCCGTTAGCTATTAATCACTGCGTCTCTCTGTATCCATCAGAAGATGGACAATTAGAGCTGAACCAAATCGATTTCCTCAAAAATAGGTATCCAGGAATCACAATTGGATTCTCATCACATGAGTATCACGATTGGTCAGCATCAATAATGATGGCTTACGCAAAGGGTGCACGAACCTTTGAGCGTCATGTTGATATTGATGCCGATGGAATTGCGGTGTCTCCCTACTGCACACTTCCAGAGCAATGTGACACGTGGTTCAAAGCTTTCAAAAAAGCAAAAGAAATGTGTGGTGGGCCAGGAACCGATAAGCGAATTCCATCAATTGCGGAAGTGGAATATCTCGATGGTCTAGTGCGCGGCGTTTATGTAAAACACGATCTTCCAGCGGGGCATCAACTAACAGACAACGATATTTACTTGGCGATTCCTCTTCTCAAAGGTCAATTGTCATGCCGTGAACTCATCGCGGGCGAAGCGATTTCCCAGGCAATTAAGGCAGACCAGCCTCTCACATTAGATTTCCTCGACAATCCTTATTCGCGCACTGCTCAACTTCGTGAACAGATTGAAAAGAGAGGTCTCTAAGTAGAGATGAGTTCAGCGCAATCAACACCCAGTAAGTACGCCGAACAGCTCACTGACTGGTTGGTTGAGCTTGGTTACACCCACTGCTATTTTGTGGCAGGCGGAAACATTATGCACCTGCTCGATGGGGCACGTACACGGTTCACGTGCATACCGGTTGTACATGAAGTCGCAGCTGGTATAGCTGTAGAATATTTCAATGAAGCGAATGGCGCTGGTCGTGCATTTGCAATGGTGACTGCAGGGCCGGGAGTATCAAACATCATTACGGCTATGAGTGGTGCCTGGCTTGAAAGCAGAGAACTGCTCGTTATCGCAGGGCAAGTGAAGTCACAAGATTTGGCAACGCAAGGTGTGCGGCAACGTGGTATTCAAGAAATTGATGGTGTGGGACTTGCACAACCAGTTGCGAAGAGCGCGGTCCAGTTACGGGCACCCATTCCGAAACAAGAATTTTTTGATCTAGTGAATATGGGTTCTAACGATAGGCCCGGGCCGGTATTCATAGAATTGTGTCTCGATACGCAAGGAACTCCTCCTCTTCCGGTGGGAAGTGCCATCACTCAAAATACGAGCAACTTGCACGCAACAAAAGATGAGTTAGAAGTAGTTATCCAGAAACTCCGTGGATCACAGAGGCCTGTGTTGCTTGTCGGCGGCGGAGTGAGCCGTGAAACGGCGCAAAATATTCAACAGAGTATTACTGAGTCTGGAATTCCTGTAATGACTACATGGAATGGCACAGACCGTATTGATGCTTCGCACCCTCAGTATTTAGGGCGGCCAAATACATGGGGCCAGCGTGCTGCAAACCTTCTCATGGCGCAAGCCGATGTCATTGTTGCTGTAGGTACACGTTTAGGGATGCAACAAACTGGTTTCAACTGGCAGGAGTTTGGTCGTAATGCGTTCGTTATCCAAGTTGATATTGACAAAAGTGAGCTCCACAAAGGCCACCCACGAGTAGACCTTCCGATATGTGGAGATGCAGATCGTTTCCTAGAAGACTTGCTGCCCAATATTCGTGGCCAGTGGAATGAATGGATTGCCTATGCACATGAAGTGCAAGAGGCTTTGCCATTGAACGACCCAGAAAATGAAACCGGTGATGGGTTTGTGAGCCCATACGACTTCTATGCCGATCTCTCTGATCTCGCAACGTCACATGACGTCATCATTCCCTGTTCAAGTGGGGGAGCGAACTCAGTTTCAATGCAGGTGATCAAGCAGAAATTTGGCCAAGTAATCATTACTGATAAGGGCTTGGCCAGTATGGGCTATGGCCTCGGAGGGGCAATTGGAGCTGCAATGGCTCACCCTGGACGGCGAACATTTCTCATTGAAGGCGATGGTGGCTTTGCTCAAAACCTCCAAGAATTAGCCACTGTCGCAGTTAATCGCTTACCCATCAAGATATTTATTTTTGCCAATAACGGATATGGGTCAATTCGCATGACTCAGAAGAACTATTTCGGTGGTGCTTACCTCGGTTGTGATACTGAAACAGGTCTCGGGTTTCCCGATTGGCACTTACTTTTTGAGAGTTTTGGGATTTCCACCACCACCCTCAATAGAAATTGGGCGAGTGATCAAAATGTCATTGCAACATTGGACTCTGACGAGCCATATGGATACATCGTTCCAATTGACCCACTACAAACATATTGGCCAAAAATCATGAGCCGGATTGTGGAGGGTGGTGGAATGGAATCAAATCCATTACACATGATGAGCCCTGACCTTCCCCCAAATACCTTCGCGAAAGTGACAAAGTATCTTTAGATATGTCTCGTAAACCTCTGATTTCAATCGCAATACCTGCCTACAACGAAGCAGAGAATATTCCTGAATTGTGGCGACGACTCACGGCGATGTTCCAAGGCCTAGATAATGAATACGATTTTGAAGTAGTGGTTTGTGAGAACGGCTCGCACGATAATTCCTATGAAAAGTTGATGGAGATTCGATTAACTGATAGCCGACTGAAAATTGTGCGACTATCTCGCAACTTTCATATGGAAGGTGGAATGCTCGCGGCATTGTCAAAGATAAGCGGAGATGCTTGTGTCATCATGAGTGCTGACTTGCAAGACCCTCCCGAGATGATTCCAGAAATGATCAAACGATGGCGCAGCGGTGATGATCATGTGTATACCGTAATTACACATCGACATGGGGAGAGTAAATTTCGTCGCGTAGCAGCAGAGATTTTCTATTGGATGATTGACCGCATTAGCGACACGCCAGTACCTCGCAATGCAAGCGACTTCCGTCTTGTTGACAAGCAAATGTATGAAGCCTTTAATGCTTTACCTGAGAAAGACAGAATGGTCCGTGCGGTTTGGGGTTGGATTGGTTTTCAATCAACAAGCATGGAATATGAGCGGCCAGCTCGTGCCGGCGGAACCTCGTCATTCAATCCTTTTGTTACCGGTGCATTTGCAATTCGCGGGATGCTCGCAAGTTCCCTAAAACCTCTGAAGCTGATTCCCATTGCAGGCTTAATTCTCTCGGCAATTTCTTTCGTTGCTTTAATTTTCGGCATTGTCCGAGCATTTATTGAAGGCGTTCCTTCTCCTGGATTTGGAACAATTACTTCTTTGATCCTGCTGATGTTCGGCATTTTATTTCTACTGCTATCTGTTCTAGCGGAGTACATCGGAATGATTTATACAGAAACCCGAGCGCGGCCAACATTCATTCTAAAAAATGAACGCTCACACTTTGAGTAGTGGGCGAAAGCACTTTGCAAAATCAAATTACAAAATCTCTCTTAATCGACTTAGGGGAAATTAATGAAACTTCTCGTAATGACCTAGAACACTTAGTTAACAGCAATGTCGTCATAACGGGTGCCAGCGGCTTTATCGGAACCTGGCTGACATTGTCATGGGCTAGTGCAAGGCAGAAATACAAGGGTAAAGGAAAACTACTTCTCACGAGTCGTTCACCGGATGCAGTTTGGGAAAAAGCTTTAAAAATTGATTCGAAGTGTCCTGTTCAAAGAATTGCTGCAGATATAAAAAATTTTACAATTCCAGATGAATTTTACTACGGCTACATTATTCATGCAGCGACTCCTGCAAGCGCCTCACTTAACTCCGATGATCCATATAAAATGTTCAATGTAATTATTGAAGGTCAGGAACGAATTCTTGCAGAAGCTCTTAAGGCATCTAGCCGACTTCTCTTCTTAAGTTCTGGTGCTGTATATGGAAAACAACCACTTGATTTAGAGAAACTTTCTGAAGAATTCTCTTTTGATAAAAACGACGGTGGTAAAATCTCTGCTTATCATGATGGAAAACGTGCAGCAGAAATGCAGAGTGATATCGCAGTACTTCGGTGGGATACAGATGTAGTGACTGCGCGACTATTTGCCTTCATAGCTCCTTTTTTACCATTCGGAACACATTTTGCCGCTGGAAATTTTATGCAAGATGCTTTACAGAGTTCTCAAGTAATCATCAAAAGTGGAGGTGGCTCTGTTCGCAGCTATCAGTATGCAACTGATATGTGTAGCAACCTGTGGGCGCTTGCAGTTCGAGGCTCAACGAGTGAAAAATACAACGTCGGTTCCGATGTCGCAGTATCAATAAAAGACTTAGCCCAAGCGGTTGTCAGGAATGTAAACCCAGTAGCAAAAGTAGTTATTACGGGTAAAGATACTATTGAGAACACAAGTCGGTATCTACCGTCTATCGAAAAAATCAGCTCTCAACTTAAAATCAAAAATTATGTTGGTTTAGATGACGCGTTAAAACGCACAGCCTTATGGTGGCGACAATCAGAAGAGGAAACAAGATATGAGTGAAGATCTTTATTCAGATTATGTTCGCCGCGAGCCACATCCACGAAACGCAGTATTCATAGCCAAATGGCATGGGAAATTGTTACGTCTTGCGCTGAAGGACGAATACCCTGTAAAACGAATTTTGGAGATTGGACCAGGGCACGGGTATTTTGCAGAGCACTGCAAATCAAACGGTCTTATTTATGAGTTTTGTGACACCAGTCCAGCAGTTTTTAACAAGATGGAGCAACTTGGCTATACAGGACATTTGGGATTGCTTTCAGATTTACTTCCCAAACTAGGGAAATATGACATGGTGTACATGTCGCATGTGATTGAACATTCACCATCCTGGATCGATGCGCGAAAACTTCTTGAAGATTGCCAAAAAGTCTTAAGTAGCAATGGGAAACTAGTTATTGTCTCTCCCGACCTGTTGAGTTGGAAACATGAATTTTGGAATGTTGATTGGTCACATGGCTACCCAACTTCAGTTCGTAATCTTTCTCAACTCTGCAGTGATGTGGGTTACATCAATATTGAGGCGAAGCACCATCGAAATGGATCCTCAAACATTTTTGTACGAGGAATATTCAGTCTTCTAGCAAAAATCCCACACCAACCAATTGACAGAATTATGACACCCACGCGGTATCGCCTCGGAGATGGTTTTGTGTACTCTTGGAAAGCAGTCTTCGGGTGGCGTCAGATTTTTATAAAAGCGTCGGCGCGTGATTGAATCCATTGGGATAACCTGACCATGCTCAGTAATTTTTTGTTGCTCCTGCGAAAAACAAATTTATTTCGCTTCGTAGTGTGTGTTTGCACTTTCATGCACTCAATAATCATTTTGTGGCCAATCCTTGGGAGTCCATTTTCGGGTGATGACACTTTCGATTCAATGGTCCCTATGCAGCTGAAATATTCAGGTCAGAGCAGTTGGAGTTTCATCGATGGCTATGTTTCAAATTGGTCATTAAAAGAGGGGCGTTTTTTTCCGGTTGCTGCTGTAACGGGTACTTTCGGACACTATTTTTTCACGGGAAGGGTCGAATACAAAATAGCGCAGTTAATAGTTGTCTTGATCGCACTGTTCGTTTTTGTCCTCTTTGTGTCAAAGCTTTTTAAAAACTTTTTTGCTGGTGTTCTTGCAGTTCTGATATTGAACACATGTTTGCAAATGCGTGTGCAGTATGACCCACTGTTCCAATTTTCGTTGCAACAACCATTCCTGATGACAGTTATTTCGGGGTCGCTACTATTCTTTATTTGTGGAGTGAGGAGCGATAAATACTGGAAACTTATTATTTCCGCTGGTTTGTATTGTCTGGCGTTGCTGACATATGAGTCGGCACTACTGATATGGCCAATATTTGTCTTGCTCATATTTATTGAAAGACCAAAAAAATTCATTAAAATCGCACTAATAAGTGCAACACCAGCTTTAGTTGTCGGTTTAAATCTTGTTCGGCTCCGGAGCAAAGTATCAACGACCAGCGCTGGCTATACATCTAACTTTGAATTTGCTCGCTTAGCTAAGACATTTGCAAAACAGGCAATTGGATCGCTTCCCATGAGTTATTCGGAGTTGCGTACTCCACCATTTTTACTTTCATTTCCGGAGCATTTGCATTTTGGATCATTCTGGTGGTTGATATCCGTGGGGTTATCTATGCTGCTGGCAGTTTTAGTATTTCCCAGGATTGTCAGCACTAGTCACAGGTTGAATATTGGAATTGCGCTAGTGGGTCTAGTGTTGTGGTTAGTGCCTGCTTTAGTTGTGGCGCAAACAGTTCGATGGCAAAATGAACTGGTCCTTGGGAACGCATATATCACATGGTTTCAAGGCTCATTTGGCTTCACATTGATTGCAATCGGGATTCTGCTCGAATGCAAAATGTTTCTCGCGAAGTTCCCGAAGGCGGTTTCGATTTGCGGAATTTCGGTATTTGCACTTTTCATTGGAGTAGCTACATCTTCTGTAGTTACGAATAATCCTCGTGCAGTAGCCCAGTTCAACCCCGGTTATCTGTGGCCGCGAGAAACATTTGAGTCAGCGATTGAGTTGGGAGTTTTTGATGAGGTATCCGCAAAAGATCCGGTTCTGGCGTTAGGGGCAGAATGGTGGTTAAACGCACCTTTTGTAAGTTGGTGGGGCGGACCAAGAATTGAACAAATGGATTCCCAACGAGCTGAAGCACAATGGGGATCCTGTATGGCTGACCCGAATACATGTCTTGAACGGATGGGCTATACAAATGTAGTCACCACATACGGTTACGATTTGTCTGGTCCACGTGTTGTCATGGTTGGTGGTGCGAAGAGTTTGGGTGGCTCAATTGGTTCTGTTACTTCTGCACTGATTGTTGGGCCGCGGGTATTCATTGATTATCCGAGCAATTCGCCATCAAAACTGGATTCGGAGCAACGCTGTTTGGCGTGGAGTAAAGAAAAAATTACGAAATTGATGGGTTCATTCGAGATAGGTGATGCAGAGGTACTCGAAGCCAAGAAAGAGTCTTGTCTGTTGCGGTTTAGTTCTAGAATTACCTTTGATGCATATCAGTTCAATCCAAATTAAAAAGCGTTAATTGTAAGCAGCGAGGAGCGGTGTGATGATAGTTACTAGTACTAAAAAACTTATACACTCGCGCGACCTCATTTGGAACCTCACGCTTAGGGAACTAAAGGGAAAATACCGCAAATCCTTTTTAGGCTGGACGTGGTCACTTATTAACCCATTGGCACTTATGGGGGTCTATTGGTTTGTCTTTGGGTACGTATTTGGTTCTGAGCCGCCAGTAGGCGACCCATCTGGTGTGAAGAGTTTTCCTTTGAATTTACTTTGTGGGCTTCTACCCTGGGGATTTTTCGGACTAGTGACAACTCTCGGTCTGGGTTCAATGGTGGGCAATGCAGGGCTGATAAAAAAAGTAGCCTTTTCAAAAGAAACTCTGGTCGTATCGCAGGCAGTCTTCTCGCTTGTGCAACATCTCATTGAAATGGCGTTGCTCATCGTGGTGTTGTTGGCATTTGGCTCACCACTCATTCCCCAACTTCCGATAACCATGGTGCTCATTCTTTTGCTCGCATTGTTCTCCACGGGAATAGCTTTTGCATTAGCAATGTCTGCTGTTTATTTCCGAGATTTAATGTATCTATGGACCATCATGCTGCAGATGTACTTTTTTGCTACTCCAATCATTTATGATGCAGATTCAATTTCCGGGCGGGTATCTGGACCAATTTTGAGAATTATGGAATGGCAACCGATGGCAGTTTTTGTCAGTTCATTTCGTAGCGCACTTTATTCAGCCCGATTCCCAGGGTGGAATCAGATGGCTTACTTATTAGTAATCTCGGTGCTCTCGTTTGTAGCCGGACTTACAATATTCACAAAACTGGGCCGGCGAGTAGCTGAGGAAATTTAGAACTAGTTCTCGCTGTGCCAGGTTCCGTGAAATGAAAGCTCGCCGTCAAGCGCGCGGTCTGGGCGTATTACCTCTAATGCGCAGGCGCCATCGCGTCGTTCAAATTCAACTGGGTTAGAGGCGCTTCTTAGGGCGACAGAAAAGCTGTACACCTGAGCGCTGAGGTCTATCTCGGGAACTTCAAAAGTAAGTTCATGAACTCCTACATTTGTTGGTGGCGATACCCCGTCGCTAGAACTTGTTGATGCCCATAAGCAGGGGCCATTGAGTACAGACACGGATATGAATGCATCAAGGTTTTGAGTGAGTTCTTGCACCATGTAACGCATTTTGACTTTGAATGGCTGCGGCCGACGAAGCATGTCCAAAGGCTGACCGTAAATATCTTCTAACGAGACGGTTTGTATTTTCACGGAAGACTTCTGAAGAGCGGTAACGGTAGTACTCGTCACACCAGATTTTTCAAGTTGATATTGAGCGATAACTTCATCTGCTGTTCCGCTGGCTCGAAGTTTGCCTTGATCTAACCAAATTGCTGATTCGCAGAGTTCTTCAATTAGACCCAAACTGTGGCTGACCACAAGAATCGTTTTGCCTTGATTCTTGAAGCTATTTACCTTGTCAACGCATTTCTTTTGAAATGCCTGATCTCCAACACTCAGAACTTCGTCAATTATCAATATCTCTGGGTTGACGTGTGCAGCGATTGCAAAACCTAAGCGAATGACCATTCCTGAGGAATAGTTGCGCACGGGTGTATCAATGAACCGGCCAAGTTCCGAAAACTCGACAATATCGTCGTAGCACTTTTCAAGTTCGCGCCTGTGTAACCCGAGAATTGCGCCGTTAAGAAAGATGTTTTCGCGGCCTGAAAGTTCTGGCTGAAAACCTGCACCAAGTTCTAAGAGCGCGGCTAGCCGACCGTTGACTTCAATTTTTCCTTTTTCAGGATAAATAATTCCTGTCAGGCACTTTAAAAGCGTGCTCTTGCCGGAACCATTTGAGCCCACTACTCCAAAGGTCTTTCCTTCATCAACAGTAAAGGAGACATCTGACAGAGCCCAAAATTCGTCGTATCTCGCTCGGCGCCCGCGAAGTACAGCAGCTTTGAGGTATCTCTGCCGTTCGTTGTATAGGCGAAAACTTTTCCATACGGAATCAACTTCAATGAGGTGATTGCTCATTTACGGCCCGTCGCTTTGCGAATGACTTTCTTGGCGGTTGCCAATAATCTAAAAAGTCTGTAGGAACGAATGGTCGTGAGTTGCCGCTCTACATCGTGCAACTTGATCAGTTCATTCTCAAGCGCTTCGTTTGTTGTTTTCAAAATCAAATTACGTGCTTCAGCATCAATAACTTTCTGGATGTTGTCTGCAAGTTCCATTCCGTTATGAGTAATTATCATTTGTAGAGATTCTGCATACTGTTCTTTGTTTCTCAACTCAATTTGTAGAGATTCTGCATACTGCTGGGCATTATGAAATTGTTCAATGTAAGTAGCAACAGTTTTTTGAGCATTTGCAGTACTTTGATTCAGTTCAAAATGGAGAATTGTCTCGTAATTATCAAGCACGTTTGCTGGTGCATTTAATAATTCCAGCAAATCAGAGTCAATCTTCTTGACATAATAACGGTTCAACCCGTCAAAGAGGGCACAAACATAACCGCTACTAAGAACCCGGTCTTCCCACTGCAAAAAGGCGACTTCAGTTGAATTGGGTTGAGTTGCTTCAATAACGAGAACTTTCGGATTGAATTCGGTGAGGTCGATACCAAGCAAAACACTAAGTTCTGCCCCTTCAACATCAATCTTTAAAAAGTCAATAGTTGGGCACGATGTGCTGCGCAAAATCTCATCAAGACGTCGCACTGGAACACGAGCTTCCTGAAAAGTTTGGTTGAATTCTTTTGCGTAGCGTTCAACGAGTTTTGGGTCGGTAGTGGAACTACCTCGGTTCTCTGAAGGACCAGCAAAGATGCTTCCGACGCCTTCTTGCTCCCCAAGGAGGCATTGAATATTTACATCAAGAGGTCGGTCTTGAGTCAGCAACGTGAATTCCTCATCGAGAGGCTCAATATTGACTCCTGTCCAGCCAAATTGTGAGAAAAGTTTTGTGACTGAATCATATTTGGGATGACCAGCTCCGCAGTCAACCCAAAATCCTTTACGTTCCCATGGCTTTAGCGCACGAGCAAGAACAATGTCTTCTCCGTTTTGTGCGTAGGAAATAAGTGGGATCGGCCTAGTTGACACTTAGGTCATAATAAGCGGTTTAATACTCTGAATGGCATTATCTAGTGATTGGTTTGCAATGATCAATTGCTTTTCTTGCTCAGCATGTCGTAATGCGAGTGAATAATCATCAAAAACAGAACGCATAAGATGTGCAGCGACAGCGAGATCGGGTTGGGCCCATTCTGCTGTGGGGTCATAGGGGTTTGCATTTTCTCCCACTGCCACGAGTTCAAAAGGAACTAGGTAGGGGTACTGAGCACTGGTGAAGGTCATATTGCCCGAGTAGCCAGTAGCAATTGCTGGTCGGCCAGCAGCCATGGCAGCTGCAATATTGAGACCATAGCCCTCGGAGCGGTGGAGCGATACGAAGCAGTCGCTGAGTTCAATTTGAGCCTGAACGAGGCCAGCTGACAAATAACCATCTTGAATAATGACGTCGGGGCGGTGAGCAGCCAGGTATCGCAATTTTGCAAGTTCAGACTTTTGTTGATGCCCATTGATGGACTTAATGACAAGGTGAGCGCCATCGTTGGGTCCAAAAGCTGCGGTGTAGCTCGTCAGTACGTCAATAGGGTTCTTACGTTTCATCACTGAGTTGAAGTCAAAAGTGAAGAGAAAAACAAAACCCTCTGGCAACCCTGCCTGTTTCTTGGTGTAGGGAGTTGGAGAAGAAGGAATTGAGATAGGGAGACGTACGTGGTGTACGGGAACAGGAGAAACTGCAGCTACAGAATCGCGAGTGAATTCGCTGGCGCACCACACTTCTGAAACATGGGCAAACGCCGACTTAGATACTTCGGGAAATTCACTGAGTTCCCAAAACCAAAATCCAATACGTCGGCGTCGAGGATGTTGATTGAGGCCACAACTCGCAATGACTCGAGCAGTTTGATCGGCATTAACCGCCAAGATTGTGTTTTCGTACTTTGTAGTAGCTGCAACATCGCGAGTATTGGGGTGTTGTTCTCGAGAATGCGAGGTTCGTACGCCAACTTCTTGTGTTGGCATTCCTACACAACGCACAACGTCGGCTAGTCGGCGCCCTGCTTCACCCACTCCAAGCTCGGCTGAGAAATAGCCAACAACATTGAAGCCACCTGGCACGACGGGCGAGATCTCCACCGAGTTTTTGCGCAGGTGTTGAACTGGTGCAAAGAGTTTTTGAGCCACAGGGTCGTTGTTGAGCCAATTGACATAATGGTGGCTGTGCTCGACGAGTACATCGGGAAAATGGTGTTGAAGGTCGGAGCGACCCTTCCATAATTGGTATTCAATGTCGGTGAATTGGTTACCGGGAACACCATTTTTGGCATTGCTTAACCAGGTGGTGAAATCAGAGGAATCTGCATTGAAAGGGTCGGGCGGTTGAGGTGCTTCACCAGAGATGAAGCTCTTCCACCAATCGCCAAATGCCCTACGAATATGGGTATTTAGAGCAATGCCA
>CAMCZG010000006.1 GCA_945886445.1 Bifidobacterium breve | reverse complement strand
GGTTTGTATCTCATTGTTATTGACCCTCGTTTGACGGAAGTGGCGCACTACGCCGATTTGTATTTGCCAGTGCGTGCGGGTGAAGACCCCACATTGCTCGCTGGCATCATTCGTCAAATTCTTGCGACCGATGCCTACGACAAAGATTTTTGTGGTCGGTATGTAAATGGTCTCGATGAACTGCGCATTGCCGTCGACCCATTCACACTCGACTACGTAAGCCAGCGTGCAGGCGTGGAACAAGCACTCATTGTGACTGCTGCTCAAAAGTTTGCAGAAGGCCCGCGCGGGGCAGTTACGACCGGCACCGGGCCCGACATGGCACCGCACTCATCGCTCACCGAGCATTTAGTGCTGGCATTGAACACGTTGTGTGGTCGCTACAACCGTGAAGGCGAAACGATGTACAACCCAGGTGGTCTCATGACCCCTCCTGGGCAAATACGAGCAGGTGTTATTCCGCCAAAGCCAGAGATGCTCACGAAGGGCTCGAAGTCGCGGATGCGCGACATTTACATGCAGCGCGGACAAGCAGCCACTTCAACGCTTGCCGAAGAAATTTTGTTAGAAGGCGAAGGGCAAATTCGTGCGCTCTTCACCTTGGGCGGAAACCCTGTGGTGTCGTGGCCAGACCAGCGCACCACAGTAGAAGCGCTCCGTGCTCTCGACCTGCATGTACTCATGGATGTACACGTGTCGCCGTCTGCGCAACTTGCCCATTACGTCATTGCGAGCACGTTGAGTTTGGAACGGCCCGATGTTCCTACAACTATCGACCGTTGGTTCGATCAGCCGTATCAGCATTACACGCCTGCTGTTTTGGAAATGCGTGGCGATATTCGTCAAGAGTGGCAGGTGTACACCGAGGTTGCGGCGCGACTCGGTGTCACTATCAAAATGGCAGGTGGAGATATTACGCCAGGCATGCAACTCACTGGCGACGATGTGCTCGACCTCATTTATGCCAATGCAAAGTTGCCACTAACGGAATTGCGTAAACATGTGGGTGGGCATCTTTTCCCTGAATACATCACCACAGTTCAGCCAGCAGACCCAACAAGCCAGGCGCGGTTAGAAATGGTTCCTGCAGGAATTGCTGAAGAGATGAACGACGTATTTCTTGAGTCATCGTCTGGTGCAGTTATTCAGGGTTTCGACCCTGAGGTGCACACGTTCCGTATGACCACACGGCGTTTGAAGAGCGTGTTCAACTCTTCGGGCCGTGAAGTTGAAAAACTGCGCTCGCGCGAAGGAACCAACTTTGCGCACGTGAACTCATTAGACCTTGCCGAACTTGGCATTGCCGATGGCGACACTATTGAAGTTGCTTCACCAAAAGGTTCCATTAAAGCAGTGGTGAAATCTGCCGACGATGTGCGCCGCGGCATGGTGTCGTTGGCACATGCCTGGGGAGGGTTGCCCGATACGCCAAACGATTTGTCGATAGTGGGCTCAACAACGGGTGCACTCATCGACTTGCAAAGTGGTTACGACCCCATTACGGGCATTCCTGTGATGAGCGCAATACCGGTGGCTTTGCGCGCAGTACCTGTTAGCTAACGGTGAGGGTTGCTTTCATATTTTGGTGGCCAGGTACGTCGCAAATAACGGTGTAGCTACCGGCAGCCAAATTGATGACGCCAACGTCAACTGCCCCTTCTTCAGCGACGACAAGTTTGAAGTTCGGAACTTTGACGCCGTCTTTCACGACGAGCAACGTGTGGCGAACAGTGTCTTCGTTCGTTAATGCAACTTTGATATCGCCTGCGGCGGCTGAATATTCACTTGCATCAAAGCGGATGGATTTGACGTTCTTCACAATGAGCCCGGCGTCGCTCGGAATGGTTTGGGCTGGGGCAGAGGTGCCGCCACCACAGGCCGACAGGGCAGAAACAGCAATAAGAGTAGCAAAAAGAGTGCGCATTGAGAGGCGAGAGGTCATGAGGGCACCCTACAAGTGGAATCTTGGCGATGTCCACATGGGTGCATGAAAAGCGACTTTTTGCACGGCTCTGCTTTTGAAGACAGTCGTGACGAGGGGCGAAGACTACGATCTGAAGCGATGCCGAATAGCAACCCCTCCTCTCCGCAAGACGTCTTTGGCCCAAACTCGTGGCTTGTAGACGAAATGTATGAACAGTTCCGTATTGACCCAACAGCGGTGTCCGATACATGGCGCGAATTTTTCGCTGACTATGTGCCGGGTCACGCCGGCGCAGTGCCAGGTGTAACACAAAACGCTCCTTCACCAGAAAGTGCACCTGTTGCCAAACCTGCTGTCACAGCGCCAACATCGGCAACGCCTCCGGAACCTATTCGTGGTTCGGGTGCCGCCATTGTTGCCAACATGGAACGCAGTTTGACTGTTCCTACAGCAACAAGCTTTCGCAATGTTCCTGCTCGACTTTTAGAAGTTAACCGCCGCGCCATCAACTCATACATGAGCCGTGGCGGAATGGGTAAAGTAAGTTTCACCCACATCATTGGCTATGCCGTTGTGCGCGCTATTGCCGATGCGGTTCCTGCAATGAACAACAGTTTTGCCACCGATGAAGCGGGGGCGCCGCAAATTATTCGTAACCCAGAAGTGAACATGGGACTAGCCGTTGACGTGGCAAAATCTGATGGCTCGCGCACGCTTGTTGTGCCTGTATTGCGTAATACGGGTGGGCTGAGTTTTGCCGACTTCCTCAACTCCTATGAAGAGCTCGTACGTAAGGTAAAAACCAACAAACTTGCCGTCACCGATTTCCAAGGTGCCACTATTACTCTCACGAACCCTGGCACCATTGGCACTGTTCAATCAGTTCCTCGCCTCATGCCAGGGCAGGGTGTCATTGTTGGTGTGGGCTCTATCGATTACCCCGCTGAATTTCAAGGTAGTGATGAGCGTGCTTTGTCGAAGTTGGGCGTTTCGAAAGTCGTCACAGTTACAAGCACTTACGACCACCGCATTATTCAAGGTGCCGAAAGTGGAATGTTCTTAAAGCGTTTGCATGAACTTCTCATGGGGCAGCACGCTTTCTATGACGATATTTTTAAAAGCCTCGGTGTTCCTTACAAGGCAGAACAGTGGCGTACCGACAACAACGCATCTGACACCGAAGAGCAAATGTTGCATAAGCAAATGCAGGTGGCAAACCTTATTCGCGTGCATCGCGTGCGTGGGCATCTCATGGCCGACCTCGACCCCTTGCGCTGGAAAGAACCAGTACTTCCTGCAGAACTCGACCCATCAACTTACGGGCTCACCATTTGGGATCTCGAGCGTTCGTTTCTCACCGGTGGTGTTGGTGGCGTAGACCGTCAGGAACTTGGCGACCTGTTGTCGGTCTTGCGCGAAACGTATTGTGGCACCATTGGTGTTGAGTACATGCACATCCGAAATACAGAAGAACACCGCTGGTTCCAAGATCGCTTAGAGGGTGTCACTTTCAATCCATCGTTGTCGCAGAAAAACCGCATCATGGAGCGCCTCAATGCTGCAGAGGCATTTGAAAAGTTCTTGGCAACAAAGTATGTAGGCACAAAGCGCTTTGGTCTTGACGGCTGTGAAACTGCTATTCCTGTTATTGACACTATTTTGTCGGCAGCTGCTGCTGAACATCTCGCCGGCGCTGTTATTGGTATGTCTCACCGTGGTCGTTTGAATGTGCTGGCCAACGTAGTGGGGAAGAGCTACGACCAAATCTTCAAAGAGTTCGAAGGGCATGTGAAGCCCGATTCCGTTCAGGGTTCCGGCGACGTGAAATATCACCTTGGTGCTCACGGCACATTTACCTCTGGTGAAGGCGATTCAATTAACGTTGAATTAGCTGCTAACCCCAGTCATTTGGAAACTGTTGACCCCATCGTGATGGGAATGGTGCGTGCTGCTCAAGATGGCATTAACCCGCCACTCGCATTTAGTGTTTTACCTTTACTCATTCACGGTGATGCGGCGTTTGCAGGCCAAGGTCTTGTTGCTGAATGTTTGGCAATGAGCGACCTCAGCGGCTACCGCGTGGGTGGAACCATTCACCTCATCATTAATAACCAAATTGGCTTTACCACTGCGCCACAGTTCTCGCATTCTTCGGTGTATTCAAGTGACGTTGCCAAAACGGTACAAGCACCTATTTTCCATGTCAATGGTGACGACCCTGAAGCGTGTGTGCGTGTGGCAAAACTTGCCTACGACTATCGCCAAAAGTTTCATAAAGACGTGGTCATTGACCTGGTTGGATACCGCCGCTTGGGTCACAACGAAGGTGATGACCCGAGTTACACACAACCGCTCATGTACAAGGCCATTGCAGAACATCGCAGCTCGCGCAAGATGTATGTGGAAACGCTTGTGAAGCGTGGCGACATTACTTTGGAACAAGCCGAGCAATACCTTCTCGACTATCAGAGCAAGCTGCAGTCGGCGCTCGACGAAACGCGCGCACATGCTCCCGCACCAATTAAGGCAGCGAAGCCGCCACTTCCGGTTGGTGTGGTTCCTCATGTCAATACGGGTGTCGATCGTTCTGTTATCGAAACCATTTTCGCAAAACTTACTCAATACCCCGAAGGGTTCACCCCGCACCCCAAACTTGCAAAGCAGTTTGAACTGCGTGAAAAGACCTTTCGTGAAGAAGGCGATGTGGAGTGGGCCGTTGGCGAAGCATTTGCAATCGGCTCGTTATTGCTTGAAGGCACAAGTGTGCGTCTGACCGGAGAAGACACTCGCCGTGGAACATTCAGCCAACGACATGCCGCACTCATTGATTATGAAAACGAGCGCAACTGGGTACCTCTAGCCGACCTGGCAACGGCAAATGCCAACTTCTGGGTCTACGACTCACTGTTATCTGAGTACGGTGCACTCGGATTCGAATATGGGTATGCACACGCCAATCACGAAGCGTTGGTGGCGTGGGAAGCTCAATTCGGCGACTTCGTCAACGGTGCTCAAATTGTTATTGACCAGTACATCGTTGCAGCCGAAGATAAATGGGGCCAGCAAAACGGTCTGGTGATGTTGTTGCCACACGGCTACGAGGGTCAAGGCCCCGAACATTCATCTGCTCGCATTGAACGCTTCTTGCAGGCTTGTGCCGAAGACAATATTCAAGTGTGCAATGCCACCACCGCTGCGCAATATTTCCATTTGCTACGCCGTCAAGTGCGTCGCGACATGCGTAAGCCACTTGTTATTTTCACACCGAAACAACCGTTGCGAATGAAAGAAAGTCGTTCAAAAATTGAAGACTTTACGCAGGGTTCTTTTGAAGAGGTGTTGAGCGACGTTGCTGCTCCTGTCGCTGAAACAGTGAAGCGTGTTGTTATTTGCAGCGGCAAAGTTGCTTGGGATGCAATGTCGGAGCGCACCAAGCGCAGTGCGCCTGTTGCCGTGGTACGTGTTGAACAGCTGTATCCGTTCCCACTCGATCAACTTGTTGCAGAAATTGAAAAGTACCCGAACGCCGAAGAGCTGGTCTGGCTACAAGAGGAGCCTGAAAACATGGGTCCATGGCACTTCGTTGAGCATCGCATTTGGCGCCTCAAAGAACGTGGCTACGACCTGCGTCATGTTGCTCGTGTTGAGTCGGGTAGCCCTGCAACGGGTTCCATGGCCATTCACCAACAAGAACTTGCCGACCTCATGGACGGCGCACTCGACTCCTGGAAATAAATTTCAGTTACAACGACAGTTGTAAGGCAGTACCAAGAGCAACAAGTGCATCGTCGGGGTTAATGACCTTGATGGTGTGCATACCCATGGCGGCAGCAGGCTTTAAGTTCACGCCCAGGTCATCGAGGAAAATGCATTCGTTTGGCGACACCTGCAAGGTTTCGCAGGCAATTTCATAAAATCGTGTTTCGGGTTTACGACAGCCCACTTTGCTGCTTTCAACAACGGCATCAAAGCGAGACATGACAGCTGCAATAGCTTCACGGCGCTCTTGCGAAGCTCCGTCGCCCCCCACCACATTGTTGGTGAGGCACGCCATGCGATACCCGGCTGCTTTTACTGTGTCGAGAGCCTGCACCATTGCAGGGCGAATTTCACCCGCTAAGAGCTGCAAGACGTCGGAACCGGGTACCGGGTGGCCAAGGGCCGTGCTTTCGGCCATAAAGAGCTCGTTGAAGTCGCGCGGTGAGACCTCATTTCGCTCGAGGAGCGCCCAAGCATTGGTATCGGGGTTGGTGGCATTCACTTTGCGTAAAAAGCCCTGAGGAAGCCCCTTTTTGGCCTCATATTGCAAAAAAGCATCGAAAGGGCTCGACAAGATGACCCCTCCGAAGTCCCAGAAAACGGCGCGAAATGAGGAAGTAGTCACAATCACCAATGCTACGAGCAATGATCCACGAAGAGAGAGCCAAGGGGTGGTTGACTACAACTTATGCCTCATTCACGCAGCCCCCACCACGTGGTGGTCGACGGGTCCAACATCGCCACCGAGGGCCGTAGTGCTCCGAGCTTGAAACAACTCAATGAAGCAGTCTTGGCGTTCATGGACGAGCATCCCACCTCAAAAATTACGGTGGTTGTCGATGCCAGTTTTGGTCATCGCATCGACAAGAAAGAAGTTGCCGACTTCGATGATGCCGTGAACAACAATGAGCTCGTCACCCCACCTGCTGGGGCCATTGGTCGAGGAGATGCATTTGTATTGGCAATTGCCGACAAAGTGAAGGCATCCATCATTTCCAATGACAGCTATCAGGAATTCCACGGCGAGCACACGTGGCTCTTCGACGAAGGTCGACTCATGGGTGGCAAACCCGTTCCGCATGTGGGCTGGGTATTTGTTGCTCGCTCACCCGTGCGTGGACCAACAAGCAAAAAAGCAACGCGTGGTGTGCAGGCACAAAAGCGCACCAGTGAAGATGCGCGTCCTGCGAAAAAGGCGAGTCGCGAAGCGAGCGGCCCGATGCCCACACCGAAGACCCCACCTCCGGGTGCACGTATGGCTCCGCGATCACCGGAAAAAGTAGTTCCTGAAAAGCGTGACTCTGGTTCAGTGAATGAAGTCTTACCATTCCTTGCCTTCGTCGAGAAACAGCCGGTAGGGAGCAAAGTGAAAGGCGTTGTCGACAGCTACAGCGCGCACGGAGCGTATGTGAAAGTAGGCGATATCAAGGGCTATGTTCCCTTGCGTCTTTTGGGCAACCCTGCGCCACGTAGTGCGCGAGAAGCCATTCACATTGGCGACACATTGGCACTCGTCGTTGCCGGGTACACACCAGCACGCCGCAGCGTTGAACTTGGGGTTCCTGAAGCTGTGAAAATTGCTGCGAAAGAGACCAAAGTAAAAGCATCGGTGAAAGCAGAAAAGAAACCACCAGCGCCAGCAAAGAAAGCAGCGCCAGCGGCAAAGAAGGCTGCTATGCCGAAAAAAGCCGCAGCCGTGGTGAAAAAGGCTGCAGCGGCAGTGAAAAAAGCGGCGACACCCACGAAGAAATCTGTAGCGAAAAAAGCTGCGGCTCCGGCAAAAGCCGTATCGAAGGCCGCAAAGAAGTAAACAGTATTCATGCTTATTGCTACATGGAACGTGAATTCACTCAAAGCTCGTTTGCCGCGGGTGACAGCTTGGCTTGAAGAAGTTCAGCCCGATGTTGTGTGTATGCAGGAAACGAAAATGAATGACGCTGCATTTCCAGCATTGACCTTTGAAGAGATGGGCTATTCCACGGCGCACTTTGGGCAAGGCCAGTGGAACGGCGTAGCTCTTCTTTCTAAAGTTCCTATGAAAAATGTGGTTGTGAATTTCGCGGTTGGCGAACCAGATCACGAAGCTCGCATTATTACGGCCGACTGTGGCGGCGTATTGGTTACTTCTGTATACGTGCCAAATGGCCGCGCGCTTGACAACGATCACTACCAATATAAATTGCGCTGGATGAAACAACTCCGCGCACACGCCGAGGCGCTCACCACGCCACAGGGAAAATTGGTCATTGCGGGTGACTACAACATTGCACCAGAAGATCGTGATGTTCCTGACCCAGCCAAACTTGTGGGGCAAACACACGTCAGTGATGCTGAACGCGAAGTTCTTGCCGATCTTTGTGGCTGGGGTTTACGTGATGTTTTTCGCGACCACTACCAGGAAAGCAAGTTGTATTCATGGTGGGACTACCGCGGTGGAGACTTTCATCAGGGTCGTGGAATGCGCATCGATCTCATGCTGGCAACACAAGCCGTTGCCGACAAAACATCGTGGGTGGGTATCGATAGAAACTCACGCAAGGGTGAACAGCCAAGTGACCATGCTCCTGTTTTGATGATGGTCGATGCGTGAGCGACGAGTCATTTGAAACCAGTACTTTCAGCTCTGAAGCTGTAGAGAAAATGTTTCAAGGCTTCCACGAGCGAACTCTCGGGAAGTCTCCAGAAGAAAATGCACGCGATCAACTTGCCACAGCTGCCCGCAACATGTCCGATGCAATAATGAAATTGTCGGCGGGTGTAGACGTGGTGAATGAACTCACTGCAAAGGTGCAAGAAGTGGAACAACTCATGCGTGAGCACCCCTTTACTGGAAAAACTGGTACATCGTTAGCGCCTCGTGCCGACGGTTCGTATGGCGTGGGCAACTCATTTCTTGATCGCAGCCCAATCATTGGCTCAATGAACCCTGTTGCGCCCCCCATGACAATTGAAATTCGTCAGCTCACTGCTGGAGACCACTCCACGGCACGAGTGGTTGGCCGAGTAAGTTTTGCCGATGTGTTTGAGGGTCCTCCCGGGTGTGTGCACGGAGGTGTTATAGCTGCAGCGTTCGATGAAGTACTTGGTATCACCCAGTCGCTGACAGGAAACCCTGGAATGACAGGGCAGTTAACGGTGCGTTATTCGTCGCCAACGCCGTTGCATGCAGAGCTTGTTTTTGAAGGGCGAATTGACCGCATTGAAGGGCGGAAAATTTTCACTGTGGCAACTCTGATGAATGGCGAAACGAAGTGCGCTGAAGCCGAGGGGCTTTTTATTTCTATGCGACCCGAAGTTTTTGAGCGCCTGCTACGTATTCGGCGCGGTGAACTGAGCGAGTAGCGGCAAGAGGCTTGGTGCAAGTGACTCTGCAGTAAGCGCACCAAAAATAGATGCAAGTTCTTCAAGAGAAGTTGGCATTTCTTTTTCGAGGCGAGCAAGTGTTGCATCGTTGCAAATGCCTACCTCGGTGGTTTTCAGCTGGCGCGCACGCTCTTTGCGCCATGCCCGTAGTGCCCCTTTAGGTGTGGCAGCACTCACAGCTTTTGCGTATTGCATAATTTCTTCTGGCATGCGAGCCGCAGTGGTTTCACCGAGGGGAAGGTTTACAAAATATTTACTCGGGCGAGCTTTACGGCTATTGCGTTCGGCGGCATGGGTAACAAACAGCTTTTCTGCAGCACGAGTAATAGCAACGTAGGCCAAGCGCACTTCTTCAGCCTTTTGAACCGCCGTGCGTGAAGAGGAGTGTGGGAGCAAACCCTGTTCGGCTCCGGCAATGAAAACGGTATTCCATTCGCGACCTTTAGCCGCATGGAAAGTGAGCAACTCGATGCCGTCTTCGCTGTGGTTGGAGCGCTGACCAACGGTAGACAGCCACGTCATAAACATGGAGCCATGCGCGGCACCCGTGGGGTGATCTTGAAGAAATTCATTCACTTGTTCAGACAAGAGAAACTCTGGAGACTCAGGTTCTGATGCCACGCGTAGTTCTAGCGCCCAGTCGGCAAGTGCATAGCGGTGAGTGAGCGCGGCGACTTCTTGTAACAAAGGAGCAACTACTGCTGATTGACCTCGCGCAAGAACAGGTATGTGGTGTTTCTTCAAAGCTCCAGCAACAATTTCGCGCTGAGTGTTGGTGCGCACAAGAACGGCGATGTCGCTCCACCTGGCAAGAGAGCGATGAGCTTGCGTAGCAAGAAGCGCAATGCCATTTGCTTCGTCGTGCTCATTGGCGTAACCCTGAATAGTAATTGCATCGCCATCGAGTTTGGTGGAACGTGCCGTTGCGGGAATGCCGTTGTTGGTAAGAACGTGCAAGCCAGCGGAAACAATGACAGGGGAGCAGCGATAGTTGTTGACCAAGTGCACAATATGGGCGCCACCGAGTTTTTCGGGAAGAGTGTCGAACAGTGATGGCTCTGCTCCGTTCCACCCATAGATCGATTGCAGTGGGTCACCTACAACAAACACGTCGCGATTTTTTCCACGCAGTGCAGAAAAGAACGCAAATTGCTGAGGGTTCATGTCTTGAGCCTCGTCGACAAGAAGGTGCCTATAGCGCCATCTTGTTGCTTCGGCGTAGTCGAAATCGTTTGCAATATCGTGTGTAGTGCGTGAGAGGAGATCGCCCAAGTCGACCACACCGCGCTTTGCCTTCGTTTTTTCGTATTCAGAAAATACCTTTTCCAGATCTTCTGGTTTGGCAGTTGTGGTGCGCTTTGCCGCGGTAGCGGCTGCGGTGTAAGCAGGTGGGGTTAGTGCTCTGGCTTGCAGCCATTCAAGTTCGCTGAGTGCTTCATTAACGCTGACGCGCGAGCGAATGAACTTGATGCATTCATTGACGATGCCATACCGATTGGTGAGCACCGTCGCCATAGGGCGACCTTGGTCGGTGTAGCGCTGGCGTAAGAGAGCAAAAGCAATGGCGTGAAAAGTACCGGTATGAATTCCGCGTGGTGTGCGCCGGCGTAGTTGGGCTGCTGCTTCACGGGTGAAGGTAATAGCCAATGTATGTTCAGCGTCGGCGGTGGCGTTATCGATGCGGTAGTCGATGCGCTGAGTGAGAACTGTTGTTTTCCCCGAACCGGCACCTGCTAGCACAATGACAGCATCGGCTGGAGCGGTGACCGCCTGATGCTGTTCAGCGTCTAGGGCATACAGGAGCGACGAAGCAGACATTGCCTTCACGATAGAGGTTGGGTGCCACAGTGGGCGACAAGAGAGGTATTACGTGCGAATTCTTTACTATTGTGGGCACATGCCATTGCCGCAAGACATGCTGAACCAGAACGAAGATCTCATTCTCGACATCCACCCCCATTGGTGGTATTTCGCCGAGTCGGTAGGAGTACTTATTCCTGTCGTCGTCGCCGAAGTATTTATTGCATCAAAAATTGATGGAGGATTCTGGAACTTTCTTCCCAAAATCTCTGCTGGCGTATTGGCTCTTGCGGCTTTGTGGGTGGGCTGGAAGTTCCTTTTATGGCGTTCCACCCATTTTGCCGTCACGAGTTACCGCGTCATTTACCAAAGCGGATTTTTCTCGAAACAAGGAATAGAAATTCCTATAGAGCGCGTGAACAATGTGAACTTTAATCAAAGCATTATTGAACGCATACTTGGTGCAGGCGACTTGCTCATTGAATCTGGCGGGCAAGATGGGCAACAGAGGTTCTCCGACATTCAACGGCCGCAAATTGTGAAGAAAATGTTGCTCGAACAAGTGCAATTACGTATGGATGGTCGCACGGGAATGCGCACCAATGACGTTGCAACTCAATTAGAAAAACTTGAGGGTCTATTGCACCGCGGTGCAGTTACTCGTGAAGAATTTGAACGAGAAAAACGCAAGATTATTGATTCATGAAAATTGTTAGCCTTGTTCCATCGGTAACGGAAACATTGCTGGCCTGGAATATTGAACCAACTGCATGCACGCGGTTTTGCGAACAACCCTCTTTGCGCCATGTAGGAGGAACCAAAGATCCCGATATCGCCGCCATTGTTGCGTTGAAGCCCGATCTTGTGGTTCTTGATCGTGAAGAGAATCGAAAAGAAGATGCCGAGTCGCTCATTGCGCATGGCCTAGCGGTATGTGACCTGCACGTGGTGTCGGTACACGATGTGCCGCGTGAAATGCAGCGACTGTCTGACCTCGTTGGTGGGCCAACACTGCCGCTCGGCGAACTAGTAGAGCAGGAACAGCGCAGTGTTGCATTTGTTCCTATATGGCGAAGACCATGGATGACCATTAGCCGAGAAACTTATGGCGCCACCTTGTTGCGGTGTCTCGGCATCCACGTTTTTCAACCCAATTCTCCCGACGCGTACCCCACGCTGAGCGATGAAGATCTTGCGGGTCTCAATGCGCAAATTGTTTTGTTGCCAACCGAGCCTTATATATTTGCCGAGCGCCACATTGGCGAAGTGCAAGAACGTACAGGCATTTCCGATGTGCGCATTATTGATGGCAAAGACCTTTTCTGGTGGGGGGCGCGCACAAATGATGCACTCACACGATTAGGCAATGACCTCGCTCGTTTGTAGAAGCACCACACCTTGTAGTTTGAAGAGATGAAATATTCTCCACTTGGTCGTACCGGAATGCTCGTTTCGCCGTTGTGCTTAGGCAACATGATGTTTGGGTCATGGGGAAATAGCGACCACGACGACTGTGTGCGCATTGTGCACCGCGCCCTCGATGAAGGCATCAACTTTGTCGATACTGCCGACGTGTATTCCGCTGGCGATAGCGAAGTTATTACGGGCAAGGCGCTAGCGGGTGGACGTCGCGACAATGTTATTTTGGCAACTAAGTGTCATTTCCCTATTGACGGCGGGCCATTCGCAGTTGACCGCGCACCAAATACGTGGGGTAATAGTCGGCGACATATTTTGAAGTCATGCGAAGACAGTTTGCGACGACTGAATACCGATTACATCGACTTGTATCAATTGCACCGCCCCGACACGAATGTGCCCATTGAGGAATCGTTATCGGCACTCAATGACCTTGTGCATCAAGGCAAGATTCGCGCCTTTGGTACTTCCACCTTTCCAGCGGAACACCTCATGGAGGCTGCGTGGGTTGCCAGCGACCATCGGTATATTCCCTTCAGCACCGAGCAGCCCCCGTACAGCATTTTTGTGCGGTGGATTGAACGCGATCTTTTACCCACGTGCCAAAAATTGAATATGGGAACTTTGGTGTGGAGCCCACTCAACGGTGGGTGGTTGTCGGGCGTGTATCGCGCAAATGCCGCTCAACGTAGTGAAGGTCGCGCACAGCGCGCACCTGCTCGTTTCGATGTCAGTGACCCTGCGAACCAAAAGAAAATGAACCTCGTTGAAGATCTCGTGCTCATTGCCGACGAAGTTGGGGTCACGCTGGCTCAGCTGTCCCTGGCCTGGGTGCTGCATCACCCTGGGGTCACGAGTGCCATCATTGGACCGCGCATTATGGAGCATCTCACAACGGTTCTTGGTGCCGATGAAGTGGTGTTGAGCCCGGAAATTCTTGACCGTATTGATGCCCTTGTGGCTCCGGGAACAACGGTGACCCCCGATGAAGCGCGCTGGGAGACTCCTGCATTACGCGCGGAAAACCGCCGCTAGTAGAGTGGGCAAGTGCCACAACTTTCTCTGCCTACAGGTATCACCATTGAATACGAAACCTTTGGGAACCCAGTCGACCCAGCGTTGCTGCTCATTTCGGGTTTCTCGGCGCAGCTCACCTCGTGGCATGAAAATTTGTGCAAACTTTTTGCCGCGCAGAACTTTCACGTCGTCCGCTTCGACAACCGCGATTGTGGGCTGTCAACCAAATTAGATGGTGTGGTGGTCAACACCACTGCAGTCATTACGGCCGCACTCATGGAAGAACCTATTCCGGAAGTTCCTTACACGCTTACACATATGGCAGCCGATGCCATGGGAGTGCTTGACGGCCTTGGTATTGCCAAAGCCCATGTGATGGGCGCATCAATGGGTGGAATGATTGCTCAAACGGTTGCCATTGAGCATCCACATCGCGTGTTGTCGCTGACCTCGGTCATGTCGCAGCCTGGCGAGCCAGAAGTGGGGCAGCCCACTCCAGAAGCAATGGAGTCGTTCTTTACGGCGCCCCCTACTTCGCGTGAAGAGTATTTAGATTCTTCAGCTTCGTGGTTGGTGTGGCATTCAAAAAAATATCGAGACGCTCAACGTACGCGTGCGCAAGCTGCGGTTGATTTCGACAGAAGTTTTTACCCCGAAGGTGGCCCGCGGCAACTCGCCGCCATTTATGCCAGTGGACGCCGTTCTGAAGGTTTAGCGAAACTCACCATGCCAACACTTGTATTGCACGGTCTCGACGACACGCTCATTGCGCCCGATGGCGGAGAGCGCACTGCCGAAATTATTCCTGGGGCAAAACTCGTGATGCTTGAAGACATGGGTCACGATCTTCCCGAGCCATTGTGGCCGCGGTATGTCTCAGAATTTCTCGAGTTAACTGCTCGCGTCTAACAACTCTTACATCAACAATTCACAGAAAAAGGAATGAAATTATGGCTGGTCCACTGAGCGGTTATCGGGTCATTGAAATTGCAGGCATCGGGCCGGGTCCTTTTGCTGCAATGTTGTTGTCAGATCTTGGAGCCGAGGTCATTCGCGTTGAACGTGCACAGTCGGTACGCGGGCCAGCACCAGAAACTCCTCACTTCGACATTTTGTTGCGCGGTCGTCGCAACATCGCCATCGATTTGAAAAACCCCGCAGGAGTAGAAACGCTCTTAACTCTGGTTGAAGGTGCAGATGCAATTATCGAAGGTTTTCGACCTGGCGTCATGGAGCGTTTAGGCATTGGGCCCGACGCATGTTTGGCGCGCAACCCGAAAGTGGTGTTTGGCCGCATGACGGGTTGGGGTCAAACCGGCATGTACGGGCCAGCAGCTGGTCACGACATCAACTACATCTCACTCGCCGGCGCATTGAAGCACTTTGGCCGTGCTGGTGAAATGCCCACCCCTCCGCTCAACATGGTGGGCGACTTTGGTGGTGGCGGTATGTTCCTCGCTCTCGGAGTGGTGGCTGCATTGTTGGAGGCTCAAAAAAGTGGCAAGGGTCAAGTGGTAGATACTGCAATGGTCGATGGCACTGCGGTGCTCATGAGCATGTTCTGGGCAATGAAAAATGTGGGCATGTTCAACGAAGATGAGCCCGGAACAAACCTGCTCGATACTGGTGCGCACTTTTATGACGTGTACAAGTGCAAAGACGGTGAATATGTTTCGCTCGGTTCCATTGAGCCGCAGTTTTACGCGGAACTCATGCGCCTTACTGGTTTAGAGGGTGATGCTGAGTTTGCGAAGCAAATGGATAAGTCGCAGTGGCCACATTTGAAGGCCCGTCTCGCTGAAGTGTTTGCAGCAAAAACGCAGCGCGAGTGGTGCGACATTATGGAGGCAACCGATGTGTGTTTTGCACCGGTACTCACAATGAGCCAGGCTGCTCAGCACCCACACAACGTTGAACGCAAAACATTTGTTGAGCATGGTGGCGTCATGCAGCCATCGCCTGCTCCACGTTTTTCTCGCACACAGAGCGAACTCACGTTGACGCCTGCGCATGCTGGCCAGCACACGCGCGAGGTGCTTGAAATTTGTGGCTTTGCCACAACAGATATTGATGCACTTGTCGCTAGCGGCGCAGTGAAAGAAGCCTGAGGCGTGGGCGTACTTGTTGCATTTCATGCTCACCCCGACGACGAAAGTATTTCTTCAGGGGGAACACTCGCCAGGGCAGTGAAAGAAGGACACACGGTTGTACTTGTAGTGGCTACAGGTGGTGAACATGGTCAGCGTCCGCCTGGCGTTGATGATGCGGAAGCTCTCGCTGAATTGCGGCGTCGCGAAACGCAAGAATCGTGCGCAGTGCTCGGCATTCAACATTTGGAGTGGCTGGGGTACCACGACAGTGGAATGACCGGATGGCCACAAAATAGCGACAAGCGTGCTTTTATGAATGTGTCAGTGGAAGAAGCTGCAGAACAGCTTGCTGCAATTTTAAAAAAGTATGGCGCAACGGTGCTCACCACTTACGACTGGCATGGTAACTACGGCCACCCCGATCATATTTCGGTGCACAAAGTGGGCTACCGCGCTGCAGAAATTGCAGCTGTGAGCGAAGTGTATGAAGCAACAATGAACCGCGACTCTTTTCGCCGCCTGCAAGAAATGGCACGTGGCTCTGGCGAAGTTGCCGAAGGTGAAGAATTTGATGTCGACGGGCCAGCCGACGATGGCAACCCAATGGGAATGCCGGAAAATGAGTTAACGCATCGCATCGACGTCAGTAGTTATTTAGAACAAAAGCGTGAGTCGTTGTTCAAACACGCGAGCCAAATTACTGACAGCAGTTTTGTATCGAAAATGCCACCAGAGGTCTTTGCCATTGCTTTTGGTACAGAGTGGTTTTTGAAGCGTGGAGTTCCAACTGAACCGAAACAAGACTGGATTTTTTCGTGAGCGTACGCTTACACCTTGTGCGTCACGGCAGGGCAGCAGCGGGTTGGAATGTTGACCGCGACCCAGTGCTTGATGATCTGGGCAAAGAGCAATCAGTAGAAGTTGCGCAACGCTTAGTGGGGTTGGGCCCGCTACCGGTGTATTCAAGTCCGTTGCGTAGGTGTCAAGAAACTTCTGGCCCGCTCAGCGCATTGTGGAACACCACACCAACTATTGAACCGCGTGTGGCAGAGATTCCTTCACCTGTGGGTGTTGAACTTGAGGCGCGTGTGGAATGGTTGCATATTGCAATGGCTGGCACATGGACACAACTAGGAATAAGCGATGGCGATGTTTACACGCAGTACCGCCGAGACCTTTTAGACACTCTCAGTGCACTACCGCACGATGCGGTCATCTTCAGCCACTTCATTGCCATCAACGTGGTTATTGGCGAAGCGTTGTCCGATGATCGCCTTGTAGTGAAGAGCCTCGATAACTGTTCCGTCACATCAGTGCACATTCATGAGGGAACATTCACTATTGAAGAGATGGGCCGCGAAGCCGACACCCTCATTCGCTGAGGAAATCAGATAGATTTTAAGAGTGCTCGCATTGCTTTTGAAAGATCTTCATGCCAACTGGACGTGGGTCGTCATTATCGGTAACGGTCTTGCGGGCGTGTGGTCTTTAGGTGCGCATCGCATTGAGAGTTTGCGTACTCGTGCCTTGTGGTGGTTTATTGCCTTTGTAGAAGTTGCAGTATTTGTGCAGGTAGGCATGGGCGTCGCGTTGGTCAACCATTACAAACTGGAGTTCCCACAATTCCATGCGTTCTATGGCTTCGTCGCCATCATTGCAATTGCCATTATTTACTCATATCGCAATCAACTCAAAGGCAAGTTGTATTTGTTGTACGGCGGAGGAAGCTTGTTCCTCATGGGTCTTGGTATCCGCGCCATGCTTGTTGGCTAAAAAAGAGGGTTCTCGGCGCGGTATGTACCGTAAATCGGGACATACCGCGCCGAGAACCCTTCACAACCCTTCACAACCCTTAAAACCTTAAGTGTTAGGCGAGTGCTTTTTCGAGCGAGTCGAGAGCTGCTGTCAATTGCTGTGGCAACTTTGCACCAAAGGTTGCATAGTGCTCACGAATTTGTGGGACAGCTTCAAGCCAGCCCGCAGTGTCGAGCGACAATAACGTGCTCATGTCGGCAGCATCTACTTTCAAACCAGAGGTATCGAGGTCGCTCACAACAGGCAAGTTGCCAATAGGAGTTTCTACTGCACCAGCAGTTCCGTCGACGCGCTCAAAGACCCACTTCAACACGCGGCTGTTTTCGCCGTATCCCGGCCACAAGAAACGGCCATCGGTATCGCGGCGGAACCAGTTCACGAAGAAGATTTGTGGCAGGTTCTCTGGCTTGGCTGCGCTTCCTAGCTTCAACCAGTGACCAAAGTAATCGGCCATGTTGTATCCGCAGAAGGGGAGCATTGCCATGGGATCGAATCGCAAGTTGCCTACTGCTCCAGCCTGAGCAGCAGTGGTCTCTGAAGCCATAATGGAACCGAGGAACACGCCGTGCTCCCAGTTAAATGCCTGAGTAACGAGTGGAACCGTCGTGCGACGACGGCCGCCAAAGAGAATTGCCGAAATGGGCACACCCTTCGGGTCTTCCCATTCAGCTGCAATTGATGGGCATTGTTCTGCCGGTGCGGTAAAGCGTGCATTGGGGTGCGCTGCTGGAGTTTCTGTTTCTGGAGTCCAGGCATTGCCCTTCCAGTCGGTGGCACGTGCTGGAGCATCGTCGCTCATGCCTTCCCACCACACATCGCCGTCTGGCGTGAGTGCTGTGTTGGTGAAAAGCGAGTTGCCCCACAATGTTTCCATTGCATTGGCGTTGGTGTCGTAGCCGGTTCCTGGCGCAACACCAAAGAAGCCGGCTTCTGGGTTGATGGCGTACAAACGGCCATCTTCGCCAAATTTCATCCAGCAAATATCGTCACCAATGGTTTCTGCTTTCCAACCTGGAATGGTAGGAACAAGCATGGCGAGGTTGGTCTTGCCACAAGCGGAAGGAAATGCCGCTGCAATGTATTTGGCAACGCCCTGCGGGTTGGTGAGTTTCAAAATGAGCATGTGCTCGGCAAGCCATCCGTCGTCACGAGCCATGACAGAGGCAATGCGCAACGCAAAGCACTTCTTGCCAAGCAGTGCGTTGCCGCCGTAGCCAGAACCAAAGCTCCAAATTTCACGAGTCTCAGGGAAGTGAACGATGTACTTGTTGTCGGGGTTGCATGGCCATGAAGAATCGGCCTGACCTGGCGCGAGTGGCGCACCAACAGAGTGAACGCAAGGAACCCATTGGCTGTTACCGAGTACGTCGAGTGCGCCTTGCCCCATACGGGTCATAATGCGCATGCTCACTGCAACATACGCAGAGTCGGTGAGTTGAACACCAATATGTGCGATGGGTGAACCAAGTGGGCCCATTGAGAAGGGCACCACGTACATCGTGCGACCCTTCATGGCGCCGGCATAGAGCGACTTCATTTCGCCGCGCATCACTTCTGGCTGACGCCAGTTGTTGTTGGGGCCAGCATCAGATTCATTAGCTGAACAAATAAAGGTGCGATCTTCGACGCGTGCAACGTCGCCCGGGTCGGAGTGCGCGTAATAACTGTTGGGGCGCTTTGCCTCATCGAGCTTGGTGAAAGTTCCCGCATCAACTAGTGACTGGCACAGTTGGTTGTACTCGTCGGCGGTTCCGTCGCACCAGTGAATGTTTTGAGGTTGCAAAATTGCAGCCCACTCATCTACCCATGATTTTAACTTTGTGTTAGTTGTGGTGGCGCTCATAGTGGGCACTCCTGTGTGAAGCCAATGTCGGCGCGCCGGCATCGAGTGAATTGGGGGATGACATATTCTTACGTACAAGTGACGTCAAAGAGAAATGTTACGACCCAGGAGTTGCCATGTCAGATTCAGAGCCAAGGCTGAGACGTGTGGCACGCCCGTTTTCATCGATTGTGAAAACCACTCGTTGACCTTGACGCAACATCCGAAAGAGGGAACCCTCGAGCGCATTAGGCGCAAGGATGTAGTCGGCGAGGTCGGTATCGCACATGATGACTCCGTCGCCGGAGCCTGGGTCGTACGCTTTGACGATCCCTTGCATTGGTCTATTGACCGGCCTTAACGACCTTGCCCGACTTGATGCAGCCGGTGCAAACGTTGATGCGACGGGTGGTGCCTGAAATAACGGCACGGATGCGCTGAATATTCGGGTTCCAACGACGCTTGGTACGCACGTGAGAGTGCGACACTGACATGCCCCACGATGGACCTTTTCCGCAAACTTCACACCTTGACGACATAGGGGTTGACTCTAACAGCAAGATTTCCTAGACCCCAACTAGGAAATTGCGCTAAATAGGCACACCGTGCCCGAAATCGTTACTCTTAGCCACGTGCCCACACTCGATCGGCTGTCAGCCGACCATCTCCGCCAGACCGTCGTGACCTTCCGCGACACGATGAAGGCACATGCCGCGGGCATCAACCGACTCAATGTGTACCCCGTTCCCGATGGCGATACCGGTACCAATATGTCACGCACGCTTGACGCGGTGGTCGCCGAACTCGATGGGGCGCCTGACACCTTCGCAGATACGTGCCAGGCAATCAGCTATGGCTCGCTCATGGGAGCGCGTGGAAATAGTGGCGTTATTTTGTCGCAAATTTTGCGCGGCATTGCCGGAACCTTCTCTACGGTGACAGAAGTGAGCGGCGCAAAACTTGCTGAGGCGTTGAAAGCGGCCTCGGTCGCCGCATATGACGCAGTGTTGAAACCCATTGAAGGAACCATTCTTACTGTGGTGCGTGAGTCTGCCGATGCCGCAGTAATTGCAGCCGACGGTGGCGGTTCGTTACGCGCCGTGTTGTACAGCGCTCGCGTCGCTGGTCGTGCTGCGTTAGCAAACACGCCAGAACAGTTACCCGTCCTCAAGCAGGCCGGGGTTGTCGACGCCGGTGGCGCTGGTTTCTTGTTGCTACTCGACTCTGCGATGCATGTCATCGATGGAGAAGCACTGCCAGAGCCGAGCGAAGAAGCCGGCCCCGATTTAGATGCCATCACCCACGAAGTGAAAAGTGGCGAAGTAGATGTGAGCGAATTGCGCTACGAGGTGATGTTCCTGCTTGACCTCGACGATGCATTTGCGAAAGATTTCAAAAATGCATGGGGTGAAATTGGCGACTCCATTGTGGTGGTGGGTGGCGACGGTTTGTACAACTGCCACGTGCATACCAACGACATTGGTGCAGCTATTGAGGCACCTCTGGCACTGGGCGGACGGCCACGCGCTATTCGTGTTACCGACCTCTTTGAAGAAGTTGCAGAAGAGCATGCAAAGCGCGATGAGCATGTGCGGGGCACTGGTGTTCATGCAATTGCACGTTCCTCTTCCTCTTTGCCGCCAGTTACATGTGCGGTAGTAGCAGTTGCCAGTGGAGACGGAATCGCAGAACTCTTTGGGCAACTTGGTGTTCACGGCGTCATTTCGGGTGGTCAAACACTCAACCCATCAACAGCAGAGTTGCTTGACGCTGTTGAACATATGAATGCACAACAAGTCGTTCTCTTGCCAAATAATAAAAACATCATTCCCGTGGCGCTCCAAGTTGCTGAACTCACCACCAAAGACATTCGCGTTGTTCCCACCTGCTCAATGCCCGAAGCCCTTGCTTGCCTTGTTGTATATGACCCCGAATCTTCTGCCGAGCACAACGCCCGAGAAATGACTGCCGCAGCCAACAGCGTGGCCACAGGTGAAATTACACAAGCAGTGCGCGATACCGATAGCGATGCTGGCGCCATTACTGCTGGCGACTGGATTGGTATTGTGCGCGGAGACGGCATTGTTTCTATTGGCGGCACATGGCGTGTAGCAGCGACGCAACTTTTAAAAAACCTCATTACCCCCGATCGAGAAATTGTCACCATTTTGGAGGGTGCCGACGCAACGCCAGCAATGACTGAAGAGTTGCGCGCATGGCTTGGTGAAAACTTTGGGAGTGTTGAAGTGGAAGTGCATCGTGGCGGGCAACCTCTATACCCCTACTTGTTTGGTGTTGAATAAATATTGTGGCAACAAGTGCTGATGCTCAAGTAGCTACCGGGCCAATTACTTTTCGAGATCTGCACCTACGTAAAGTTGAAGAACTGCGCGGTGTCGGAGAAAAGCGCACCGCAGACCTGCACAAGCGCGGCATCATCAGCATTCTCGACTTGCTCATGGCGTATCCGCGGCGTTGGGTAGATCGCACCCATGAATGCCGATTGAAAGATTTGGAGCCAGGCGTAGAGGCAATGGTGCTTGTAGAAGTGCGCAGCGTGAATAAGCGCATGACGAAGAACCGTCGCTCGCTCGTCACAGCTGTCGTTGGCGATGGGTCGAGTAGGTTAACCCTCACGTTTTTCAACCAGCCGTATCGTGAAAAGCAGTTGCGCGAAGGGCTCACTATTTCTGTCTTTGGCAAGGCCGACGAGTATCGGGGTTCGTTACAAATGACAAACCCAGTGGTCGACCTCATCGGCGATCGAACGGGTCGTATTGTTCCTATTTACCCACAAAGCGAAGAACACGGAATCAAAACTTGGGAGTTTGCGGGTTGGGTGGAAAATGCGCTTTCTCGTTGTGCGACACGCGGCATTCTTGACCCATTGCCAGAAAGTGTTATTACGCAGTTGGGTTTAATGCCGCGTCATGAAGCACTGCGAAACATTCATATGCCCGACACCATGGAGACCAAAGAGGCAGCACGTCGTCGCTTGGCATTTGATGAATTGTTGCGAGTGCAGTTGGTGCTGGTGGGGCGTAAACACCAACTTGAGCGTGAAGCTCTAGGTATTAGTCACTCTGCCTCGGGGAAAATGGTGCGGCAGTTCATTAGTGCATTGCCCTTTCCTTTGACGGCGGCACAACAACGCGCAATAACAGAAATATCCGAAGACCTTGTTGCCGGGCACCCCATGCACCGTTTATTACAAGGCGACGTGGGTAGTGGAAAAACAGTTGTTGCTGTAGCTGCATTATTACAAGCAGTTGAAGGAGGCTTTCAAGGGGCGCTGATGGCCCCGACAGAAGTGCTTACCGAGCAACATGCAAGTGGAGTGCGTAAATTGCTGGAAGATCTAGTGGTGACCGATGCAGAAAATCTTTTCGGCAGCCGCCCGCTGCGCGTTGAAATGCTGACAAACCGCATTACTGGTGAGCAGCGTCGCGATGTTTTGCAGGGGCTTGAAGAAGGAACGGTCGACATTGTCATAGGAACTCATGCGCTCATTCAAGATGCAGTGAAATTCAACAAACTTGGGGTAGTGGTCATTGACGAGCAGCATCGCTTTGGTGTTGAACAGCGTGCGGCCTTGAGAGATAAGTCAATGCTGAATCCGCAGGGGCTACCCATAGTGCCCGATGTACTGGTGATGACCGCTACGCCCATTCCGCGCACAGCCGCAATGACGGTGTACGGCGACTTAGACGTGAGCGTGCTCGATGAGCTACCGCCAGGGCGCACACCTATTGAGACCATGTGGGCAAGTGGCGAACACAGCGAAGAAAAGTTGTGGGCCGAAGTACGCGCAGCCGTAAAGCTCGGCCAGCAGGCTTTTGTAGTGTGCCCACTTATTGATGAGAGTGAAAAAATTGAAGCTGCAGCTGCGGAAGATACTTTTCAGAAACTAGGTGTTGGAGAGTTAAAGGGCCTACGGCTTGGTCTGTTGCATGGGCGAATGTCGTCGCAAGAAAAAGAAACCTCAATGGAAACTTTCCGCCGTGGAGAAACCGATGTGCTGGTGGCAACGACGGTTATTGAAGTGGGCGTTGATGTTCCTAACGCCACCATGATGGTTGTGCTCGATGCCGATCGCTTTGGCATCGCGCAGTTACACCAGTTGCGAGGTCGCGTTGGTCGCGGAAAAATTGCATCGCGGTGTTGGTTGGTGACACAACCTCCAGAGTCGGGCGAATTAATACATGAGCCCGGCCCGCGAGTTGAGGCCTTGGTGCAAACAACCGATGGCTTTTTACTTGCAGAAATAGACCTAGAACTACGTGGTGAGGGCACCCTCATGGATTCGCGCCAGCGTGGAACAAGCGATTTGCGTCTTGCCTCGCTGCGCAGCGACAGAGAACTTATTGAGCAGGCTCGCGCAACAGCAATTGCCGTTATTACAGAAGACCCCACGTTGGAAAAACACAGTGCGTTAGCCGACGAGTTACGTATTTTGCTCACTGCCTCGGAAGAAGAGTTCCTCGCGCGCAGTTAAACGTCGGGTTGGTCGGCCCGGTTTTCTTCAATACCTAAGTCTTCGGCAGTGAGAACAAGATCCCACCTGTCGCGACAATCGCGACATCTATAGGCAACGACATCACCCACGAGCCACTCGTCATCTTCACGAGGTGGGGTAATGAGGTGGGCTGGGCCCCCACAGTCAACGCAGATAATGGAAGGCGAAGGTGAGGTCATGCCCGTAGTCTTACTGGTATGCGAGTTGTTGCAGGTGATCTTCGCGGGCGCCGTATTGAAGGCCCAGAAGATGAAGCCACCCGGCCCACCACCGACAAAGTGCGCGAAGCGGTGTTCAATGCATTGAATAGTTTGAACGCAGTGCGCGAAGAGCGAGTGATCGACCTTTTTGCAGGTTCTGGTGCGCTTGGCATTGAAGCACTGTCGCGTGGGGCTGCTCATTGCGTGTTCGTAGAAAACAATCGGTCTGCACTTGGTGTGTTGCGCGGCAACCTAGCGGCACTTGACTTAGAGGGAAGATCTACGGTTGTGGTGCTCGACATAGCGGCCAAGAGTTCACGACAGCGCCTGGGTGAATTACTCACCTCAACGCATTTGGTGCTCGCTGACCCACCGTATAGATATGAACATTGGGGCGCGCTTTTTGACGCTGTACTCAGTGCGGCCCCGCGCGATGTGGTGGTGGTGGCAGAGACGGAAAGTCGATGTCCCATTCATGAAACTGCGCCAAATGGCTGGGAAATGAGCCGAACTCGTGCCTACGGACGCACATCCGTCGGTTTTTTCGTGCGTTGTGAACTACCGTAGGAGGCGTTATGGCAACTGTTCTATACCCCGGGAGTTTTGACCCCATCCATTTAGGGCATCTCGACATCATTGAACAGGCGTCTCGTTTATTTGGAAAAGTGGTTGTGGCTATTTTGCACAACCCAGAAAAGCAAGGGGGCGTCTTCAGTATCGATGAACGCATTGCTCTCATTCAGACCGCATTGGAAACGGCAAAAGTCAAAAACGTCGAGATTCGTGCGTTCCCCGGTTTGGCGGTCGATGCAGCGCGTGTGGTGCAAGCAGATTTCATGGTGAAAGGCTTGCGTAACTCTGGAGATTTTGAAATTGAACAGCAAATGGCACACACCAACTTTGCTGTTGCAGGAATTCCCACGGTGTATCTGCCGTGCAGCCCCGCCTTTACGTCGGTGAGTAGCAGGTTCATTAGGGAAATTGCTCAGTACGGTGGCGACCCATCATCTCTGGTGCCGGCCAACGTTGCACATGCATTAAAGGAGTTGTTTTCATGAGTTACGACGAGAGTTACGAAAATGCGCGTCCTATCGCACCACAAATGGGTGATGCTGAACTAGTACTCAACGATGTCATCGACATCATTGTTAATGCGCCAAACATGCCGCTGTCGAGTACGCCACGTATCGACCGCGATCAAATTATTGGGTACCTGCAAGAAGCCCAAGCATTATTGCCAGAAGAGCTGCGCCAAGCGCGCTGGATGCTGAAAGAACGCCAAGAGTTCTTGAATAAAACCAAACGTGAAGGCGATGAAATTCTCGATGCTGCGCGCGTGCAAGCAGAGCGCATGGTGCAGCGCACCGAAGTGGTTCGTGCAGCCGAGTCACGGGCACGCAGCATTTTGGAAGCTGCAGAAACAGATGCGCGTCGCATACGTATGGAAACAGAAGACTTCCTCGACCAGCGCTTGGGGAGTTTCGAAATTTTGCTCGACCGACTCATGAAAACAGTTGCCAGTGGTCGTCAGCGTTTGGCAATTGGTCAAGAAGAAGAACAAGTCAAAGAACCAACTGGCGAGATGCAGGTGTTCTTCGACCAAGACCGTTTCTAGAGGGTCCATGTCGTCAAACGCACGCCACCCTTCTCCTCTCACCGGGTTGTTAGTGAATGCCGCAGAACTTTTGCGGCGTCCTGGCAACTGGAAAGATGTCGAAATCGACGTCGAGTCGAAACATTTTGAATTCGAGGACCCGCGACTCTTGCCACAACTCATTGGCATTCACCTCCATTTAGAGTGCAGCAACAATGGAATAGTGCTCTCGGGCAATGTGAGCGCGCAGTGGCACGACCAATGTTGTAGGTGCTTAAAAGATATTTCAGGTGTTGCAGTGGGCGAGGTCGGCGAGATCTACCAACGCGAGATCACCGACCCCGATGCGTACCGATTGGAAAGCGATCAGCTCAATTTGGCCCCCATGGTGCGTGAGTATGTGCTCTTGGCGGTACCCGACACCCCTGTGTGCCGGCCCGACTGCCCAGGCTTGTGCCCCGTGTGCGGCATCGACAGGTCGACCCCAGATGGGGCGAATTGTGGCTGTTCTCAGACCCCAGTCGACCCACGGTGGGACGCCTTGCGCGATCTTGGCAGCCAGTTTCCTCAGTAATTCTCGCCGTTCGGGGTTGCCGATGAGGGGGAGTGCGCCGATATCATCAAACGGCTAGTTGAGCGCACATCCAGGTGGCGCCAAGTTCGACGGAGAAAATTGTGGCTGTTCCTAAAAAGAAAACTTCCAAAATGAAGAGCCGCAGCCGTCGGTCGGCGAACATGAAAATGACGGTGCCTTCACGCAGCGTGTGCCCACGTTGTGGTGTGGCAAAAAAGCCACACATCGTGTGTGGTGGTTGCGGCTGGTACAAAGGTCGCACCGCGGTAGAAGTCGCTTAGTCCCGTGTTGCCAGTCGCGGTTGACGCGATGGGTGGCGACCGTGCCCCCGAGGAAATTATTCAGGGTGTTCTAGAAGCTATTGCTGCAGGCATTCCTTGTGCTCTTGTTGGCCCCGACAATCTTGCGTCGCTCACGTCACTAGACATTTCTGGCATTCCACACATCATTGCCAATGAAGTCATAGCAATGGATGAAGACGCCGCAGGTGGCGTGCGACGTAAAAAAGATTCCACATTGGTGCGTAGTGCTGAAGCAGTGCGCGACGGAGCAGCAAGTGCCATGATCTCTGCCGGTAACACCGGAGCAACTATGGCTTCTGCACTGCTACGCATGGGTCGCATTAAGGGCGTGAATCGTCCTGCAATTGCTACTCCAATTCCCGTTCCTGGTGGTCGTCCAACTGTTCTTCTCGACGCTGGTGCCAATGCCGATGTGCAAGCCGAGTGGCTCACACAGTTTGCGCTCATGGGCAGTATCTATTCAAAAAATCGTTATGGCGTTGAAACTCCTCGCGTGGGTCTGTTGTCAATTGGCGAAGAGCCAGGCAAGGGCGACTCATTGCGCAAAGAGGCATTCAAACTGTTGTCATCGGCATCTGGCTTTCACTTCATTGGAAATGTGGAAGGTCGCGACATCATGTCTGACGATGTCGACGTGGTGGTGACCGACGGCTTTACAGGCAACGTGGTGTTAAAAACCCTTGAAGGAAGTTTGAAGACGGTTATTAAAGCGCTGTTTGGTGCATTTGGTTCCACCCCTGAATACCAAGAACACGCCAATGCTCTTTTGCCAGCGCTTCTTCCGTTGTATGAATCCCTTGACCCCGATTCCACGGGTGGGGCCATTTTGCTGGGCGTCGATGGCGTTTGCATCATTTCTCACGGGTCTTCCGGTGCACGAGCCATGTTGAATGGCATCAAAGTGGCCAAAGAAATGGTCGACTGCAACATAGTCAACGAGATTCGTCAGGCCATTGGTCTACAGTCAACAGATCAGTAAAAGGAGTCATTCCATGTCATCAATCGATCGTGCCGGAGTATTCACCATCATCCGCGACCAACTCTCAGAGATTCTTGAAATTGAATCGAGTGCAATTTCGGAAGGTCAGTCGTTTTCCGACGACCTCGATGCCGACTCGCTGGCACTCATTGAACTTGTAGAGGCATTAGAAGAAGAACTGTCCACCATTGTCCCGAACTTCCGCATAGACGACGAAGATCTTCAAGACCTCAAAACTGTGCGTGATGCCGTTGACTATGTGTTCGGGCGCATCTCGAAGGGCGCTTAACTTCCATGGGCGACTCTGCTTCGCTCGGTGTTTCCTCTTCAGAGTCGTTGCGTGCTGTATGTGCGGCGTTCCAATACGAGTTTCGTGACCCACAATTGTTGCAAGATGCCTTCCTGCATCGTTCCTGGCAGTCAGAAAATGGTGCCGAGCGTTCGAATGAACGTTTGGAGTTTCTTGGCGACGCCGTATTGGGTTGGGTAGTTGCCGATATTGCGTATCGACAGTTTTCTGAACTTCCCGAAGGTCGCTTAACCGACTTACGCAAGAGTGTGGTCAGTGCTGCTGCGCTCGCACGTATTGCTCGTGGTATTCATCTTGGCGACGCTTTGTTGTTAGGAAAAGGCGAAGATGCTGCGGGCGGGCGCGATAAAACTTCGCTGTTGTCCGATGCTTTTGAAGCAGTCGTTGGCGCTATTTATCTTGATGGTGGGGCCGGGGCCGCGTTCAGTGCAGTAGAAGCGGTGTTACTTCCTGCAATGCAAGAAGCCCTCCCCAATATTGATCGCCTCGATTTCAAAACAGTATTGCAAGAGCTGGTGGCGCGCATGGGCCTCAACCCACCTGAGTATTCGGTGGAAAGTATTGGCCCCGATCACGATAAAACCTTTACCGCATCTGTGCGTGTGGGGAAATTAGAGACCTTTGGTGTAGGTCGTTCAAAAAAAGCAGCAGAGCAAGTTGCGGCGCAAGCTGCGTGTGATCTTCTCGATGCCTGAACTTCCCGAAGTGGAAACGGTACGCCGTAGCGTGGAAAACGCAGTGGTAGGTGCGCGCATTACGCAAGTAGAGGTGGGTCGAGAACGTACAGTGCGACGCAGTAGCAAACAAGCCCTTATCGCTGGTTTGCATCAGGAAACTATTGTTGCTGTGCGGCGTCACGGCAAGTATTTGCTGTTCGATTTGTCGTCGGGAAATGTGATGATGGTGCACCTGCGCATGAGTGGTCGACTGCTACTTGCCGCACCCGGGGACTCTCGCGAAAAACACACACATGTAGTGCTGACCCTTGAGAAGAAAAATGAAGATGTTCGTGAGTTGCGCTTTGTTGACCCACGAACATTCGGCGAAGTCGTGGTCTACAACCCCGACGACGACAACTTAGAAGCGGGAACCGAGTCGCTAGTGCCTGAAGTAGCGCGTCTCGGGCTCGACCCACTCACGGGCAACTTCACCTTCGATGCTTTTCGTGAGCGCTTTGCTCGGGGAAATCGTGGGGTCAAGGCATTGTTGCTCGATCAGTCGGTGGTGGCCGGAATTGGCAATATTTACGCCGATGAAATTTTGCATCGCGCACGCCTGCGCTGGAACCACCTCAGCGCCACACTGTCGGTGAAGCAACTACGCGAGCTTCATGGTCATATAGGTGAAGTGCTCGCCGAGGCAGTGGCAGCGGGCGGGTCTACCTTGGCCGATACTCAATATGTTGATGCCCTCGGCAAGGAAGGGATCTTCCAAACCGAGCACCGGGTCTATGCCCGGCAAGGTGAGAGGTGCCGCACCTGCGGGCGCGGAATCATCAAAAGGGTGATGGGCGCAGGCAGATCAACGCACTTTTGCCCTGTTTGCCAGAAATAGGGGCTCTTCGGCAATCGGAATATAGATCGGGGTGACATTTCGGATACTGTCAAAACGCTGTGTTTTTGAAAACTCTCACCATGAAAGGCTTCAAGTCTTTTGCCGATACAACGGCAATGGAACTTGAGTCTGGCGTCACTGTTGTTGTTGGCCCAAACGGCTCGGGTAAATCCAACGTGGTCGATGCCATTGCATGGGTGCTTGGTGCTCAGGCCCCATCTTCGGTGCGCAGCCAAAAGATGGATGACGTTATTTTCGCAGGTACAGCGAAGCGTCCGGCTCTAGGCCGCGCTGAAGTGCTCCTCACCCTCGATAACTCTTTGGGCCTATTGGCAATCGATTTCACCGAAATTACGGTGGGTCGCACGCTGTTTCGTAGCGGTGAAAGTGAATACACCATCAACGGTGTGGAATGTCGATTGCTCGATGTTCAAGAACTTTTGTCTGATGCAGGCGTAGGTCGCCAGCAACACATCATCATTGGTCAAGGCCAAATTGATGCAGTGCTGAATGCGCGTCCTGAAGATCGCCGGGCAATTATTGAAGAAGCTGCTGGCGTTTTGAAATATCGCAAGCGCAAAGAAAAAGCTGAGCGTCGTCTTGACGGTACAGAGGCAAACCTCTTGCGCGTACAAGATCTCATTCGTGAAGTACGGCGTCAGTTGCGTCCTTTAGAGCGTCAAGCAGATGCTGCTCGCCGACACGGAGCATTGGTTGCTGAATTAAATATTTTGCAGCTGTACATAGCCGGTCAAGAAATTTTGGTTGCGAAAGAGAAACTGTCAAACATTGCAGTTGAGAAAAATGCTTCGGTAGAAAAAGAACAAGCTATTCGTACCCGCATGGCTGAGCTCGATGTCTTAGTTGCCGCGAGCGAGGTTGAACTTACGGCTCTTGGCGACACTGGAGTGAGTGACCAGTTGGTGCGCGTTGAGCAATTGCGTGAACGTTCACGTGGTCTTTCAGCACTCTTGGCAGAACGACGCCGCTCAATGGAACGTGATCGCAGTCAGTTCATGGACTCCGATGTCATGGCATCGCTCGAAACTGACGCCTTTGCATTGCGCAGCGAACTTGAAGAAATTGATTCCGCACTTTCAGCCTTGTCGCCAGAGTCCGATGATCTTGCTCTACAAATTTCCGACTTTGAATCGCGACGCGAAGCCGATGGGGAAGACACACTTCCTGAATTGCCTGTACCAGTAGCCGCAAGTGCTGCAGCAGAAGTACGCGGTGAATTACGCACTTTGCATAATAATGACGAACGTGACCGTGCCGAACTCCAGCGGGTAAGTACGCGCATTGCGCAACTTGAAGACCGTGCAGAGCGACTGTTACAAGATATTGAACGACTAGGTAATGAATACGAAAATGCCGAGGCCGCCGCAGAACTCTTAGAAAACCAAGTGGGTGGGGCCTCAGAACGTCGCTCCGGCGCCGAGGTGGCCTTCGACTCCATGACGCAAGTTGCCTCTATTGCAAGTGCGCAACGCGCGCATTGGAGTGCTCGTGTAGAAGTTCTGCGCGAAGCTCTTGAGGCAGCACGTAGCCGTGCGGGTTTGCAGCATTTGAAAGATGTTTCTGGAGTGGTTGGTGCGCTGGTCGACCTGGTTACTATTGATGCTGGTCGTGAAGAAGCGGTCAACGCTGCACTCGGCGATGCAATTGCTGGCATCGTCATGTCTGATGTTGACGCTGCTCGCAATGCGCTCAATCAACTTGACATAAAGAGTTTGCAAGGCGCAGTGCTTGCTTTGGGTGTCACCAGTGCTGTTCAGCCAGCACCGCAGCCGGCTGGTGCGCTGCTGGTACGTCAATTCGTGCGTGCCAATGGTGGTCAACACGAAGCATCGGTGAATGCGCTACTCGATCGTCTGCTTTCCAACAGCGTGTGTGCAACATCGTGGGGTGCAGCAGTAGAAATTGCCCTGAATAACCCTCAGCTATTCGTAGTCACCGAGCGCGGCGACCGCTTTGGTGCAACGGGTTGGCGTCTTGGTGCTCAGGGCGATGCCGTCACGGCAAGCGCGCTAGAAGATGCCATTGAAAGTTCGGCTATTGCGACCACGGAAGCCGAGCGACGTGAAGGCGAGTTGAGCCGTGCGCGAGCTGAAGTTCTCACCGCTCGTGAAGCACTTTCCGATATTGAACGTCGACATGATGTTTTAAAAACAGCTCGCTTGTTGGCAGCCGATTCGTTATCGAAAGTCACTTCTGAGCGTCGTGAAGTTGTTGCTGAATCCGACGCCGTTCGCTCACAACGTGACGATGTGGGCGCTCGTGTAGAACGTGCTGCTCAGCGCATCAATGAACTTGAAGCGCTTTTGCCAAAGTTAGAAGCCGACGAAGCTCAAGAAGCAGAAACGATGCGCGCTATTGGTGCTGCTCGTGCCAGCCTCGACGCACGGGCCTCCGATTTTGCTCTGCGACAAAAAGATCTTGAAGTGCGCTCTGTTGGATTGCGCGAACGCAAGCAGTTCGTCGAGCGGCGTTTAAGTGAAACAGAATCTCGCCTTACGGCCGATACTGAAGCACGTGCTGCTGCATCGGGGCAACGTGAACGCATAGAGAAATCATTTATTGCAATTGTTGCTTTAAGCGAACTCGTCGACCAGCATCGCATTACTACCGAGGCACTGTTGCAACAACTGCGCGAAGCTCGTCGCAAGCAAAGCGATGAGGTGCGTTCTGTTGCTCAACGGCTCGATGAGGCACGGCGTGAACGCAGCACCAGTGAAAAGGCGCTCGATGATGCACGTGAGCGTGGGCGCCGCACAGAAATTGAAGAAGCGGAAATGCGCATGCGCCTAGAGGCCTCCATTGAAGCACTGCGTCGCGATCTTGAAGTGGAGCCTGAAGTTGCTGAAGCAGCCGAGGCACCTGAAGTTCCTGCGGGTCTCACTCCTGTTGTTCGTGCTCGCGATCTCGAGCGTGAACTGCGTTTGATGGGCCCTATTAACCCATTGGCACTTGAAGAATTTACTGAGTTGCAAAAGCGCAATGAATTTCTTGAGGCACAACTTGAAGATGTGCGCAATACGCGCCGCGATCTTTTGCGAGTCATCAAGGCAGTTGATGAAGAAATCCAAACTGTCTTCACTACCGCGTACGCCGATGTGGCCCGCAACTTTGGAGAACTTTTCGAAATGCTCTTCCCAGGTGGCAAGGGAGCACTCGTTCTCACGAGCCCACAAGACATGTTGAACACTGGCATTGAAGTAGAAGCAAAGCCCGGTGGAAAGAATATTAAGAAATTATCGTTGCTTTCCGGTGGAGAACGTTCGCTTGCGGCGTTGGCATTTTTGTTCGCGGTTTTCCGCAGCCGCCCATCTCCGTTCTACGTAATGGATGAAGTTGAAGCAGCGCTGGACGACCCGAACCTCACTCGCTTTTTGAGTTTGCTCTCAGAGTTCCGCAACGATGCGCAACTCATTGTGGTCAGCCATCAAAAGCGAACTATGGAAGCCGCCGATTGTCTTTTAGGTGTCACGATGCAACCAGGTGGTTCATCAAAAGTGATCGTGGAGCGCAATTCGTCTTCCGGCAATGAATGAGTGTGAATACCTACTGAAGAGAGTTGTATGAATTCTGCCCCCGTGATTTTATTAGTTCTTGTTGGCCTTGTTGTTCTCTTTGGTGTGGGCGTGGTGTTGTACAACCGCCGCAAAGCTGCACCGGAACAATCGTTAGAGGTACCTGTTGAGGTTGTCGTTGCAGAGCCTGAGCCCGAACCCGAGCCTGCACCAGGAGTGGTGCGGCGTTTTGCTCGTGCGGCCGGGGTCTTTAATGGTTCATTCGCTGTACTGCGGGGGAAAGACAAAATCACTTCCGAAACGTGGGAAGAACTAGAAGAAACTCTGCTGCGCGCCGATGTTGGTTTAGCTACAACAACTGCGCTTCTGGAAAGTTTGAAGTCGCGAGTAGGGCGCAAAGACATCAGCAACCCACATGAATTACTCGACGCTCTGCAGGGTGAAATGGCTGGCCAGCTGAGTAGCAATTCGCGGGAATTACATTTCGATTCATCGGTGAAGATGCCAAATATTTGGCTTTTTGTTGGCGTTAACGGGGTAGGAAAAACAACCACAATTGGCAAGGTGGCTTTTGCGCAGAAAGCATTGGGCCGTTCCGTGCTTTTGGCAGCAGGCGATACCTTTCGTGCGGCTGCGGGTGAACAGTTGGAAACGTGGGCGCAGCGAGCCGAGGTTCCCATTGTGCGAGGCAGTGAAGGCGGAGACCCCAGTGCGGTGATCTTCGATGCGGTGCAAAGTGCCGCAGCGAATAACCGAGATCTTGTATTGGGTGACACGGCCGGTCGTTTGCAGAACAAGTCGAACCTCATGGAAGAGCTCAAGAAGGTTCGTCGTGTTGCTGAAAAGGAAGCCGGAACAGTGACAGAAGTACTTTTAGTCATTGACGCAACCACAGGGCAAAATGGCTTATCACAGGCAGAACAATTTACATTGGCAACCAACGTCACGGGCGTAGTCCTTACAAAGCTTGATGGTTCTGCCAAAGGTGGCATCGTTTTTGCCATTGAAACCCAGCTGGGTATTCCGGTGAAATTGGTGGGTCTTGGCGAAACCATTGGCGACCTTGTGCCGTTCAACCCCGAAGAATATGTGCGGGAACTTTTCGCAGAGGCGTAACGTCTGAGGAGTATGAACACTTCAACATTTCGCTCTTTTGTCAGTTTGTGTGGTGTTGCCATTTTTGGCCTTGTTGCATGTGGTGCACAAGAGTCGCAACCGCAACCCATTTCGTTTTCACTTGACGTGTCAACACGTTCGGCTAGCGATGCGGTGGGTGCCCCTGAATCAAGCAATAGCGATTCAAAAATGATGGCGCCAAATTACTCGGTGAAATACGTAGTCGATGGTGTACTTGCTGATCTTGGAAAAGATGCGTCAAGCTGGCGTGCACGTACCGACGTGGTTGCTAGCGATGCTGCTCTGAAGAAAATTGCAACGGCACTCGGTGTGAAAAGTTCTGAGGTGCAGACCTCAGAAGGCGACCCGTACCTCAGTTGGTATTACTCAGGTGCCAGCACAGTCGGTATGAGTGATTCCGACCAAACAGTGGTAGCGCCACCTGTCCCTGAAAATGTGCCAACAAAAACTGAAGCAAAAACCATGGTGCAGGAAATGCTGTCGAAAATGGGCATTGAAGTGAATGACGCGAACGTTGAGGTGAATGGCGATACGTACGGTGTATGGGCAACTGCTTGGGAAACATTCGATGGCATGCGGTCGCCGATGTCGTGGAATATAGGCCTCGGCGCAAATGGCGCAGTGACCTATGCACAAGGAAACTTTTTAAAGTTCACGCGAGGTCCGAAATACCCGATCGTGAGCACCACTGAAGCAGTCAATCGCTTGGGTGACCCGCGCTATTCCGGTTGGTTTGGGTATGGCGCAGTGAGTACGAAGGCTGCTATTGCACAAGACATGGCAACTCTTCCTGCAGAGGAAGTGGTGGTGCAAACAATTCGCCTCAGCAAGGTTTCTACGTCGTTAACTCCTGTTATTGCCAGCGATAAAACTTTATGGCTACTTCCGTCGTACGAATATGCAACCACTGATGGTTCCACAGTGAGCGCACTTGCTCTTGACGATAAATACATTGAACAAACTCCAACAACCACAGTTCCCGATAACGATGTCAACGTCACTACCCCTGGTGCAGGTAGCGGCAGTACGGGCTCATCAGCTGGAGGAACTCCGGCAGTAGATGGGGGAGCAGTGGAGCCAGGGCCAGTAGTTCAAGCCGCTTTACCGACCGAAAAAGATGCGAAGGCGTTGGTGGGTCTTGGAGAAGATGAAGCAGTGAAGATCATTGAAGGCAACGGCTGGACCAGCCGCATTGGTTCGCGCGATGGTGAACAGTTCATGCTGACCGAGGACTACTCAACATCTCGGCTCACACTGGGCATAGAAAAATCTATTGTGGTCAGCGCAACCATTGGCTAAGGGGGCCAATAAGGTCACTTTTCGCTAGCCTCATAGTCACATGTTCGACAATCTCAGTTCCCGTTTTGAATCCATTCTGAAAAAGGTGCGTGGCAAAGGCCGTCTCACTGAAGCAGATGTCGATGAAGTCTTGGGTGAAATTCGTGCTGCATTGCTCGATGCCGACGTCAACGTTGGGGTAGTGCGCACCGTTGTGGAACGTATTCGCGAAGCTGCAATTGGTGCAGAACTTTCGCAGGCACTTGACCCTGGTCAGCAAATAGTAAAAATTGTGAGTCAAGAACTCACGGCGATGCTCGGTGGCGAGACCCTCAAAATTTCATATGCAAGCAAACCGCCAACGGTTGTGCTCATGGCAGGTTTGCAAGGTTCGGGTAAAACCACCAGTGCGGCAAAGCTTGCTCGATGGTTTAAATCTCAGGGTCGCCATCCATTGCTGGTGGGGGCCGACCTCCAGCGGCCAGCAGCAGTAGAACAGCTGCGCACATTAGGTAAACAAATTGATGTTCCTGTCTTTTCTGAGCCGGGCGACCCAGTAACAACTGCAACACGTGGACTCGCTGAAGCACGGCGCATTGGTAAAGACGTGCTCATTGTTGACACCGCCGGACGTTTGTCTATCGACGCCGACCTCATGGATGAAATTCGGCGCATCTCTGAAGCCGTCAGCCCGAATTACACCTTCCTCGTCATTGATGCAATGACGGGTCAAGATGCGGTCAATACCGCCGAAGCATTCCACAACACATTGGCTATCGACGGTGTCATTTTGTCGAAGCTCGATGGCGATGCACGTGGTGGTGCTGCACTGTCAGTGAAAGAAGTAATTGGTCGCCCCATTGCATTTGCGGCCACCGGCGAAAAACTCGATGCCTTCGAGCAGTTTCACCCCGACCGTATGGCCGGGCGCATTTTGGGTATGGGCGACATGCTCACGCTCATCGAACAAGCCGAGTCGGTATTTGAAAAAGAGGAAGCAGAAAAAGCTGCCGCGAAGTTGTTCGAGGGCGATTTCACTCTCGACGATTTCCTCGATCAATTGCAACAAGTAAAAAAGATGGGCTCCATGTCAAACATCATGGGCATGATTCCTGGCATGCCGAAGGCAGCCAAGGGCGCCGAAATTGATGATGACATGATCACCGTCACCGAGGCCATCATTCGCTCGATGACAGTGGAAGAGCGTCGTCGTCCGGAAATTATCAACGGCTCTCGCCGCACCCGCATTGCCAAAGGCAGCGGAACCACTGTGCCCGACATCAACAAATTGGTGAAGCAGTTCACCGAAATGCAAAAAATGATGAAGCGAATGGGCGGAATGGCAGCACTTTCGGGTGGGAAAGCGAACAAAAAGGGTAAACCCGGCAAAGTGAGCCCACTGAAGATGGCCAAAGCCATGCGTGAAATGGGTCTGAGTGACCTCGCTGGGCCGGGCGGAGCCATGAAGGGCTTCCCACCCCCGGGAAAGAATCCTTCAGGAATACCTTCTGAAGGGTTCCCCGATTTTCGGGACTTCCGATAACCTTTCCGAGTCCCGTCGTTGGGCTTTACCAGCGACAACCGTTCCAGGAGTTCTTACATGTCAGTCAAATTGCGCCTCACCCGTGTTGGAAAGACCAAGCAACCTCATTACCGCATCGTGGTAGCCGACGAGCGTCGTTCACGCGACGGTCGCTTCATCGAAATTCTTGGTCAGTACAACCCACGTACCGAGCCTTCACATTTGAGTGTCGACAACGACAAAGCAGTGTCATGGTTGCAACAAGGTGCACAGCCAACAGAGCGCGTGCGTAAGTTGCTTGAAATATCTGGTGCATGGGCGCAGTTCACTGCATCAAAGAGCGCGAAGTAAATAGCGTGTCGTCTTCCGACAACGCCAACCTTCTTCCAGCGCCAACCGCAATTGCTGTACTGGAACACGTCGTACGTTCAATCGTCGACAACCCCGACGCAGTGCAAGTCGATGCCCGCGAAGATGCCGACAAGGTTTTTCTTGAAGTCCGTGTTGGCGAAGGCGACCTTGGTCGTGTCATCGGCCGTCGTGGTCGCACAGCACAAAGTATTCGCACAGTAGTGCGTGCGGCAGCAAGCCGTGATGGCGTCTCAATCGACGTCGACTTTGTAGATGAATGAGAACACTCCACAAGATCTCCTAGAAATAGGTCGGGTAGGCCGTTCACATGGCGTGAAGGGTGAAATGTACATTTCGCTCACTTCCGATCGCCCCGAACGTCAGCAATCGGGAACCACAATTTGGATCTCTGACATTGCATACGTGGTGCAAGCAATCCGACCGAGTAACGACCGCTGGCTGGTATTCATCGAAGGAATTCACAGCCCTGAAGCAGCTGCGGCTCTCACCAACCAGCTCATTTTCGCCGAGCCAATTGACGATGACGACGCGCTGTGGGTGCATGAGTTAGTGGGGTCACGCGTCGTTGGCATTGATGGCACCAACTACGGAACATGTACTGCAGTTCTTGACAACCCAGCGCACCCCATTATTGAAACCGATCTCGATGTCCTCATCCCGCTGCCCTTTGTGGTGGAATATCGTGATGGGGAAGTACGTGTGAATCCGCCATTGGGTCTCTTGGAGCTGAGTAACGACGAGGAAGCGGCGCAGTAATGCGTATTGACGTCTTTAGTATTTTCCCCGAGATGGTCGACGCGTTTTGCTCCGACTCTTTGCTTGGCCGTGCGCGTCAAGCACAGTTAATAGACCTCCGTACACACGACTTGCGTAGCTATACCTCCGATGTACATCGCACGGTTGACGACCCGGTATTCGGTGGCGGAGCGGGCATGCTCATGAAACCCGAACCAATTTTTGCGGCAGTGGAAGAAGTGCAACCACCACGGCCCCTTCTTCTCATGGGTCCTGGTGGGCAACAGTTCTCACAAGAAATGGCTCAACACTTGGCAAGCGATATTGCCAACAGCGGAGGCTTCAGCATTTTGTGCGGCCGCTATGAAGGCGTCGACCATCGCGTGCGTGAGCACCTGGTTGACCATGAAGTTTCGGTGGGCGATGTGGTGTTGGCCGGCGGGGAAGTAGCAGCCTGTCTGATTATTGAAGCAGTCACCCGGCTCTTGCCAGGGGTGATGGGTAACGCCGAATCACCTATCACCGAGAGTTTTGGCGCCGAAGGTCTACTCGAAGAGCCACAGTTCACCCGCCCGGCCGATTTTCGGGGCTGGGTCGTGCCCGAGGTATTGCGCGAGGGAAATCACGCCAAAATTGCTCGCTGGCGACTCGCCCAGGCTCTCCATCGCACTCTTTTGGCTCGTCCCGACCTCATTGCGGCTCGGGGAGGAATCAGTACAAAAGAGGCTTCCTTGTTGGAAGAGTTCCCTTCTCTTGCCTATCCTACAATGTTCATCCAGAGCGGGTCAGACCCAGCTCCCAACCAGTAACGGACCGCGCCATGAAGAGCACCGATCTTGTAGACAACCAGTACTTGCGCACCGACATTCCGCAATTGAAGTCGGGTGACGAAGTGAAGGTACACGTACGCGTGGTGGAAAGCGGCAAAGAGCGCATTCAGATCTTTCACGGCAACATCGTTGCTATCCAAGGTTCAGGCATCGCCGAGACCTACACCGTTCGCAAACTCAGCTACGGCGTAGGAGTAGAGCGCACCTTCCCAGTGCACAGCCCAACTGTTGCGAAGTTGGAAATGCTTAGCCATGGTGATGTTCGTCGCGCAAAGTTGTACTACCTACGCGACCGCACAGGACGTGCAGCAAAAATTCGCGAAAAGCGCGACAGGTAATTTTTGTTCTGCCGTGTTGCGTACCCGTTCGCACACACTGGTGGTAACTCCTTGCCTATTCCAGCGCTCGCCCAACATCTGTAGGCCACTATGAACACTGACGACCTTGAAAATTTTGAAGCCGAACGCGAACTGCAATTGGCCCAGGAATATCAAGATGTCGTGGGGATGTTTCGTTTTGCGGTCGAAACCGAGCGCCGATTTTATTTAGCGAACCACGTTACCTCTACGGTCACCGTCGATGGAACGCGTCCGCTTATTGAAGTGGAGCTCACCGACGCATGGGTTTGGGATATGTACCGCAAGAGCCGTTTCGTGTCGACGGTCAAGATCCTGTCTTTCAAAGACGTGAATATCGAGGAGCTGCCCGCCGTCGAGGCGTAGGCAATGCCGCTGCGTCTCGTGCGCGAGGAGAGTGGGGCGAGCGCATCGCGTGTCGTTGGTATGAACAACACGGATACGTGGTTGTGGCACGCAACGTGCGGGTAGGAAAAGGCGAAATCGATTTCATCGCTACTCGTCAAGACGTTGTGGTGATAGGCGAAGTCAAAGCACGGGCATCAGAAAAATTTGGTAGTCCTGCTGAAGCAATGACTCAACACAAGCAACGTACCGTGCGTCGTGCTGGGGCGCAGTGGGCTCGGGCAAACAACATCGCCTATTGGCAATTGCGCTTCGACCTTGTGTGCATTGTTGGAACTCGTGTTGAAGTTCTACCTAATGCTTTTTGAAGGAGCGGCGGTCCCAGCAGCTGTAGTGCCAGTGCCTGCGCAGGTCGGGCTCTTGCGTGGGGACGGCTACGTAGTGCCCAGTACGTTCGGGAATATCGCGGTTGCACCCGGGGCAGATGTAGGCCTTGAATGCCTGGTAGGGCTGTATGCGCCGCACCTCAATTGGCCCGAAGGCACCGTCCCACATAGCAGCCGGCGCTAGCCAAACGCGGCCCACGCCACGAGCGCAAATGCGCCAACAACGGCACAAAGCACAAAAATAATGTCGGTCTTTCGCCGTACTTGTTTGCGTGTTGAGTCAAATCCCACTTCCACATTATGTATCGTTAAGACATGTCATCCAACACATTTGAAACTATTGAAGTCACACGCTCTGCTGGCGTCGTCAGCATCACCCTCAATCGCCCAGAGCGAAAGAACGCTATTAACCAAGTGATGTGGAATGAACTCCTCGCAAACTTCCATGAAATTGGCCAAAGCGCCGCAGACCGTGTTGTAGTGCTCACCGGAGCAAATGGTGATTTCTGCTCAGGAGCCGACCTCTCAGGGGGCGGAGCGAGCTCGCCCGATAAGCATCAGCTTGCCAGTATGCGTCACGTGGGCGACGTTGCCTTAGCACTTTCTCGTTTGCCTCAACCCACCATTGCCAAAGTGCGTGGCGTTGCCGTTGGCGCGGGGTGCAATATGGCCCTTGGTTGCGACCTAGTTGTGGCATCAGAAAATGCTCGTTTCTCGGAAATTTTCGCCAAGCGCGGCCTCAGCCTCGACTTTGGCGGCTCGTGGTTGTTGCCACGTCGCATTGGGCTTCATAAAGCCAAAGAGTTGGCATTTTTTGCTGACATCATTAACGCTGCAGAAGCCGAAAGTATTGGGCTCGTGAATCGTGTTGTGCCCGATGTGGAGATCGATGCATTTGTCGACAACTGGGCACAACGACTCGCCCAAGGTCCACCAATTGCTTTGGCAATGACCAAGCGCCTATTGAACAACTCCATGAATGTCACTTTGGAAGAGGCTCTCGACGACGAAGGCTTGTCGCAAACAGTGAACTTTTCAACAAAAGACACCGGAGAAGCAATGAAGGCCTTTACGGAAAAGCGTGACCCGCAATTTAAGGGCAACTAAATTCTGTGAAGTTCGCTCAAGGTGTGTTGCTCTGCGTAGTGAGCGCCTGTGGCCTTTCAATTTTTAGTCCGCATGTATCTATTGCTGTGCCGGTAGATGCAACAACAACAACTATTGCAGTTGCTGAAGGGGTCATTGACGAACAAGGTGGAGTACCTCTGCCAGCAACGTCAGTAACGCCAAGCACCCTTGCTTCTGCGGTGACAACAATTCCTGCAGGGTGCGTGCCTCCCGATGCTTCGCAAGCAGTGTTTGTTGGTGCGTTAATTACCAAAGATTCCACCACGGCAACTTTTGCCAATATTCGCCTGCGTTCTGGTGCGCTCGAAGGCTATGTGCTGAACGTCAGTGGAATAGACACCGTGGTCATGTACTACGGCCGCGATGTGAAGTTTCTCGAAGTGGGCAAAGAGTATTTAGTTGGTGCAGGTCTCGATGTAGGAACGGGGCGCATATTTTCTCGGGTAACAGAAGCAACCGAACTTTTTGGTGGTAATCAAGTTGCCGATATCGATAAAACCGGAGCAACGTGTCCGCGGTTTGCCGACCCCGCACGAACATTGCACGTCGATGGCTCTTCTATTGAGTCGGGAATACTTTCTACGTTGTCGGGAAGTGGCGGCCGCTTGGCGCTGTCTGTTGTTTTACCAGCTGGGCTTGTGCTTCTCGGGCTGGTCACACTTGTGCTCGTGCGGCGACTCATCGACGCTGCTCGCGTCGAACAGTAATTTATGCTGCGCGAAATGCAGCAGTTGCGTTTGCGCGAATTTCGCTGACCGCTGCTTGTAGCCCACCTGGATGCTTGAACAATGCGCTGCCCGCAATGAGTACATTTGCTCCGGCGCTCGCTGCGCCCGCAACGGTGGTGGCAGAAATGCCGCCGTCAACTTCAAGATGCACTGCATCGCTTAAGCCTGCAGACTCAATCATGTTTCGTACTTCACGAATTTTTGGCTCCATCGTGGCAATGTAACTTTGCCCACCAAAACCGGGGTTCACCGTCATTACCAACACCATGTCGACAAGGTCGAGAATGTTCTCAATAGCGCTTGCTGGTGTAGCGGGGTTGAGGGCAACGCCAGCGGTGGCGCCCAAGTTGCGAATGTTGGCCAACGTGCGGTGTAAGTGAGTGCAGGCTTCGGCGTGAACAATGAGGCGTGAGCATCCGGCTTTCACATATTGCTCTGCCATTACATCGGGTGTGAGCACCATGAGGTGTGCTTCGAAGGGAACGCTGCAGTGCTTGCGTGCTGAGGCAATAACGTCGGGCCCAAAAGTGAGGTTCGGCACAAACTGACCATCCATGACATCCCATTGAATGAGGTCGACACCAGCCGATTCAAGGTCGCGAACTGCCTTGCCTAACTCGGCAAAGTCGGCGGGTAAAACAGAAGGTGCAATTTGAATTGGCAACGTCACACCACAGACTCTAGCGATTGCGTCCTACGATGGAGGCTATGGAAGTAACAGCTCAACAACTTGTTGCCGGTGGCGACGCCCTCGCCCGTCTCCCGAGCGGCAAGGTGATCTTTGTTGAAGGTGCACTTCCAGGCGAAGTGGTTCGCGTGCAACTCACCGATACTCGCAAAGACTTTGGCCGCGCAACGGTGGAAGAAATACTGTCACCGTCCCCCGATCGTCGCGAACCTCCGTGCCCGCACGTTGCCGATGGCTGTGGGGGATGCTCGTGGCAGCACCTGTCGCCAGAAGGACAATATGAAGCAAAAGTGCGCATCGTTGCCGAATCACTTGCGCGCACAGGAAAAGTGTTGAGTGATGCCGCAGAAGTAGAAAACATCATGCGTTTTGGCACTGTTGAGCCCGTTGGCTCACGCACCACTATTCGCGTTGCATTTGATGCTGAAGGTAAGCCAGGCTTTCGTGCGCGCTCAAGCCACGATGTGGTGGCCATTAAGAGTTGTTTAGTGGCACACCCACTGCTCAATGAAGCGTTGTCGCATTTAACTTCTGAGCCCGGTTCCGATGCCGAAGTGGTGTTGCGCTGCAGTGTGTCGACCGGAGTCGTGGGTGCACTCGTGTACGGGTTCGAAGAAGACATCAATGGCCTCGACGCTGTAGATGTACTCGGCGATGAAGCTCGTATTTCTGAGCGCATCGATACACAAGACTTTGGTATTTCCATGGGTGCCTTTTTCCAATCGAGCCCGCAGGCTGCCGAACTCTTGGTGCGTGCCGTACGCACCATGGCTGGCGCTGAAGCACTCAGTGGGTCATTTGGCCCCGTTGTCGACGCGTACGGGGGAGGAGGCTTGCTTGCAGCCTCGCTCGTGCCATTGCATGTGCCCGTTGTGCTCATTGAAGACAACGAATTCGCTATTGACGATGCCAAACAGAACCTGCGCGCTCATCAGGCAAAAATTGTTCCTGTTCCAGTTGAAGAGTGGCGTGCATCTCCAGCCGGCATCATCATTGCCGACCCTGCTCGTTCTGGCATGGGGGCCAATGCAGTGAAAGCGTTAGCGGCAAGTGGCGCTCCACGTTTTATTTTGGTGAGTTGTGACCCTGCCGCAGGTTCTCGCGATGTGCGCCTACTTACTGAAGCGGGCTATGTGGTCGATGCGGTTGGTGTACTTGACCTTTTCCCGCACACGAATCACTTAGAGATGATCACATCGCTATCGCTCAATAAGGAAATGCGCATGGGAACTAGTGGTGAAACATTCGCATTAGGCGACGTTCCACCTGCTGCGTAAATTTATTGCGTTCGTAGCGCGTGGAGTTGTCTACTGCATACATCGCGAGCCACGTAAAGCGACAGCGCCAAGAACACAACACGCGCAAACCGCGTGACAGCGTGCGCTTGCCAGCTTCACCTTCGAATGCATTTACCCACTTTGAAGAACCATGTGTCGTAATGGCAACAATGCGTTTCACATTTTTCAAGTTGCCATAAATGCGACTCGCGCCATCGGGGAATGTCCAAGCCACATCGTTCGCAAGTACGCGGTCGAGCCATGCTTTTGCTATAGCGGGTTGCCCGCTCCACCATGTGGGGTAAACAAAAACAAGCGTGTCGCACCACTGAAGATCGCCGAAATATTCGGCGAGGTGTGGTTTGGTGTCGGGCGGTGAGCGATGCAGTGTCCATTCATTTGCCGATAACGCCGCAGAAAAACCCGTGTCGTATAAATCATGTTGACGAACTTCGCACGAAGTTTTTTCGGCACAACTCAACACGATGTCGCGCAATGCACCAGAAAATGATGCAGGGTTGGGGTGGGCAAAAACGAGCAAGATCTTCATGAAAGTTCTCGCAATGTTTTGTTGACCCGTTGAAGGAATTCGTCGCGTTGTTCGCTCGTGGAATTGCCCATGTTGTACATGCCAAGCCAGGTGCGTTTGGTGCGCCAACCGGTGCACACGCGCAATGCCCGCATAATGATGCGCCGGCCGTTGTCGTTCATGAGTGCAATATAAATGTGTGGTGATCCGTAGGTACTAATGCCTACTAAATGTCGCACTTGCTTCAGCGACGGACGCACTTTGTCTTTTTTGTTGAAGTGAAAAGCAACTCCAGAAACGAGCACGCGCTCGAGCCAGCCCTTCATGATGGAAGGAAGCCCCGACCACCACGTGGGATAAATGAAAATGAGTGCATCGGCATTGCGCACGAGTTCGCCATGAGATTTCACGTCTGGGTCCAGTGCAGGGCTTTCGCCGTGATAGGCGAGCCATTCTTCTCGCGACATTGCTGCAGCGAAGTGGCTGTGATACAGCGCCAACAAAGAAACTTTATGGCCAGAACTTTCGAGTGCGCTCACTGCTGTTGAGCAAATGGCCTGCCCAAAACTGTCGGCCGACGGATGTGCGAACACCACGACAACGTTCATATATGATCAAACATAGTCGGTTGTTTAACAGGAAGCAGACTTAATGAAAAAGCTATTCACGCTGCTAGCAAACGACATCTTTATTGTCGTTCTTCTCGGAATCGTCTCAACTGCTACAGCATGGAGTGGCGTGCAGTCATCCCTGCATGGTGGCGTTTCAGATGAAGCCTTAACGAACTACCAACTTTCTCTGGGCGATGCAAACAACATGTGGATTACCTCCGAAGTCAAGTATCGAGACGACCTTTCAGTGTGGAAAGACAAGCAGGTGCGCCTCATTATCGATGGCATCAGCAAAGATAAAATTTACGAAGATCTGCAAACCTCTAATGGTTCATTTGAGTTTTACGAGTCAGCAATGACGTGTTTAGTCGCCAAGGAAACGAGTCAATTGCCAGATTGCAAGCCGTATATGGACTCGTTGTATGGGCCTATTTCCAAAGTGGAAGTAGAAGGGGAAAAGATTCTGCGCGAGTCGGAAGTGGCAGGTAAATACAGCGACCGACTACAGATGCTCACAGCCCTCTTCGCCGTCGCGCTGTTTATGTTGGGTATTGCGTCAATCATTAAACGACAAAGCCTCATCTGTTCTTTGGCGATATTTTCTATCGTCCTATCGCTTTTTGGGCTCGTGATACTCGCCGGTATTCCAGTGCTCACGGCATAGACCTCAACACGGTCGGGGGTTGTCGATATTTTAGTTGTGCGCCCCCTGGGATTCGAACCCAGAACCTGCGGATTAAGAGTCCGTTGCTCTGCCATTGAGCTAGAGGCGCGACGGCAAGAGCATACGACACTGCCAGCCCAAATGAAGAATAAAGGGTGGGTTCGCCTACCTGCGTAAACAAACCCACCCACTTGGGGTGGACGAGGGGTCTCGAACCCCCGACCTTCGGTACCACAAACCGACGCTCTAACCAACTGAGCTACGCCCACCAAGGCTTATGAGTGTGCCACAAAGCGCAAGATGTGCCAACTCAGCTCTCAGGAAAGGCAAAAAGAGCACGGCCGCCCAGAAGAGGGACAACGAAATGACAGGGCAATCCGTACCTCAGGGTGTGTGTGACAACGTATATCGCAGTGTGATACAGTGAGGACTTCGGAATCCATCGGAGACCCACATGAAAACAACGCATTCCTCGTTGTCAGGTACATCTACCGCACGCTCTACCCGTTCAGCCACCCCGCACGAGCAACTCATCGCTCGGGCCAAGGTCATCACCGCCCGTGAGTTGCTGCGTTACAGCGACCGCACCGCGGGCTCGCAACTTGCGTCGCAACGTGCACGCCGCGTCATGCCAATGGGTGTGGCTTCTAGTTTCCAAAATTACGACCCACATCCCATCGTGGTGCGCAGTGCTCGTGGCGCACACATGGAAGATGTCGACGGCCATCGCTATATCGATTTCTCCATGGGCTTTGGCGCGCTGTTTTCTGGCCATGCCAACCCCATTGTGCGTGCAGCAGTCGACGCACAGTTGAACGACGGAACATTATTTGTCACCCCAAGCGAAGTGAATGCTGAAGTTGCTGAGTTGCTCGGAGCACGTTTCGGGCTGCCCATGTGGCGATTCACCAACTCAGGTACTGAAGCAACAATGGATGCCATTCGCGTTGCGCGTGGCGTAACGGGTCGCGACAAAATTGTAAAAGTGGAAGGTGGCTATCACGGTCATCACGATGAAGTGATGGTGTCAATGAAACCACCACTTCATTTAGCTGGCCCTGCACATGCTCCGCATGCCGTTCCCGCAACTGCAGGTATTACCGCAGCAGTTCTTGGCGACACCATTGTGGTGCCATACAACGATGCTGAAGCACTAGAGCGTGCGTTATCGAATAACGATGTTGCATGTTTCATTGTTGAGCCCGTCATGGAAAACATTGGAATCTGCAAACCACTGCCTGGCTATCTCGAAGCTGTTCGTGAAATCACTCAGCGTCACGGAACGTTGCTTATTTTTGACGAGGTGAAAACCGGAATCACTGCCGGCTGGGGTGGAGCAACTGGTGCTTTAGGTGTGCAGCCCGACCTTATTGCACTTGCAAAAAGTATTGGTGGCGGTTTCCCCGTTGGTGCATTTGGCGGCAAGGCCGAATACATGGATGTCATCACAACAGGAAAAGTTCTGCATTTAGGTACATATAACGGCAATCCTCTGGTGATGGCTGCTACTCGTGCAGTGCTCAATGAAGTGTGCACACCTGCAGTAACACTGGGCACAGCAGAACTCAATGAGCAACTGTTGAGCGCATGCAACGACATCATCGTGAGTGCATCATTGCCGGCGCACACAGTGCAGTTTGGTGCAAAGGGTTGCATCACGTGGTCGGCGAATCCAGTGCACAATTATCGCGATTATAAAGAAACCGATTTTGATCTTGCCTTTGCGCAATGGATACATGGCATCAACCGTGGTGTCCTTTTGCCACCAGGCCTCGATGAACAGTGGCTCATCTCGGTCATGCATACCGATGCAGAAGTAATGCATTATGCCGATGTGTTTCAAGAGTTCGTCGGCGAACTCACGAAGTGACGTGTAGAATTTTCCTGTGAATACAACTGCAGTACGCGTACGTCCAGGTCTCATTCACATGTTGCTCAGAGGGCTCTTTCGCCGTTGTGCGTGGTGTGGCGGTAAGGGAGCCTTTTTCATTAGTTGGTTCAAGCGCGACGACCGTTGCCATACGTGTGGCCTGTTGTGGCAACGTCGCCTAGAAGGTTTTGAACTCGGCGCAATGACAATGAACGTCATGGTGTCCTATGGCGTCTTGCTTGCTGGTATGGGAGTGGGTGTGTTCTTGACCTACCCCGATGTCGCTGTGGTGCCTTTGCTCGCAGTAGTAGGAAGCTTGGCTATTATTTTGCCCATCTTCATGTATCCCATTAGCTATGGCATGTGGCTGGGGGTCGACATTTTCATGCGCGATCTCGAGCCTGCAGAGCTCGCCGATGCGGCTGCTGCGGTGGCTGCCAAGACCCAGTAAAAAGATTTCTCCAAAAATCTGGCGGAGATGCTTGACCGAACGTCTGTTCGTAACTACAGTGTTGTTGTTCGCGAATACATATGACACCCCGTGTCTAGGTTGTGCACACAATACGAAGTGAATACACGTTCCGCCCAATACATCTCCCGTTTCACGGGTTTTCTGAAAGGTTCCATATGAGCAACGACCGCGACAAGGCCCTCGATGCCGCTCTCGCCCAAATCGACAAGCAGTTCGGTAAGGGCTCCATCATGCGTATGGGAGAAAAGACCTCCCTTGGCATCCAAGCCATCAGCACCGGGGCTATCCCGCTCGACATCGCCCTCGGAATCGGTGGCTTGCCACGTGGTCGTGTGGTTGAAATCTACGGCCCAGAATCTTCGGGTAAATCCACCCTTGCCATGCATGCAGTTGCAGAAGCTCAGCGCAATGGTGGCATCTGTGCCTACATCGACGCAGAGCACGCCATGGACCCAATTTACGCCCGCGCTATTGGCGTCGACGTCGACCAGTTGCTCATCTCCCAGCCAGACACCGGTGAACAAGCTCTCGAAATTGCCGACATGCTCATTCGCTCAGGTGCAATCGACATTGTTGTTATCGACTCAGTGGCTGCACTTACACCGCGTGCTGAAATTGAAGGCGAAATGGGCGACAGCCACATGGGTCTGCAAGCTCGCCTCATGAGTCAGGCTTTGCGCAAAATTACTGCAAACCTCAACAAGACCGACACCATTTGTATCTTCATTAACCAGCTGCGCGAAAAAATTGGCGTCATGTTCGGTTCACCAGAAACAACTCCAGGTGGTCGTGCACTCAAGTTCTATTCATCAGTACGTCTCGACATCCGTCGTATTGAGTCCATCAAAGACGGAACAGAAATTGTGGGTAACCGCACCCGCGTGAAGGTAGTGAAAAACAAAGTGTCACCACCGTTCCGTCAGGCCGAATTCGACATCATGTACGGCAAAGGCATCAGCCGCGAAGGCGCATTGCTCGACATGGCTGTGGAATACGACATTGCCAAGAAGTCGGGCGCTTGGTACACCTACGAAGGTGAGCAATTGGGTCAGGGTCGTGAAAACGCCAAGGCCTATCTCACCGCTAACCCAGAAATCATGATGCAAATGTCAGAAAAGATCCGCAGCAGTGCAGGTCTCGATGGTCCAGTGGCCGAGTTCACCGAAGCCGACGAGCAACCAATCGAACTCGACTAAGCGTCACCGTTCACTCTCTTGTTGTAGCTGCCACTGCCTCTCCAAGAGAAGAATCGAAAGCCGAGCCGGCACCACGGCTCGGCTTTCGTATTTCTCGTTTTATTTCACTTTGATAGCGCGTGACCACGAAGCGCCAGTAGCACCCGACTTCGATGGTGTCACCTTTACTTTCCATGAACCGGCCTTGGTGGTTTTCACTGTGCAGGTCAATTTGGTGCCAGCAAGTTTGCAAGAACTCGACTTTGTTGCTGCGCCCAATGTTGCAGTTGCTTTGTAGCTAATGCCAGCCACTCCAGAACCGGTGAGGGTGATGGTGCGTGCCTTGGTGGTGAATTTAATACCAGTTGGCGCTTGCGGAGCAGAACTACCTATGGTCTTCGCAGTGCCAGAACCAGAAGAGGAAACTTTGGTGACCTTAAATTTTGGCGCCGAGAAGGAAATGTCAGAGATGGTGACAAGTCGTCCGTCGGTGCCATTGTCGGCTGCGGTCCACTTGCTCCATGTCACCGTGTCGGTACCAGCATCAGCAGTTGATTTCGATTCTGCAGTACGAGCAACGCTGAGCAGTTTTGTCATGTCGGTTTCTGTTGCGGCAATTTTGAACTGTGATTCAAGAACTGCGTCGGAAAGGAAGCCATAGAACGTACCTCTACGCACAGAGCCGTCACTCATTTTGTGCGGTCCAGCAATGCCATAGGTCAGGGTTGGCGTTTCACCACTCGATACGTCAAGAGAACCCATAACGGCATTATTGGTGGCAAATAGCGCACCCGCAAACGCCTCGCTGAGCGTAGTGTCAAGACTCAAAACCATTTGCATCCCCAACGTGTCTTGGGTTGATTTCTCTGCATCACAAACAGACACAGGAATGGCGGTGCACATTTCTGCGCCTGAACCTGAGTAATTGAGACTCGGATATTTTCCGAGCGAGAACTTCACTCGCGCTGTCCCGCTGTCGCTCCTTAATCCTTGTGTCTTCCAGAAAGTGGGGGCGCCACTCATCCATGTCCATCGAAGATTGCCCCCGATACTGTTCAGTCCAACCGTGAGGTCAAAGACTGAAGTATCCGTGATGCTCGGTGAGAGCGCGGTAGTCGGCGCAGAAAAATTGCCTCCCAACTGCCCACCTCCCTTGACATAGGCAAGTTGGATACTGACACGGTTAGGCGTGTCGTAGCACATAGAAGTGCGGCCTTTTGCGCACAAGTTGATCGGCGCAATGACTGCGGTGATGGCACCTGGAGTTGTGGATGCGACTGTTGTAGTAGTACCACCAGTCACCAGCGTAGTTGTGACGCCTCCCGTCGTGACCGATAACTCAGCAATATAGGGTCTGCCAGTGACTCCGCCTTTAAGGTCAGACCAGTTGCCTTGGCTAGGATTTAAGTTGGGATTTGCATCAAGGGAACTTTGGTCTGGGATAAACTCATCAACACCATCAGCGTGAACCCGTGGGCTAGCGGTGGACAGTGCACAGGCCGCAATGAGAGCAACCGCGAGTGAGATGCGAATGGGTCGTTTCATAGAGTCTCCTTTGTATTTGTATACAATGTAGGCTGAAAATTATTCAAGATCAAGA
>CAMCZG010000005.1 GCA_945886445.1 Bifidobacterium breve | reverse complement strand
TAGCACGTGTTGTAGCTCAAAACGAGAAACTCGCATACACGCTGCGCGAGTCTCGCGAACATATCGCTCATTTGCGAGAAGAAGTAGACAAACTGTCCCAGCCCCCACATGCCTACGGCGTTGTTGTGGGAAAGAATGATGACGCTTCCATAGATATTTTCATTCAGGGTCGCAAGATGAAAGTGCAGTTGCATCCCGACATCGACTTCGATGTTCTCGAACGTGGTTCAGAAGTGCTCCTCAATGACAGCATGAACGTCATTGCAACTAGACGGCCCGAAACGTCTGGAGAGGTTGTTCAACTTAAAGAGATCTGTGAAGACGGTTTCCGTGCAATCATCACCTATCGCGGCGATGACCAAAAGATTTGTGAACTTGGCGACTCTCTACGAGGAATGCATTTACGTCCTGGAGACCTGTTGCGTTTGGAACCAAAAAGTAACCTACTCATCGAGCGGCTCCATCAACCTGAGGTCGAGAATCTTCTACTCGAGGAAGTGCCACTTGTTAGCTACAGCGACATTGGTGGACTAGATGCACAAATTGAGCTCATCGCCGATGCCGTAGAGCTTCCGTATCTTTATTCCGATCTCTTTGCGGAATATCACCTGCCTGCACCGAAGGGCATCCTCCTTTACGGGCCGCCAGGATGCGGCAAGACACTCATCGCCAAAGCGGTAGCGAACAGCCTTGCGAAAAAAGTTGCAGACGCAACTGGACACGATAAAGGTCGTAGCTACTTCATCAATATTAAAGGACCCGAACTTCTCAACAAATATGTTGGCGAAACGGAACGTCAAATACGGCTCATCTTTCAAAGGGCTCGCGAGAAGAGCGAAGAGGGTTGGCCTGTCATCATCTTTTTCGACGAGATGGATTCGATGTTTCGTATTCGAGGCTCTGGCATCAGCAGCGACATGGAGTCAACGATCGTTCCGCAACTACTAGCCGAACTCGATGGTGTTGAAAGTTTGCGCAATGTCATCGTCATCGGAGCAACAAACAGGGAAGATCTCATTGATCCGGCAATTTTGCGACCAGGACGACTTGACGTAAAAATCAAAATTGATCGCCCGACCGCAGATGCGGCGCATCACATTTTTAGGCGCTATCTCACTTCGGAAATTCCAATACAAGCCGATTTGCTGAGTGGTTTTGACGGTTCCACAGAAGCAGCTCTTGAGTCCTTGCTCTCGCACTGTGTAGCACGCATGTACAGCGATGCTAATGAAAACCGTTTCCTCGAAGTGACATACCAAAACGGCGATAAGGAAGTCCTATTTTTCCGCGATTTCTCGTCTGGAGCAATGATTGAAAATATCGTTCGGCGAGCAAAGAAATCTGCAATCAAACGAACCATTGACACTGGCGAAAGGGGAATCACTGAAGGTGACCTCATGGAAGCCATTGCCCAAGAGTTCAAAGAACATGAAGATCTACCCAACACCACAAATCCAGACGACTGGGCGCGGATCTCTGGTAAAAAGGGCGAACGAATTGTCTTCATTCGTACACTAATTAATGAACACACTGACCCTGGTGCTGCATCGGGTGGAAAATCAATTGAACACGTTGTGACCGGTCAGTACCTGTAGTCACTTATGGCGCTACCGAAGGTCTGTGGCATTGAAACGGAGTACGGGGTCATTTCCCGTGGTTTTGACAGTAGCCCTATTGTGGCGTCGTCAGTTCTCGTCAATGCTTATGCTGGCGCTTTTAAGCAGAACATTCAGTGGGATTTTGGAGACGAAACACCAGACCGTGACGCACGAGGTTTTGCTCTAGAAGACGCATTCCCGCCAGAAGTTGAGACCCATATGGCAAATTCGGTTTTGACGAACGGCGCTCGGTACTACGTAGACCATGCACACCCTGAAATTTCTACACCTGAATGTCGAACTGCGACTGAAGTTGTGCTGTATGACCGTGCAGGTGAGGAAATTATTAAAGAGAGTATGAAGAGAGCAAATGCACTATTGCCCGATCTTCATGAAATTATTACTTATAAAAATAACTCCGATGGCAAAGGTAACTCATATGGTTGCCACGAGAACTACCTTGTTGCACGAGAATTACCTTTTGGACAATTAGCTACATTCATTACGACGCACTTTGTTACCCGCCAGATCTATTGCGGATCAGGAAAAGTCGGATCAGAGTTTTTAACTGACAAGGCTGACGCTGTTACGTATCAGATCAGTCAAAGAGCAGACTTTTTTGAAGAAGAGATTGGCCTCGAAACAACTATTCGTCGTCCCATTGTCAATACTCGCGACGAGCCGCACTGTGACCCAGATAAGTATCGCCGCCTGCATGTCATCGTCGGCGACGCGAATATGTCGGAATATGCCACTTATTTGAAAGTAGGCACCACCTCCATCGTGCTCGCCATGATTGAAGACGGAGCATTTCCACCGCAACTCATTATTGATGGCCCAGTAAATGCTATGCGCACCGTTAGTCGAGACATCAGTATGTCGAAGGCGATTCGTCTTTCGAATGGCGAATTAAAGACTTCCTTAGAAATTCAATTTCTTATTTTGGAGGCAGCTGAAAAGTACGATGCGGAATGCGGTCTGGATTGTGTCAATAGCGATGATTTTCCTCTTGAAGGAACAAATATTCTCCTGCTCTGGCGCGAAACTCTCACGAACTTGTCAAACGGCGGAGTTGGGTCCTTCGACACCATCGATTGGTTAGCAAAGATGCGTCTCATCAACGCTTACCAAGAGAAAAATGACCTGGCGCCCAATGATGCGAGGCTTAAGGCTCTCGATTTGCAGTACCACGACATGCGTACAGGAAAGAATCTTTCTGATCGAATGAATTTGAGGAGACTCATTACGCAAGGCGATGCCGACATTGCTCGCACTGAACCACCACAAAGTACCCGTGCATTTTTCCGTGGCATGTGTTTGCAGCGTTGGCCCGAGTTTGTCGTTTCGGCAAATTGGGACTGCCTCATCTTTGATGTAGGGGACGGTCCATTGCGGCGTATACCAATGATGGAGCCATTGAAAGGAACGCGAGCCCTCACCGAAGACCTCTTTAAATCGTGCTCAACCCCAATGGAATTAGTGCTTGCTCTCGGCCTCGAACATTCTGAATTAACATCGTTCAGAATTTCCGATGTGTTCTAATTTCAATACTAAGATGCGACTATGTCGGAAAAAATTCGTAAAAGTGTCTCTAATCCAGAAGTAACCCCAGTCGAGGTTATTGAAGATTTAGCTCTTGTGAAAAATGCTCAGGCCGAAAATTTGAAAGCAGATCTAGACAACCTGCTCGATGAGATTGACTCCATTCTTGAGACAAATGCCGAGGATTTTGTGAATAGTTACGTACAAAAGGGTGGGGAATAACTCCTACACTGTTGCTATGTCAATGCCTTTTTTCACACCAGGCGACCATCCAGGTGCCAGTTTTGCCGAATTGTTGAAGCGTGTTGGTATCGATCCGTTTCAAAAGCATCTCACCGAATCATCAACTCACGTCAATTTTCCGCATGCAACAACATGCGTTGCTCTTCGGTTTGCAGATGGCGTTGTAATGGCTGGCGATCGTCGCGCAACCTCAGGCAATGTCATCTCTCACCGCTCTATGGAAAAGGTTGTCTCAGCAGACAAATTCAGTGGCGTGGCAATAGCGGGTACCGCCGGTCCAGCCATGGAGATGATCAAGCTTTTCCAATTACAACTCGAGCATTATGAAAAAGTAGAAGGGCAATTGCTCTCTCTTGAAGGTAAAGCAAATCAGCTTTCCATGATGGTGCGTGGCAACCTTCCTGCCGCAATGCAAGGGCTGGTGGTCGTGCCAATCTTCGCTGGCTATGACCTCCAGAAGGGTTACGGACGCTTGTGGGATTACGACCCAACGGGGGGCCGATACGAAGAACGCGAATTCGTTGCAACGGGTTCTGGAAGTGTGCACGCCGGTGCAGTTATTAAAGTCGGTTGGAGAACTTCCATGTCTCAAGATGCAGCAGTTCGTCTTGCTTTGAAATCTTTATGGGAAGCCGCCGATTCGGACTCAGCCACAGGTGGCCCCGACACCTTGCGCGGTATTTACCCAATAGTTGCCTCAATTACGGCGAACGGATGGGAACGTATTGACGATTCAACTTTGTCTCGCCTTGTAGAAGAGCTTATTGCTGAGCACCAAGAACGAAATCAGGAGGTGTGAAATGAGCATGCCATTTTATGTAGCCCCAGAACAGATCATGAAAGATCGTGCCGATTATGCACGCAAAGGAATCGCTCGCGGTAAGGCACTCATTGCTATTCAGTACTCCGCAGGAATTGCCATTGTCGCTGAAAATCCTTCTAATACACTAAGAAAAATTAGTGAAATATACGACCGCATTGCGTTCGCTGGTGTCGGAAAATATAACGAATTCGATCAGTTACGAGTTTCGGGCGTGAGGGCTGCAGATCTAAAGGGTTACCAGTATTCACGTATTGATGTAGATGCACGAAGCCTGGCAAATCAGTACGCGCAAATTCTTGGTCAAATATTCACTCATGAAATGAAACCCCTCGAAGTGGAAATTCTTGTCGCTGAAGTTGCCGATGAAGCATCTAAAGATCAGTTGTTCCATATCTTTTACGATGGCACTGTTCTCGATGAACGTAAATTCTGTGTTTTAGGCGGCGACTCAGACGCCATTTACTCGCGCATGAAAGAGTCTCCGCTCTTGGCACATTTAGACACAGCACTATTGGCCGATGTCGTTCAATTGTGCCGAAACGCTCTTTCCGGCCCAGATCGGCAACTTCCTATTGAAGAATGCGAAATTGCAATACTTAATCGCTCCGGTGATCGTCGTGCATTTACTCGCCTTGACGACACCGAAGTTAACGCCCTCGTTCAAGGTTAAACGCAGTCGTGCAAGAATTCTCTAGACGCATCTACGGGCTAGAGAACGAATACGGAATCATGTGCACGTTGAAAGGGCAACGTCGCCTCAGCCCCGATGAGGTAGCGCGTTACCTCTTTCGCAAGGTGGTGACATGGGGGAGGAGTTCTAACGTATTTCTACCCAATGGGTCACGTTTGTACCTGGACGTAGGCTCGCACCCCGAATACGCAACGGCTGAATGTGACTCGTTGCTTGATGTAGTAGCTCAAGACCGCGCTGGGGAATACATCCTCAACGATCTACGTATCGCAGCTGAAGAACGCCTTGCCGACGAAGGAATTCGCGGTGAAATTCATATTTATAAAAACAACACCGATAGCGCAGGCAACTCATATGGGTGCCACGAAAATTACCTCACTTCGCGAACCGATGATCAGTCGCGTCTGTCCGATGTAGTCATTCCATTTCTCATTACACGGCAAATTTTCTGTGGAGCAGGCAAATTATTAATGACCGCTAAAGGGCCCCTCTTCACTATTGCGCAGCGTGCAGAGCACATATGGGAGACCTCTAGTTCGGCAACCACACGCAGTCGACCAATCATCAACACTCGAGATGAGCCACACGCCGATGCGGAGCACTACCGCCGCTTGCATGTCATTGTTGGCGATTCAAACATGAGTGATTATGCGACATTTCTCAAGGTCGGTTCAATGGCCTGTGTTTTACGCATGTTTGAGAATCCTGAAATTGATTTCAGAGATCTGACTCTGGAAAGCCCTGTGCGCGCAATCCGCGAAATTAGCCACGACATCACTTGCAAGAAAAAAGTCAAGTTAAAAAATGGCAAAGAGATGAGTGCGCTCGACATCCAGCGCATATATCTTGACAAAGCAATTTCGTATAGCGAGCGTTTCGGCTTTAATGAAGAAGAAACTCGTGCTCTGCAGATGTGGGAACACTGTGTAACTACTATTGAAAGTGACCCACTTCAATTAGAAACTGAAGTTGATTGGGTCGCGAAATATCACCTCGTATCTAGATACTCGGAAAAACATGACATTTCTTTGGGCGATCCTCGTTGTCATCTCATCGATTTGCAGTACCACGACATAGACCCTGCGCGGGGAATTTATTACCACCTGCGAAGCAAGAACATCATGAAATCTGTTTGTTCCGAGGAGCAAATTGTTGCTGCTACAACGCAGGCTCCAACAACAACCCGAGCCCACCTGCGCTCACAATTTATTACTGCTGCTCAATTAAAAAAGCGTGACTACACAGTTGACTGGGTTCATCTAAAAATTAACGATCAATCACAAAGAACCGTACTTTGCAAGAATCCGTTCAAGAATGTTGACGAACGTGTCCAAAAATTGATTGATTCTTTGTAGAGAATCTTGTTCATTTGACCTTCAGAGCATCTACAATCTTGCTGTGCCTGAAGACGTCGACGATGTGCAAACCCCAGAAGAGGTTGCATCGTCTTCAGATTCTTTCAAGGCTGTTCGGGATTGGATCATTGTTCTAGTTGTGGCACTGGTCGTTGCCCTCGGTATCAGAACGTATGTTTTGCAACAGTTCTATATATCGGGCCCATCTATGGAGACCACTCTGTATCAGCCAAATAGGGTGCTGGTAAATAAGCTCTCGTACCGCTTGCACGAAGTCAATAGGGGAGACGTAGTCGTTTTCGACCGTGTCACCTCAAATGGCGAAACAATTCAACATGACGACCTCATTAAGCGGGTCATTGGTCTTGCCGGAGAAAAAATTTCCATCAGTAAATGCGTTGTCTATGTCAACAAAGTTGCCTTGAAAGAGCCCTATCTCGATAGCAGAGACACAGAGCAAGATGATCTCATCGAACGTTGTCGGCAGCCAGAAATGGCAGAAGTGGTTGTACCGGCTAAACAAGTTTTCGTTCTCGGCGATAATCGCCCACAGTCAATGGATAGCCGGATGTTTGGCGCAGTCGATAAAAATCGAATAGTTGGTCGCGCCTTTGTAGTGCTGTGGCCTCTTAGTCGTTGGCGTTGGCTCTAGTCGTAGAACCGATCTGGCCAGTCGCTAAAAATACCGTTGATCCCTATTTTTGCCATATCTTGGATATTGCGCACAAATTGGCAGTCCCATGCGAAGCATCGGAGTTCGAAACGCTGAAAGAGTGCAACGAGACCGCCATTCCAATCGCGATGATGCATATTCATCACTTCGACACCTAGTTCACGCATCCGCGCTGCATGCATTTCGGGCCCTTTTTTCAATTTTGCGAGACGTACCGATGAAACAAGTGAAATGCCCTGCGATTTGCTTCTCTGTCCCTCGAGTACATCTATGTCTGGATGACATAAATAAATGAAAGGTGATTGTTCACCGTGAACTGCACGAACTTCGCTAATGAGCGCCTCAAAGCAGTCATCATCTTTGACATCGAGAGAAATAGGGACACCTTGTGGCGCCAAAAGTAGGAGATCTCGGAGAGTTGGGATGTGTTCAGGTAGATCTTCGCGCAAGTAATTGCTGATTGGTTTCTTCAAGATCCGATCTTGAACGACGCCATCATGATCGAGAACAGGAATGCCGTCTTTGGTGATCCACACATCAGACTCAAGACCAGTCGCACCCAGGCGCAACGCAAGTTGGAATGCCTCCAGGGTATTTTCTCTGACATACGCCCGAGCCCCACGATGCGCAAAGGCGATATAGGTCAGCTCACGGTAACTAGGCCTTATTTCCTCCATATTGCCATGATAATGACAGGGCGCGCAGTTCTAGTTCATAGACTTTGAGTGTGTTCAATATGTCTGGCAGCGAAATAGTCTTTCTGCTTCTTATTGGCCTCGTCGTATTGGGTCCAGAAAAGTTACCCGAGGCAATGCGCAAGTTCGGTCGCGTTTACCACGAAATCAAGAATGTCGCCTCCGGAGTACAGCGCGACCTCAGGACCGGGTTCGAAGACCCATTGCAGGAAATAAAGAATACCGCAGAAGAAGCAAAGCGGATCTTCTTAGGCAAAGACGAGGCACCGACTCCAACGACTGGCGAACCGAAGTTCATTCCTTATGAACAAGATGAACCACCTAATGGAGACCAGATTCCATGAAGTTGTTCCGCAAAACCATCGGTGTTCGGTCTTCCACCGACGAAATCACTATGACTCAGCATTTAGCTGAACTTAGATTTCGTATCATTCGGTCACTTCTAGCGGTCATTATCGGCGCATTGGTCATTTTGAGTTTCTATGACCCAGTCTTGCGGTTCTTAACTCAGCCGTATCGCGATCTCTGTTTATCTCGACCTGATTTCAATTGCGATGGAACTCTCTTTGGCTTAGGGCCACTAGACGGCATTTCTGCTCGAATGCGAATTGCATCGTACGGTGGTTTGGTAGCCGCATTGCCTGTCATCCTTTGGCAAATTTGGCGATTCACAGCACCTGCACTTCACCAACGAGAAAAACGATATGCAACGGGTTTCATCATTTCCAGCGTGAGCCTGTTTGCCCTTGGGGGATACATCGCATATTGGACCCTCGACAAGGCATTGGAATTTCTCATTAGTTGGTCTGGAGAAGATGTTTCTCAGTCATACCAAATTACCAAGTACGTGAGTTTAGTAACCCTGATGGTTCTTGCTTTTGGAGTCGGGTTTTTGTTCCCGGTTCTGCTCGTTTTCATGCAACTTGTAAATGTCATCACTCCAAGTTTGTTACTGAAACAATGGCGCTGGGCTGTAATGGCTATTTTTCTTACAGCAGCAATCATCACTCCATCTGGCGATCCCATCAGCATGTTGGCGCTCGCAATACCGATGACAATTCTTTACGTCATATCCGTATGCATCGGTTTTTTCATCCAATGGCGAAGAAAAAAAGCCAACCATGAATAACCCAAAATTCCAACCAGACTTATTCCAGCAAAAAGCGATACAGGCCCTCAACGAAGGTGCGTCGGTATTAGTGGCTGCTCCTACAGGTTCTGGGAAAACGTTTATTGCTGAACATGCAATTTCGGAAGCTTTGAATAGGGGAATGAAGTCTTTTTATACCGCTCCCATCAAAGCACTTTCAAACCAAAAGTTTCGTGATTTCCAGGAACTGTACGGTTCAGACAACGTAGGTCTGCTCACCGGAGATACCAGCATTAATTCAGATGCGAAAATTTTGGTAATGACCACAGAAGTACTGCGCAACATGATCTACGCATCGTCGCGTTCGCTAGAGAATCTTTCAGTAGTGGTACTTGATGAAGTTCACTTCCTGCAAGATCAATATCGAGGCCCGGTATGGGAAGAAGTCATCATTCATCTTCCACTTGAGGTCACACTTGTTTGCCTTTCGGCAACCGTGTCTAATGCGGTGGAAGTGAGCGAGTGGCTCACAACAGTGCGCGGTGACACTAGGGCAATTATTGAAACAAAGCGCCCCGTGAATCTTGAGCATCACCATATGGCTTTCGATAAGGCAACGGGCGACACGGTCATGTATCCGACGCTCATTGACAATCAGATGAACCCGCGGGCTAAAAAAGCATTCACTGACCAGGGCAAACAGAACAATGGTGCTTCGCGTCATAACAATCAACAGAAAAAAGGTCGCCAAGCTGCCGAAAGCCGATTCGGACCGCCGAACCGCAACGAGGTTGTTGAACAACTCGCTAATGCAAACATGTTGCCTGCTATCTATTTCATTTTTAGCCGTAATCAATGTGACGATGCAGCACGCGGCATTCGTCGTAGCGCTCTCTCATTTGCCACTAAGAACGAAACTGAACACATTCGTAGAATTGCACAAGATCGAGCTCAGACTCTTTCTTCAGACGAAAAGAATGCGCTCGACTTCGAAGGATTCTTATCTTTAATATCCACTGGAGTGGCAGCTCATCACGCTGGCATGGTGCCAATATTTAAAGAAATTGTTGAAGAAGCCTTTACCTTGGGTCTATTGAAAGTTGTTTTTGCAACAGAAACTCTTGCGGTAGGCCTCAATATGCCGGCTCGCACTGTTGTTATCGACAAGCTCACCAGATTCACCGGCGAAAATCACGTGCCCCTGAAGCCTTCAGATTTTACGCAACTGACGGGAAGAGCGGGTCGCCGAGGCATAGACGATTTAGGACATGCCGTCACCCTGTGGAGTCCTTTTGTTGGCTTTGATGAAGTGTGCCGGTTTGCACTGAACAAAAGTTTTAATCTCACGTCGGCTTTTCGCCCGACATACAACATGACGGTCAACTTGGTCAATAGCCATTCTGAAGGTGAAGTTCGCCATCTCCTCAACCTCTCCTTTGCTCAGTACCAGGCGAATTCCGGTGTTGTAACGATGCAAGCTTCAATTGAGAAAAAAAGAGAGCAGCAGCGTATTGAGCAAGAAAAGGCCCAATCTCAGTATGGAGACATTTGGGGCTATCGACGCCTTCATGGGCTTCAACGCCAAAAGGGTGAAGCGAAGCCTCAAGGCGACTCTGTACAGGTGTGGAACACCTTTCGCCCAGGCGACATCATTGCATTGAAAACTGACGAATTCATCAACGCACGTAATAGTCCGTATCAAAAATTTATGGTCTTGGCTACATCTAACCGACGTCGAGGCATCAAGATCACAGCCGCCGATGCAGTGCAGTCGGTGCGTGGCATTCTCTATGAAGACCTCATCGGTGAACCAATCTTCATTAAACACGTCGAGCTTGACGCCGACTTTTCGCAATGGAACCCTGGGGCACTGCGCGAGGTTTCTCGACTAATTAACGAGTGCAACTGGGTATTTGCTCACAAAGACGATGATGGAAACACCGGAGTCCACGAAGACGACGCACTTGACTCAGGGAATGTTGCAAATGATCCGTTGATTTCTATTTTGTTAAAACATGCCGATGCTGCAGATCGCATTCGTAATGATATTGAACGTCTTGAACGTCATCTTAAAAATGAAACCCAATCGGTGGGGGCCACGTTTGATCGCGTTTTAGAACTGTTACGAAAAATGGGCTACATCGATTCTTGGCGCCTGACTGCGAAGGGGTCAGTTCTTGCCGGCGTTTTTCATGAGAGCGACATCCTCATAGCTGAAGCTATTTCACAGGGCCTTTTCGACGGTCTCAAACCCATCGACCTCGCTGCTGCAGTGTCGTGCGTGGTTTATGAACGTCGCAATAGCGACCAAGATGATCTTCCGTATCCCTCAAAAAGGTGCCGCGAAGTCGTTGAACGAGTAGAAGATCTGAGCATGGAGATTCAAGATCTACAAACTTCTCGTGGCCTGCCGGTACACCGCTTTCCCGATCCGAACTTCGCGCAATGTGCTGCATTGTGGGCCGCGGGGAAAAGCCTTACAAGTGTTCTCGATACCGTTCCCGAAATGAGCCCTGGCGACTTTGTGCGCACAATTCGCCAAATTGTCGACCTGTTGCGCCAAATGGAGCGAATAGCTCTCGATCAGACACTCCGAGAGTCGGCACGTATTGCCGGAGAAGCGATGTTTAGAGGAATAGTCGTGGGTAACGAGGCGCTCTAATGGTCATTGCGAAAGGCGAAGAGTGGGGTGAGCGCGTTCACAAGCAAGGCGTCGTTTGCACACGAAGCGATCATGACGTTTTTTCAGATCTCGCGTTCCCGGTCAAAGGCGATATCGCACAAACCATCGGTAGCGAATTACGACAAAGGTCTGCATTAAAGCAATTCGCCAGTCGAGTGGAGTGGCACCAGTTACCTTTTGACGTTATTGAAATCGATATAGATGGAGCGACACTTCGCGCTGCGGCTCATATACGTATAGGGCACCTGCTTTGGGGAGAATGTCATTTATTGTGCAATGTCGCCTTCTACAGAGGCAAAAGGGTTTTCGCTAAGTCACATCCAAATGATGCAAAGATTGAAGTATTAACTATGGCGTGCGAAATGGGAATTCGTCAGCGTTTAATGTCTCTGGTGAAAGTGCGGCAGGGGAGCCATTTACCTCACCCGCAACTCACTAGCCGTCAAGTGACGGATGAACATTTTCATTTCCACAAACTTCTACCCATCTTCATTGATGGAAAAAAAATTGGCAAAGCGGCTGAGTTAAGAATATCTGTCATCGCAGATGCCATTAATATCTATATACCCAGCGATCAAAAGTAAATCCCTCGAGGAGAAGCCGATGAATATTTCAGATATCGCACAATTAAAAAGTGAAATCACCTTGCGCATAGATCAACTAGCAGACCAACTTCTAGATATCAGCCATGACATTCATTCTCATCCAGAGACGAACTACGAAGAGGTCCACGCCCACAATCTGCTGACAGATGCTCTCGGAACACAATTCTCAAAAGTTCAACGCGGTGCCTACGGTCTAGAAACGGCTTTCGTCGCACAGGCGAGTGGCTCATCGTCACCAGGGTCACGTCGTGTTGCGATCTTGTGCGAATACGACGCACTACCTGAAATTGGTCACGCATGTGGGCACAATGTCATAGCAGCAGCTGGGCTAGGAGCTGCGTTGGCGTTGCAACCCTTCATGAGCGAGCTTCCTGGAGAACTTCTTGTCTTTGGCACCCCTGCCGAAGAGGGTGGTGGAGGAAAAATCGCCATGGCGCGTCAAGGAGCTTTCGATGGCATTGACGCCGCCATGATGGTTCATCCAGCAGATTTCGACCTGACGAGTATCAAGGCCATCGCGATCCAAGAATGTTGCGCGTCGTTTCATGGCAGTGCTGCCCACGCAGCTGCTGCTCCCCATCTCGGTAAAAATGCGCTCGATGCTGCTGTGCAGGCCTATGGCTCAATAGGTGCGTTACGACAACACATCAAGCCTTCTGAGCGGATCCACGGTATCTTCACCCACGGTGGTGACAAGCCCAATATTGTGCCTCATTTCGCTACTCAACAATGGTACGTGCGTTCCGATTCTCTCGACTCACTACAACCCTTGAAAGAGCGCGTAGAGGCTTGCTTCCATGGCGCGGCTATAAGTACGGGCTGCACCGTAGAAGTGGAATGGGAAAACCATGCCTATGCAGACATGCGCGATTCAGAGTCACTATTGAATCTGTATCTGCGTAATGCACAGATTGTCGGACGCTCGCCGCAACGCCCCACAAGCGACTCAGTTGTTGTTGGCTCAACCGACATGGGGAACGTCAGCTATCTCGCGCCCTCCATTCATCCGATGATCCAAGTTGCGCCTCACGGCGTACCAATACATACCCCGCGCTTTGCCGAGTACGCCCGAGCCGAGGAAGGTGACCGGGCGGTGATCGACGGAGCAAAGATTTTGGCACTCACGGCTCTTGATGCCCTACTGGACGACGTTGCAGGTGCCGAAACAGCATCAGAGTTCTCCCGTATTGGCCCCCGACCCGTCGGACTTATTTAGTAGATGATCACGCAACCTGACGCCCGCGACTTCTAACATTGACCGTCGTGACGGTCTATGTACCCGAGGAGTTCACTCCCGCTGAATCTGACATCTTGAAACGGTATTTCACCAATCTCGATTCGCCTGTATTTGCTCTTGTTAATCTCCCAGAAGTGGTAAAGGGTGCTCTTTTCGCCCGTTACAGCCGCAGTGCAAAAAGTTTGCGAAGGCTGTTTCTCGATGAGTTCGTGAATGAACTCGAGGTCCAAGGAGATGTTTCACTCGATGCAACTATTGGCATTGAACGTGCCGAAAGCCTTTATGAAAAAATCTTCGTGGAATATGGAGATGACTCTGTTGCCCAATTAGGTGGCGTGCACTTGGCTTGCGAGCAAGCATCAAACCTGTTGACTAAAATTCTTGAATGGGGTCGCTTGATGAGCTACCTCGAGCAAAGCACGCGTTACATCTCTTATGACAACCGTCTGGGTGGTAGGTACCGTTTTTATCGCGATCCGGAAGTGTTGTCTGGTCGTTTTGGCACACGGTACGTAGGCGATATGGACCGCATGTTCGATACCTACAGCGGTCTCGTAGAGTCGCTGACGACTCATGTGCGCAAAGTTGTTCCCCAGGGTCCGAAAGATTCAGACTTCATCTACCGGCAAGCCACGAGAGCTAAGGCGCTCGACGCTGTGCGTGGAGTGTTGCCTGCCTCTGCACTGTCGAATGTAGGGATATACGGAAGTGGCCAGGCGTATGAAGCGCTGTTGCTGCGCATGCGGGCGAACCCTCTGCCAGAAGCTCGCCTCTACGCCGACCTCATGCTGACGGAACTGCGCAAAGTAGTTCCTAGCTTCCTGCGCAGAGTCGACCAGCCAGACCGCGGCGGACGTTGGTCGCAATATCTCTCAGACACGTCAATAGATACACATAGCGTTGTACATGAGCTTTTCGCAACAGAAGAAATAGAGCCAGAAGAGTCTGTTGTTTTGAGTGACTTCGACCCTGAAGGCGAAGACAAACTATTAGCCGCAATTTGCTATAGCCATTTAACGCTGAGTGAGTCGCAGATTTATAAAAAAGTTCAAGGTATGAGCCATGACGAAAAAGTTCGTCTCATTCGCGCCTACGTAGGAGATAGAACAAATAGGCGCCATCGCCCAGGACGCGCCTTTGAACGTACCGACTATCGCTTTGATGTGTTATCTGACTACGGAGCATTTCGCGATATGCAGCGTCACCGCATGCTCACCATCGAGTGGCAGCCGCTGACGCCGAATCACGGGTATGTTCGTCCAGATATTGTTGACGATGCGTCTCAAACTTCAGCATTCGATGAGGTGATGGACCGTTCTGCAGATCTTTACGACGCACTTCTTCCTGAATATCCCACTCAGGCTGCTTACGCCGTTTCGATGGCATATCGCATTCGCTATGTCATGCAGTTCAATGCTCGAGAAGCGATGCACATGCTTGAATTGCGCTCGAGCCCACAAGGCCACCCCGCGTACCGCAAGGTGGCCCTCGATATGCATGCACTCATTCGCGACCAGGCCGGTCACAAGGCAGTGGCAGAAGCGATGATCCACATGACGACAGAGGTACCAGAATTGGAACGCCTTGAATCGGAACGTCGCCAAGAGGCAAAGCGCAACGGGTGACCGCCATCACAAAAGGTTGAAAAACGGTAAAATCGCAAATATTTCGTGAGTTTTTCGCACGATTTGCACGGATGCACCGCCGAGCACCTATGGTACGCGCTGAAGGTGAGCAGATTGTCTACAGTTCGCTCGCCCCCAATGTAATAACGAAAGGTTTCGGTTTATGGCCAGCAGCAAAAAGAAGCCAGCTAAACAAATAGATATTGATCCAGAAGATGAAGTAATTGAAATTGAAGAAGGCGACGACGTAGACGCCATTGCACTTGTTGAAGATCTTGACCCCGATCTCGACCCAGAAGATCTTGCCGAAGAACTTGAACACGATCCGCTGCTTGAAGATGAAGACTTCGTTGCGGCTGACGAAGATGAAACTGACGATGCAGAAGCGATGACCCCCGCATCACGTCGTGCCGCAGCTGCCGACGATGAAGACGACGATGACCTCACCACTCCCGACGACGTTGAAGAAGACCTCGATAAAATTTTGAAAGATCGCCTCGTTGCCGCTGACGATGTCCCTATTGAAGATGACGACGAAGAAGGCGAAGTAGACGAACGCAATACCGACGGCGACCGCTTACAACCGCGCCAAGCTGGTGAAGAGTTGTGCGCGCAGTGTTTCCTTTTAGTGCGTCGCAGTGCTCCAAATTGTCCAGTCGGCGATGATGCTTGCCCTATTTTTGCGGTGAAGTAAGAGACACTAGCCATGACGCAACCATCAATGAAAGATCTGACAGTTCGCTTTGAGCAGCACGTGAAAAATGCGCGATTCATAGGGAAGATTGCTGTTGATGTAGCGCAAAAGAAAGTTCAGCAGTTCTGTGCGGCTTCTGATGACTCTTCTTCAAAAGTTTCCAATATTCCCACCGACGCTGTAGAGCCTTCAATTGACTTACCAATAGAAAATTATGATGCGTTGACAGCTAAGGAAATCGTGGCAGCTCTTAAAGGTTGTTCAACAGCCCAACTGCTCGCTGTCTTCAACTACGAAAATACCCACCGCCAGCGTAGAACCATCCTCAAAGCGGCTAGTACGAGCGATGAGTAGGGAAGTAGCGCTAGCTACTCACCACGTCGGTTCCCTCTGCTTCAACATCTTTGAAGTACAGCAAACCGATGAGAGTTTTCACACTATAAAAACCGCTACCGAGGCCGCTCATAGCTCACAGCGCGGCGCATCGGGCTGGACCTTTTTTACGGCGTTACTTCGTGAAGCATCTGGCAACAAACAGTTTGCATTGTTGAGCGAAATCGACAACATTGCAGTTGGATACCTCACGGGCCACATCATTGGCAAGCGCTGCATCGTTACTGCACTTTACGTTGAAGAGAAGTGCCGTTCACTGGGAATTGGCGCGCTTCTCCTTGCCTGCGCACAGCAGTTCGAAGCCAGCACCAACGAAACCCTTGTTTGTGTTTTGCCTGGGCAAAGGGAATTGAAAAATCTATGTGAGCAAGCAGGGCTTCCTGCTCAACTCATATTTGCCGGAACGCCTTAGCGCGCTTTCCAGTTGGGAAGTCGCTTCTCAATAAATGCAGTCAGGCCTTCTTTGGTGTCTTCAGAAGCCATAATTGCTCCGAACTCGGCATTCGTCATATTGATGAGGTTCTCATCATTTTCGTATGCCGAGGCAAGCACAACTTTACGACTAGCCCACACTGCAAGAGGAGCAGCGGCACAAATACGATCGGCAATCTCTATTGCTTTTGGCATTACCTGATCTGGCGCCACAACGTGGTTGACGAGACCAAGCTCGTAGGCCCTTTGTGCTGCGAGTGGTTCACCAGTAAGGATGATTTCGAGCGCGGCACTACGACCAATGGCTCGCGGTAGGCGAAAGAGTCCGCCCGCTCCGGCAATGAGATTGCGTTTCACTTCAGCAAGCCCGAAAGACGATCTATTGCTTGCCACCACAAGGTCGCAAGACAAGACAATTTCACAGCCACCCGCGGTTGCTAAACCATCAACCGCAACAATGATTGGTTTACGACGCTCGCGGTAAGCGATACCAGCAAAACCGCCCCGCTTTGTGCTCAAGCCACCGGCGTTGCCAGAGTTGATTGCTTTGAGATCTGCCCCAGCGCAAAAAACTGGCTTTTCCTGACCTGCAGTATTTGCAGTAATGATTCCGACCCAGATCTCGTCATCTGACTCGATGCTGTCGATTGCTGCTTCAACTCCGCTTGCAACGTCACCGTTGACGGCATTGCGAGCTTCTGGACGATTCAGCGTGATGATGCCAATGCGGCCACGCTTTTCAAAAAGGACGATGTCTGACATCACGACATCTTAGGACCCACAGTCCAGCGAGATGAATTTATGCTTGTGTTGGCTCTGCAGGTGTCTTGACTGGCTTTTTCTTGTCTACAGGCCGTGTAGGGCGCAATGGACGCGGCATAGCGGTTCCCGGCGTCACCACAATGCTGAATAATGCAGCGATCTTGGGAATTGACGGGGCAAGGCGAGTAATGGTGGTTGCCAATTCAGTGGTCACGGTATTTGGCGGTGCTGGTGCTACAAGCTGTGATCTCACCGGGCTAAATGCAGCAGCTTCGAGCACTGCAATCCAGCGATCGCTTGGTGCGTCGGCTTCAAGATTTTGCGAAGCGGCTGCAGCAAGTCGCGAACCTAGCTCTGAAGGGAACGGTGCTCCTGCCTTAGGGGGCTGTGAAGACAACTTTAAGGCACGGACAATGCGGCCAACCTTGAGTGCGGCGTCGATATCGGACAGCCATTCTTTTTGATCTTTTTCTTGGCGCGCTACGAGTCCTTCACGGAGAGCCTTTGCGATAGCACGTGTGGTTTCATCGCGTGCGATGGCAGGGTCATCGCCAGAGGTAACAACCGAACGCAGATCGCGTAAATCGAGTGTGTCGAGATCGGCAATAGCAGCATCAGCCCGATCTAGCCATTCAGCTACGCGCAATTTAGGTAGAAGGTTTTCAGCCATTTGGATGAGCCCATCGGCAGGGATGAGTTCTTTTCCTTCTTGTTTCAGAACTTTATTTTGGTCTGCGATTGCGGTGCGTACTGCGGGAATACCACCAGACAACACGCGCTCTGCAATAGCACTTTGTGCTTCGGGAAGATTTGCCAAAATTGTGTTGCGATGCGCGCGACCAGGCTTCAAGCGTTTTGCGCGTGGACGTTGCGGCAGATCTGGTGGAGGAGTGAACGATGGACGGCGACGAGTTTCTGCACCTTCAGGGCGCGGTTCACGAGTTTTGCCTTCTTCTTTTGCACCTTCTTCACGACGTGGGCGACGTGGACCTTTGTCTCCAGGTTTGCTATCGCCAGGCTTGTCGTTACGACGACCGCTGCGCTTATCGCCAGAAAAAGAACGCTCAGAACGTGGAGCTTTGGTTTCCATTACTGCTTGGAATGGTTTGTCCGAAGGAAGGATTTCAATTCTTTCCAATTTTTCGACGCGTTGCTTGCCAGCAACAACGCCCAAAATGGTGATGCCATCGATAGCAAAATCGGCATCTGCCTTTACTACGTCTCCTACTTTGTGAGAAGAAGACAGAATGGATCCGTCGAGCACACCTTTAGGATTCTTGGCTCCAGCTGCTCGCCAGTTCCACGAACCGTCGGGGCTACTACTAGTGAGTTCAATTTCAATCCTGCGCGACATAGGCAAGGAACGCTAACGGGAAAAACAGGATATTTCTCTGTTCGCGCGACATTGTCAGTGGTGCGTCTTGCACCATTAGTAACATGACGGTGTGCCTATTTATGCTCTTGGAACCCAGGTTCCCAACATTGACCCCACTGCCTATGTTCATCCCGATGCAGTAGTTATTGGGAGTGTAACTATTGGACCCGAATCCACCATTTGGGCCGGAGCAGTTCTTCGCGGAGATGATGGCAAAATTGTCATTGGCGCCCGCACCAGCATTCAGGATGGAACGGTCATCCACACCACTGCGATGTATCCAACAACAGTGGGTGACGACTGCGTCATTGGCCACATTGTTCACCTAGAAGGTTGCACTATTGAAAGTAATGCTCAAGTGTCAACGGGGGCCATTGTGCTGCACCAAGTGGTGGTACGTTCTGGCGCAATCGTTGCAGCCAACGCTGTTGTACTGAATGGAACCGAAGTGCCGAGTGGCGCGCTTGCTGTTGGGGCGCCAGCAACCATCAAGCTAGATCGCGCACGATCATCTGATATTGCAATGGGCGTTGCATCGTATGTCGCAAAAGGTCATCGGTTTCGTAAAGAGCTTCGCCGCATCGATGAGTGATTCGTCTCAACAAATTAATGAAAATATCCTTCTTGAGATTTTAGTCGATCAAGAATTCATTGAAATTGTCAGCGATGCATTGTGGGCATGTGGGGCACAAGCCGTTGAGGTAATAGACAATTTGCAACAAAGTGTTGTTCGCACTCATCTGGGCAATGACCCGCTAGGGCAGTGGAAAGCTTATGTCGAGCAGTTCGGCAGTGAAATGAACAGACTACGAGATTGGCCGGTACGGCTATTTGCACAACAAATTGATGTGGCAAATACATGGCGTGAATTCGCCAAGATAACTCTTGTTGAATCTATTGCCCTTATTCCGCAATGGAAAAAAGATGAATTCGATTACACAGACTCATCACTGCTTCCTATTCTCATAGAACCTTATGGTTCATTTGGCATGGGTGATCACCCTACAACGCGAGCAACTCTCACCTTGGCACTCCAGAATATGCGAACAGTTGGTGATGCTCCACACATTCTCGACATCGGATGCGGATCGGGTGTGCTCAGTGTTGCATTAATAAAAAAATTTAATGCAACAGCACATGGAATTGATCTTGCTGCGACCGCTATTGAGGCAAGTATTTTCAATGCACAACTCAATGGAGTAGAAGGTGCATTCACTTGTCAACAAGGTGGTCTCGAATGCATCTCTGGCACCTTCACGCATGTCTTGGCCAATATTCTGGCTCCAGTATTGCTCGAGGGTTCAGTGTCTATTGGCGGAGCAGTACAAAAAGATGGTTATCTCTTTCTCAGCGGATTCACCGAAACACGAGAAAGAGACATCGTGTCGTGTTATGAAAAACTTGGCTTTTGCTATATCAACAAATGGGAAATTGATGGTTGGCTGGCTCTCAGCCTGCAGCGCGTGAGCGAACACCTATTGGCGCAATGAGGTGAAACCCGGCGCTATGACGTTCTTCCTCGGACTCGCCACCCCAAAAACCATATTCATGATTCTCTCGCGCAAAACTGCGGCAGGTGTCGAGCACACTGCATGACATGCATACTTCACGGGCCATTGCTTCGCGGCGCAAACGTGACTGAGGACGTTCAGCTGCCGGGGGAAAAAACACTGTGGTGAGTCCGCGACAAGCGCCCTCGTTCATCCATTTCTCCACAGCAAAATCGCGCCTGGAATAAGATTCAATTGCCGCCATCACACACCCCCCGATGTCCTACCAAAATCCGATACCGAATTGTAACTGGATTTAACTCAGCAGTCAATTAAGTATTTATTCGTTAAGTTACTATTTGGTAAATGGCTTCAGCGAAGGCCTTCACATCACTGGGCTCAGTATCCCAAGACGTCATCCATCGCACGCGATTGCGTGCTGGTTCCCAATCCCAAAAAAAGGACACCTCTCGTAATTGCTCAGCATGAGCAGGCGAAATGGTGGGGTACAGGCTGTTCACCGCTGGTGACTCTGTCAACTCCAAAGAGTGAATTGATTTCACGGCGTCAAATAGGGAAGCCGCCGCATCATTAGCAGAGGCTCCGAGCGTCACCCACAGGTCATTGTTCAGCACTGCAGCAAATTGTGCTGAAACAAAACGCATTTTGGAAGGAAGCTGCGTTGTTTGCTTTCGCGCATACGGTGCGTATCTCAATGCACGTTGGGCATTCTCTTGTGAAAAATCTTTATACGAATGCGCCCGAGCTGCTCCTTGTGGAAAATAAAGAACCGCTTCTCCGTACATCAAACCATTTTTTGTTCCACCAAAGGTAAGTACATCAACACCTGCATCGACGGTAAATTTACGTAGAGATGAAATTCCTCCTAACGCCGCAGTTGCATTAGCTATTCGTGCGCCATCCATATGCACCAATAGGCCATGCTCATGAGCACACAGGCACAACTGTTCAATTTCCTGCGCTGTATATAGGGTTCCTAATTCAGTCGGCTGAGTAAGAGATACAACACGCGGTTGAGCATGATGCATGACTCCAATGTCACCAGCTACTCGTTCGATGTCTTTCGTCGTCACTTTTGCGTCGGTACTAGGAACTGCCAGTAATTTGATTCCGGCTCGTTCCGGGGCGCCCGTTTCATCAATATGTAAATGCGACCATTGGCTACACAGAACGGCGTCACCAGGCCCGCACAAACTAGAGAGCGCAAAGACATTGCCCCCTGTGCCGCCAAAGACAAAGAATGCTTGTGTGCCTACACCGAAAATTCTTTCAAATTGATGTGCAGCCTCATCGGTAAAAACATCGCCACCGTAAGCAATGGCATGACCGAGATTTGCAGCTTGAAGGTTTTCCATGACCGCAGGGTGCACACCAGCAAAATTGTCGGAAGCGAAACTTCGAAGAGAGGTGGGGGAAGATGACATCGCCATCAGTCTCGCAAACATTTCTCTCAATATGCCATAATATTGTCATGACGAAATTACCTGATGGGCAGCAGTGGCAGAGGAAAGCAACTCCCGATGGACCACGCTGCAAATGGTGCCGCCGGGTGCTCCCTGAGCAATCTGGCCCTGGTCGACCACGGGCGTATTGCAGTCAGCCGTGTCGCCAATGGGACTGGGTGGCTCGCCAGCGGGCCCGAGAAGTTCAACTCAGCGATGAGCAGTTAGTAATGGCGCGTGAAGAGCTCAACGATGTGCATGATGCGATGTACGTGTTGTCGTGCGCTGTACAAGATGTTCAACGGGATCTCGCAGAGAATAAGCAACCAAACGCCAAAGAACTGAGAGACATGCTGCAATGGATTTTGGAATGTGCTGAACCCATTGGGTCCCTCCGTCTGCGCCCATAATAAGCGTTATGTAAATTATTGATGAGTGCGAATATAGACCCAATTAAACGCCACTAACCTGCGCATATGAGCACCCCCTCAAATGAAACTTTCGGCACGGCGGCCCAAACAATTTTGAGCAACTTAGAAGAACTACGTGCGAACGACATTCGCTGGCGCGACGGGAAGGCATTTAGTTTGACCTATTGCGCCTCAGACGAAGCTCGGCATCTTTCTGAAACCGCCTACCGCATGTTTTCCCATGAAAATGCGCTCAATACGGCTGCATTCCCGAGCCTCAAAAATATGCAACAAGAGGTTCTCGACTTCGTCATGAAACTTGTCCAGGCACCTCCTTCTGGAGCCGGCTTTATGACATCAGGAGGCACCGAGAGCCTCGTCCTCGTGGTCTACGGCGCACTACAACGCGCTATTGCCCTCAGCGGCTTAGAGCGCCCGCACGATCAGCGCTTCAATGTGGTCTTACCCTCCTCGGCCCATGCTGCCCTCGAAAAGGGATGTACTTACTTCAACGTCGAGAGTCGCCGTGTTCCGGTTCAAGCAGATTGGCGAGCCGATGAGCAAGCCATGATTGCTGCATGTGATGAAAAGACCATTCTTGTGGCGTGCTCTGCCCCACAGTATCCGCAAGGCGTAGTAGACCCCATGGAACTTATTGGCCAAGAGGCACTGCGCCGTGGTATCCCTTTTCATATTGATGCATGCATGGGCGGGATGCTTCTCCCCTTTCTCGCGCCTGCGCACATGCCATGGAATTTTTCTGTTGCAGGTGTTACTTCAATGTCGGTAGATCTTCACAAATATGGCTACACCGCAAAAGGCGCTGGCGTCATTATTTATGCCAACAAAGAATTGCGTAGCCACCAAACTTTTTTCACCGACAATTGGTTGGGCGGAATGTACGGGTCGTCGGGAATCTTGGGTACTAAGAGCGGTGGCCCCATCGCTTCTGCTTGGGCAATGGTTCAATACTTTGGTCACGACGGTTATCGTGACCTTGCACTTACAGCACGAAAGGTTGCACTAGAAATTGCGCAACACATCGACGCTATACCTGAACTCGTGTTACGTGCCGAGCCCGACACAACGCTTCTTTGCATAGGTGCACGAGACCCTCAGACGCTTCCCATATTTTCCGTGTCTCGAGCCTTGCGAAAAAATGGCTGGTATGTAGACGAGCAAACACCGCCAGATTCCATACATCTCACAGTCAATGTGGTGCACGAAAATAGAGTCGACGAGTTTGTTGCCGACCTTAAAGCTGCTGTTCAACTAGCTCTCAAAAATGCTGCCAGCACAACCAGCAGCGCTCCCCTGCCCTACGGATCTGTTTAAACACATCAGTAAACTGAAATGAGGAACCAATGAAGTTTGGAATATTTCTTCCGCCAATGCACCGCACAGGCATTAATCCCACGCTGTTACTGCACAGAGACCTTGAACTCGTGCAATGGCTCGATGCGCTTGGCTACGACGAAGCATGGATTGGTGAACACCATTCTGCAGGTTCCGAACTCATCGCTTCACCTGAAGTATTCATTGCTGCCGCTAGCCAAAGAACACAGCACATCAAATTAGGCACGGGAGTGAATTCACTCCCCTACCATCACCCGTTCATCCTTGCTGATCGCATTGTGATGCTCGATCATCTCACCCGTGGGCGAATGATGTTTGGCGCAGGACCTGGTCAGCTCACAAGCGATGCTGCGATGCTCGGTATTCCAGCCGACCGGCAACGCCCTCGAATGGAAGAAGCGTTCGATGTGATGATGCGATTATTCGCCGGAGAAACGGTGACGAAACACACCGACTGGTTTACCTGCGAAGAAGCCGTTCTTCAAATGAAGCCTTATTCCAAGTTCCCTGTTGCAGTTGCATCGTCGCTTTCGCCCTCTGGTTCGAAACTAGCTGGAAAATATGGAACCGGCCTGTTGTCAATTGCAGCTACCGAACCAGCAGCGTTCCAAGTGCTCGACTACAACTACTCCGTTTGGCAAGATGAAGCTTCACGTCATGGTCACAGCGTGGCGCGCGACCAATGGCGTCTCATGGGCCCGATGCATATTGCAGAAACCGAGAAGCAAGCAAAGGAAAACTGCCGCTACGGGCTGCAATGGGTCTTTGAGTATCTTTCTCACATCATTCCCATGGGAGACCCAAATGATCCTCCTCCCCCAAGTGACTTCGACGACTTTGTAGATTTTGCGAATGAAACCGGACGAATGGTCATTGGCACGCCGGAAATGGCAATAGCGCAACTAGCCCGCTTAGAGGAAAAGACCGGCGGATTCGGCACTTACCTCTTTTTAGGCGCCGACCTCGCCGATTGGGGCGCCACCAAACGCAGTTACGAACTGTTCGCTGAAAGCGTGATGCCTCATTTTCAAGACCAATTACGTCCTCCGCAGCAAAGCTACGACAAAATTATTCACGCGGGGTCGCGCTGGGTTGATGCAACTCTTGGCGCCCAATTGAACGCAATTGCCGCATATGAGCATGAAAAAGCGGAACGCATCAACTAGGTTTACATCACAACTTAATCACACTCTCGCTGGGAGAGAACCCTTCATCTGGTGCTTACAAAACATCAGTTGAGGGTCGCCGAAGGAGCAACCGCCCCGGAACCTCTCAGGCCAAAGGACCGGCGAGAAACTCACACGCTGGAAAGAATGTGCTTGCACATCACCGACGGGGAAAGCGATTTTTTCGCGAAGCTCTCAGGTTCCCAGACAGCGGGGGCTGTTCAACGTTTTTAACGACCCTAAAAGAACAGCATGTTGCTGAAACTGGAGCCTCATATGAAGTTGTCACCTTCGCATTTTTCGCAAGATCGTTTTGCGCAGCGCCACATTTCCGACAATGAAAAAGATGTGCAAACCATGCTCGACGTGGTGGGAAGCATCAGCATCAGCGAGCTGTGTGCAGAAATTGTTCCGCGCAATATTGCGCTCGACACGCTTCTCGAGTTGCCGGAGGCTGTCTCTGAGCGCGACGCCACCGCAGCGTTATTAGAACTCGCCAACAAAAACATTGTCGGAAGAAGCGCCATTGGTATGGGCTACTTCGGAACCATTACTCCGCCAGTCATTAAGCGCAATGTGTTGGAAAATCCCTCCTGGTACACGGCATACACCCCATATCAGCCAGAAATATCTCAAGGTCGCTTAGAGGCGCTGTTGAACTACCAAACAATGATTTCAGAGATCTGTGGCTACGACATTGCCAACGCTTCCCTTCTCGACGAATCAACAGCAGCCGCCGAGGCCATGGCTATGGCTCACCGCGTTTCTTCATCAGAGTCGAACACTTTCTACGTTCATGAAGATGTACTGCCGCAAACGCTTGCCGTATTGCAAACACGCGCTGAGCCCATTGGCATCACCATTGAAGTAGGCAACCTCGACCTATCGAAATCACAAGAGTATTTCGGTGGTCTCATTTCCGTTCCTGGCGTCAGTGGCCACGTGCTTCGCGATGAAGAGATTGCAAGTTTCGCAGCGAATATGGCTGCCGTTAATGCAATCAGTATTGCCGCGGTCGATCTGCTGTATTCTTGCATTGCAACTCCAGTGGGTCATCTCAACATTGATGTTGCAATAGGCACCTCCCAACGTTTTGGGGTACCCCTAGGAATGGGCGGCCCGCATGCTGCCTTTATTGCAATCAAATCGGAGCATTCCCGTTCACTTCCTGGGCGGCTCGTTGGCGTTAGTACCGACACAGAAGGTCGACCCGCACTCCGGCTCGCTTTGCAAACCCGTGAACAACACATTCGCCGAGAAAAGGCCACATCGAATATCTGCACAGCTCAAGTACTTCTTGCCAATATTGCAGGCTTTTATGGGTCGTGGCACGGTCGAGAAGGTTTGCAGAGCATTGCCTTACGCGTTCACTCGTACACATCTGTTCTGAGAACGGCACTGATGAGTGCCGGACACACAGTTACTAACGACACATGGTTCGACACCCTCAGTGTTATTCCCCGCAGCGGCGATGCTGCAGCACTTGTTTCCACTGTTGCAAAAGACGAGTGGTATTTACGCCATTCAACGCCTAACGAAGTAGGAGTCTCTATTGACGAGACAATGACCATTGAAGATCTCAATACCCTTGCTGGTTTTTTTGGTTGTGCAGGTGAAATTCAAAATTTATGGGCAACTGAAGTGGAGTCGTGTCTCACTCAAGTGCGCCAAGACTCATTTCTCAATCACCGTGCATTCACCGACTATCGCACCGAACATGAGATGCTTCGCTATCTACGACAATTAGCCGATAAAGACCTCGCTCTCGACCGCACCATGATTCCACTTGGCTCATGCACAATGAAGCTGAATGCCACTTCGCAAATGGAGCCCATCACGTGGCCGCAATTTGCAAATATCCACCCCTATGCCCCAACGAACACCCAATTAGGGTCACGCGAACTTATTGATCAACTAGAAAAATGGCTGTGCAGCATTACCGGCTACGACGCAATTAGTTTGCAGCCCAATGCTGGCAGCCAAGGCGAATTCGCTGGTCTTTTGGCCATTCGCGCCTATCACAAATCACGTAATGACGCACACCGAAATATCTGTCTCATCCCGTCTAGCGCACATGGTACAAACGCAGCAAGTGCAGTGATGGCAGGCATGAAGGTACACGTTGTGAAATGTGATGACGAGGGCAACGTAGATATGTCTCACCTTGAGGAATTATGCAGTCAGCATTCAAATAATCTTGCTGCACTCATGATTACGTATCCGTCTACGCACGGTGTGTTCGAAACTACCGTCACCGACATATGTGGTCTCGTGCATCAGCACGGTGGCCAGGTCTACGTTGATGGCGCGAATCTCAATGCTCTGGTTGGCTTGGCTCAACCAGGAAAATTCGGTGCCGATGTGAGCCACCTCAATTTGCATAAAACGTTCTGTATTCCCCATGGCGGCGGGGGCCCAGGTGTAGGCCCTGTTGCAGTGAAGGCACATCTTGCTGCATTCCTGCCCGCAGTGCATCAGTACAACTCACCAAAACAACTAGAGGCAGCACCAGTAGGGCCAGTTTCTGGAGCACCATTTGGTTCTGCAGGAATATTGCCTATTCCGTGGATGTACATCAGCACAATGGGCCCGCATCAATTGCGCTACGCAACGCAGCGTGCCATTTTGCACGCCAACTACATCGCTCAACAATTAGGAGATGCGTTTCCTGTTCTGTACACGGGAAAGAACAATCGCGTTGCCCATGAATGCATTCTTGATCTCAGGCCGCTCACGAAGTCAACTGGTGTCACCGTTGACGACGTTTCTAAGCGTCTCATGGACCTGGGCTTTCATGCTCCCACAATAAGTTTTCCTGTAGCCGGAACACTCATGGTGGAACCAACGGAAAGCGAATCACTCAGGGAGATCGATCGGTTCTGCGATGCGATGTTGCTCATTAGACAAGAGATTCGAGATATCGAGAACGAGCTCATTGGCATCGACGAGTCGCCTTTGCGATTCGCGCCGCACACCGTGGTCGATGTCTCAGGCGAATGGACACGGAAATATAGTCGCAGCACTGCTCTCTACCCCAGTGTGACCGGTCTCGCCCGTAGTTACTTCCCGCCAGTGTCTCGCATTGACGCGGCGTCTGGTGATCGCAATCTCGTCTGCAGTTGTGCACCGTTAGAGCAATACGCTGAAACCCACTACCAGTCATCTTAAAGAAAGGCCGAGGAATGGAAAACGAAGATCTTGCGGCACTACTTGGTTCCGCACAACAAGTGCTTCAGCTTCTGGTGTCAGCCATGGAAGGCGCAGTTGAAACCATGCAAAACATCAACAGTGCTGCTGTTCGTATTAACTCGCTTCTCGATGAGATCGAAGAGCCGCTTCGCGCCGTTATCCCTTTTCTTGTACAAACAGCTAAATAGTTTTTTTATAGAACGGATACGGCACAACTCGACCGGCTAGGTCGGTTCCACGAACGTCAATGGTGATCTCATCGCCCATTTCTGTACCAGGTTCTACAAATCCGAGCGCAATTCCGTGTTCAAGCATTGGCGAGAAATTCCCACTCGTTACCGAACCGATGACGGTTCCATTTTTCAAAATGGAACTCCCCTCGCGTGGCGGACGCCGCCCCTCAGTAGATAGCCCAACAAGTTTCTTCGTCACTCCCGACTCTTTTTCACGCAACACAGCTTCTTTGCCCTGAAATTGGTCTTTCTTCAAGCCGAGAACCCACCCTAGGTTGGCTTGCAATGAAGTGATCCCCGTGCCGAGTTCATGACCATGCAGTGGAAGCCCTGCTTCTAAGCGAAGTGTGTCGCGTGCTCCAAGACCAGCCGGAAGAGCACCATTGCTCACGAGTTGATGCCATAGTTCCGAGGAAACAGAAACCGGAACGGCAATTTCAAGACCATCTTCGCCGGTGTAACCAGTACCGGCAACAACACAAGTACTTCCCATGATCTCGATGACCTGCACATGGTTACGTGCTACTTCACTTGCTTCTAGCGAGATAGTTCTCATTAATTGACGGGCGTATGGCCCCTGCAAGGCGATTACACAACGAGTCTGAGTGGTGTCAACGCCACCTAAGTATTGAACTACGCGCTCCGTATTAGATGCATTGGGCATGACATCAAAAACATTTTCTGAAACCCACCACACAATGATGTCGTCGAGCACATCGGCGGTCACTGGGTCAAGCAGATGCGTGTATTGAGTTCTGCCCGGGGCAATCTTTCTTAAATCGTTAGACAAAACTTTTTGCAACGAATCAAATGCTTGAGGACCTTCAACACGAACGGTGCCCAAGTGGGAAACATCGAATACGACCACAGAATTCCGGCACGCAAGATGTTCTGCAATAGTTCCATTCGGGTACGAAATGGGCATCTCCCATCCACCAAATTCAACTAGTTTTGCTCCGAGGGTACGATGCGCTGCGTTCAGTGCAGTAGTGCGCACGCTTCGACGGACTTCTAGAGTCCAACTACGCGTGGAGCAACAGGACTCACAACGTCGTCAATTACTTGCCAACCCATTGATTTAATTTCTGCGTCGATGGAATCTTTGACTCCAGACAACGGAAGCACATTCAGCACACCTTGTCCGTTACGCAATACGTCAATGAGGTTCTCTCCATCACAAAAGACGACAGAAGAGCCGCTGATGACAACATGTGCCGAAGCGACATCGGTATTCAAATTGTTGCGCATATACCGGAACACTTCGCGAACGGATTCCAGCTTGATGCCGGCATCTAAAAGATTCTTAATAACTTTGAGTTCAAGAAGATCGCCGTAAGAGTATTCACGACGCGTTCCACTTCCTGTTGCTGCAGTGAGAGAAGGAATGACCAAGTTTGTGCGTGCCCAGTAGTCGAGCTGACGGTATGAGATGCCCACGATGTGAGCTGCCTTAGTACCGCTGAAGCCTGCCATAAGTCTCTAGCCTACGATCTCTTGCAGGATGCAACAACAGTCAGTCGAAGAAGTCCTCAGGACTCACATTCTCGATGAAGTCTTTGAATTCATCAATGATTTCATTTTCATTGTCCTGTTCGACAGCCACGTCTTGGCCAACGATTTTTCCTACTAGCTCTAGCAACTCGTCAGAGACGTAGATAGGGCAATTAACCCGCAAAGCCAACGCAACGGCGTCTGAAGGCCGTGCTGACACTGGTTCCACTTCCCTACGCGACACGAAATGGATTTCGGCGTAATACGTTTCGTTTTTTACTTCAGTGATGACGACCTTCTCAATGTCACTACCAAAATTCTCGATAATGGCGATGCACAGATCATGAGTGAGCGGTCGTGGTGGCTCTATTCCCTCTAAAGCAGCATGTATAGCCGAAGCTTCAGGACCGCCAATGTACAAAGTCATTACTCGATGAGGTTCAATTTGCTCACGCAAGACAAGTACTGGTGCATTAGTAGGCATTTCAATGCGCACACCCACAACATCAAGTTCTTGCATGGGCAAAGATTACCCGAGCCCTGACGGGTACGCCTAACGCGGATCTATAAATTGCTGAATGGCTTGACGCACCAAGACCTGGCGCAGATTTCCCGCATTCGTTACTAAAGCATCAAGAATTTCGAGCGATTGCTCCCGGGCGGCCGGATTCCTCTGACGCAGCAACGGCATGAGGCGTTGCTCAAACAATGTTGCCTCTTTTTCTGCTGCGAGGCGCCACGACTTCAAATGCCTAATTTCAATGCCGAGATCGAGAAATGATTTGGCGATAGTTGCCACTTCACGAGCGTTTCCTTCGTAAAAACTCTCTCCGCCTACTGGTTTTGACACCAAAAGCCCGAATTGCTCTAACGCATCTACATCACTCGCCAACAAACCCGAGAACTCCATGAGTGATTCCCGAGAAATGGGTCCAATAGCATCGTGGATCGATGCTTTCACTGTTGGCTCTGCAACACGCAAAGGGGGACGCCGCGATGTTGGGTGGGCCCTTTCACTTTGCGCAACTACCTCTGGGTCGACGATAACGAAATCACCCGTCTCGTCGATATCGCTGGAAGGCACACGAGAAATATTTCCGTTGTCTACTGCAGTCAACACCCGCACGCGCGGTAGATCTTGACTCACATCGGTAACGCTTGATTCACGCAGCGACCGAGGAAGTTGACTGACTGGATTAGTGGGGTCACGAGGTACCGCACCCGACTCATCGAGACGATCACGGATTACTCGCAGTGGAAGATAATTGGTTTCTTGCTCACGCAAAATATATTTCAGGCGATCTACTTCCGAGTCAGAAAACTTCCGATAGCCAGAGGCAGTCCGTTCAGGCTCAATCAGACCTTGGCTTTCAAGAAAACGAATTTTTGAAATAGTGACGTTGGGAAACTCTTCAAGGAGCAGACCGAGCACTTCACCAATACTCTTATATTTTCGCTCAGGCATTATCGACAGTCCTATCAAAAAATACGAGGCGGAATTTACCAATTTGCAATTCGTCTCCATGCGCGAGCGCAACTTCGTCTACACGCTGTTGATTGACATATGTTCCGTTGAGAGAACCAACATCGCGCACCTTGTACTTACCTTCAAGGAAAATGACCTGGGCATGACGACGCGAAACCGTAATATCGTCGAGAGGAATATCGGATTGTGGGTGACGCCCGATATTTGTTGCACCCGCAATAAGAGCAAACCGATCTCCGTATTGCTCTCCGGTTCGAGATACCAGCACTGCCCCGCCAACGGGCACCTCTGCTGTATGGAAAACGATGTCATCGCTATGCGAAGAAGATTCTTGTAAAGCATCTACACGTGTCAAAGTGATTGTTCGATCGGAAGTGCTATCGAGCACTGCACCACACACCGAGCAAAATGCCGCTTTGGGCGGATTGCGGTGTGAGCACCGGTTGCAGTACACGTATGCCATTGCTAACCGCCAATAAGACTTTGATAGGCAAAGCTCGTTAACAACTGTTCGAATTGAGCGGGGTCAGAAAGTTCAATTTCGCAGATCCATCCGTCTCCATATGGATCGGAATTCAACAACTCAGGACTCTGAACTAGCGCGTCGTTTACCTGAGAGACTTTCCCCGACAATGGTGCATAAATATCAGACACCGACTTCGTGCTCTCTACTTCCGAAAAGCTTTGACCCAATGCAACAACGGCCCCGACCGTGGGGATCTGCACGAAAACCACATCGCCCAGTGCATCTTGTGCGTAGTCGGTGATGCCAATGCGAATGCTATTTCCACTCAGCCTTGCCCATTCATGGTCGGCGCTATAGCGGAGATCTTCGGGGATGTTCATTGTCATATGGTACTTCTCCCCGCTCTACCGGCGCGGAGATGCTCTACAACCGATGGCAAATAACGCCAAGCAGTGAGATAACTCAAAAAGAGGCCTGGAATAACGAGCAACCATCCGATGACGAGGAACAGGTCTTCCACTGCAATGCCGCTATGCGCAAGAGTGAGGGCCGGAACGGCAAACATCAAAATGAAAGTTGCCCATTTGCCGAGATACGTCACAGAAAAGCGTTCCATACCAAAAGCGGTGGCGACCACCATCAACAGACCAATTCCCGTCTCGCGGAACAAAATAAGCCCAGCAATTGCCCAGGGCACGGCGCCGTCAATGCCAAGCGCCACGAGACCCACGATGAACAACACTCGGTCGACCGTTGGGTCCAATATGGCCCCTAGAGGTGATACCTGGTTGAAACGCCGAGCGATATAGCCATCGATCCAATCGGTGGCTCCGAGTGCTCCAAGAATCAGAGCCGCAGCCAAGCGGGAGTCGCGCCCAAATAGGGCCCAAAGAAAGATGGGGAGACACAACAGGCGTACCAAGGAAATGAAGTTTGGAACGGTCAACACACTTTTCCTGCTGAAGAGCTCTGACATACCCCCGACACTAGACCGCTATTGTTGCAAGATGACGGCAAATGAGAAAAATGCAAATGGAGAACACACTGGGCAGGTTGTTGTAATAACCGGCGGAGCGTCGGGTTTAGGGGCACGCTTCGCTGAGTTGTTTGCAAAGCGTGGGGCGCACATTGTCATCGGTGATATTGCCGAAGAGGCCGCCCACAAATTGTCTGCTTCATTGGGCGGCACCAGCATTAAATGCGACGTCACAAAATCAAATGATGTTGATGCTCTTGCTCAACACGCAGTTTCACATTTTGGAAAAATAGATGTTTTCATCAACAACGCAGGCATAGCGCCCATTCCCAATGAAGAACGTTTTGCCACAGCCGTCGCCAATCAAATGCTCCGCTTAGAAAGCAATGTGGCTGCTACAACGCCCCTCAATGTTATTACCGATATGACCGATGATGAATGGGACCACATGTTGAAGGTTCATCTGTATGGCACCTTCTATGGCTGTCGTGCGGCTGCGCGGTATATGACCCCACAACGCTCTGGAAGCATCATCAATATTTCCTCTGTCCTCGGGCTGCGCCCTACAGCTCTGGCCCCCCACTATTCCACTGCCAAAGCGGCAATTATTGCATTGACTAAATCTCAATCGCAAGAGCTCGCGCCCCTAGGAGTACGCGTGAATGCGGTTTGTCCTGGCTACATCGATACGCCACTACTTGCCCCCATGAACGAACTCATGAAAGTTGCCATCGTTTCGCAAATCGGCGTGGGTCGGCTAGGCACCGATGACGAAATTGCCGAAATGGTGTCCTTTATCGCATCTCGGAAAGCGTCGTACTGCACAGGAGAAATTTTCAGTGTTACTGGTGGCTACTCCGGATGAGTTCAGTTTTCAGCCTGATTCTCCAAAGAAAAATACCGGGGCATTTTGTTTTTGAAGCCGAGAATGTTTTCGCCATTATGACAATTAACCCCATCGCAAAAGGTCATGTCCTCGTCATTCCTGCACAAGAAGTTGATGAGTGGACCAACGTCGATGAATCAACACGCCAAGAGCTATTCACTACAGCTCACCGCATTGCCGAGGCACAAAAGAAACTCTTTCCCTGCGAGCGAGTGGCGCTCATCATTGCTGGTTTCGAGGTTCCGCATTGCCATCTTCACCTCATCCCCGCAACCTCAATGCACGATGTGTCCTTCAGCAACGCTGCAGCTTCGGTTGACCACGACGAACTAGCGAAATTTGCTGAGCAAATTTCTCGCCTGCTCTAGTCGAACAAAGTTGGCAAGACCTGCGTGGACACCGGGGCAATATTTTCTACTGAATTGTTTCGCACTGCATTAACCCTGGTCGACACCTCTCGTATTCGCAACGGGTCACCCGCCCACGACTGCAACAACTGAACTGAATCGTCTACGGAACCAGCGAGCCAGGCATCGATATTCGCGGTCTCCAAGATTGCTGGCATGCGGTGATGAACGCCAGAGAGACTCTCATTTGCAGCCACAGTAATGATGGCAACTTCTATCACGGCTGTATCGCCAGCTACACGCGTATGCCATAGCGCGCACATATTGATGAGATTCATATCTTTTGCTGAAATGAAAAAGGGGATTTTTTGCTGTGCATGATGCGTGGTGAGCCATTCATAATACCCGTTCACCGCTACAACACATCGCCCACCAACGATGAGATCTCTGAACATCGGCTTTTCAGTAATTGTTTCTGCGCGGGCATTAATAACAGGTGCACGACCTTCGAATTGCGACAGCCACAGCGGCTGCATTCCCCAATGCAATTCTTCTAAAGCAGAATCATCTCCTTTGCGTCGCAACGAAAGCAGTCGGCTCGTGGGGGCTATATTGAAATTTGGAGTATCAGTGTTTGACAGTTCAGCGACAACGACGGCACCGAAGTGTTCAGAGATGTCTTGAGCAGAACTAGTAATGACTAATCGTCCGCACATATGGCGAGTATAAACAGTGCCTCTACGGCAGACTGTAATTGTGATATTCGATCTGCATGTCAACCAATCACTCGTTCCTTATGATCAGCTGTACGCCCTCGCCGAAGCTATTGACAAAGGACCGTTCCAAACGCTGTGGGTGCTCGACCACTTTGCAGCGCTCCAGGAAAACGTGACTCACCCCATGCTCGACCCATTTGTACTTCTGGGTGCCTTGGCCGCCAAGACACAATCTCTTCAACTCGGCATATTGGTGGCAAACGTCGTGAACAGGCGACCAGCCGTACTTGCTCAAGCATCTACATCGTTGCAGTTCATGAGCAATAGTCGCTTCACCCTGGGTCTTGGTGCCGGTGCGTCTCCTGCGTCGCGATTTGCTGCTGAACATCATTCACTGGGTATTGAGCTGCAGAGGAAAATGGCCGACAGACACGCCTACCTTGTGGAATCGGTACAGACCATTCGTTCCATTTGGCAGCGTGATTCAAGCGCAACACCTCTCATCGTCGCGCCCCCAACAGAACCAAACATCACCATCGGTGTCAACAGTTCAGAGTTAGCTGTGATAGCAGCACAGTTGAACTGTTCCATCAATGTTCGATGGAATCACGAAAATCTGTCCGCCATCGTTGCTGAGTATCAAACCGAGGCCACGAAATATGGAACTCAGGCAAACATCTCGGTATGGATGCCATGGAGCATGGAGCACACTGAAAATCAAAGGGCCATTACCCCACTCGCCGATCTAGGCGTTGACCGAGTGATCTTTCTCACCACTGAGCAACAGCACTTCAGGGAATCGATGAACCTAGGAAACTTTTCGTTCCCATAACCACTCGTGTCTGAAGGCTGGCGTCAAGAAGTTGCAGCAACTTCACCAAATGTGCGTTCGTCAAACTCACGCATCCGGATGTTGGCTTTGTCTTACCCGATGCATAGTAAGAATGCGAATGTACGAATATTGCACCCCCATGACCCAGGACAACAGGGTTCATGTTGAAGTCGAGAACAATGCTGCGTCTGTAAGGGCCACCTTTGGCAATGCGATAAAGATCTTCATCGCCTTTGACGCATTTGCTCCCCTTCACCATGGTGTTATAAGTCTTTTGCGATTGACGCAAGACCCAGCAGTAGTTTTCGCGAATACGAATATAAGGGAAACCATTTTTTGGATCAGTCGCGATACCAAAAACTGACGGTATCCCATACGAGCCCATAGGCGTGGTGCCGTCACCTTCGCGATGACGCTCGGAGAAACCACTTCTTCCGATACGAACGGGAATGGAACCGAATTGCTTGCGCCAACCCAGTTCACTTTTGATGTACACAGACAACGTGGCAGAAGAGCTTTCTTTCGCTGTATTTTCAACAACAACAATCTGCTGTGCATCACCAATAAGTGCTTCTCTTATATTCAGAACCTGGGTACCATCGGCGTACGTTGTCGCGGGGAAAACAAAAGAAAGTACCCCCAAGCAAAAAATGAACTTTGCAAAAATTCTCAAGGTCGCGGAGCTGCCACTTTTGGATAAAAAGTTTCGATGTGTTTTGGCAAGCTATTTTTAACGAAGACCGATGTGTCGTCGGCCAACACTTCAGGCACACCCTGCTCGACGCCATCCAAAGTACGTTCCACCACTTGATGTGGGGATGTCTTTGGCATATCTACTCCGGCAGCCATATCGGTATCAATGAAAGCTGGGTGAACGGCAACCACAAGGGTTCCTTGACGAGCAAGCTCGAGTCGTAAACCATTTGTCATCGACCAAGCCGCAGACTTTGACATTGCGTAAGTTGCAACTTCTTTCATCGAGAGCCACGACACTGCTGACAACACGTTCACAATGACGCCTCCGCCGTTAGCGGCAAGTGCGGGAGCAAATGACTTCGACAAGTTGAACGGACCCCATACATTTGTTTCAAACTCTGCTTTGGCGTTCTCTAGAGCGTGATCCGCCATAATACGGCCCCCTATGACCACACCGGCATTATTAATAAGCATGGTGATGTCACCACACTGCTCCACTGCCGCCGCAATGTCATTTGCATTAGTGACATCGAGTTTGATGGGCACAACGCCTGGTGTGGTAATTGTTTCTGGCTTGCGCGCAGCGGCGTACACCTTGGAAGCTCCACGATCGAGTAACTGACGAACATACTCAGCACCGAGACCACGGTTGGCCCCGGTTACCAAAACTACTGAACCTGCAATTTTCATATGAGAACCCTTCAGTGTGAACAACTCAAATTTGCACGAGAAAACAATTGTCGGGCTGGCGGGATTTGAACCCACGACCTCTTGTCCCCCAGACAAGCGCGCTAACCAAGCTGCGCTACAGCCCGTGCTCGAAGTCTACGAGAAAAGGCTGATTACCCTCCAAGTGAGGTACAAAACGAGAGCCCCAAGCAGCATCTTGAAGTGCCAAGGTGCCTTTGCTTCGGCCTCGGTCATTCCAGCAAGTTCACGCAAATTCAGGTTTTCAGCAGTGATTTTTCCGTGCGCATTTGGCAACGAAGGTGTATCGCCGCAGTCGGGGCAGGCCCCTTCTGCAGTCATTGCAGTTGGAGTGAAATATTTTGCACATGGTTCACACCAAGGCATGACCTATTCCGCCCTACGCCTAACGCGCAACTTAATAGGTGTGGATCCGAATTTGAATGCTTCACGAATGGAACGCTCGAGATAACGCAAGTATGAACCCGGGAGCTCTCGATTCACAAATAATGTAAACGTTGGTGGGTCTGATGCACCCTGTAGTGCATAAAGCACTCGAGCACCGCCAGCAGCAGGGTGCTTTTGCTGAGCATCAGACATCACACGGTTCACATCGCGTGTTGGCACACGTCGGTGATATTGCTCAATGGAATCTTTTAATACTGGTAACAAACGATGCACGCCTTTGCCCGTTAATGCTGACACTCGCAAAATTGGTGCATCACCAATGAAGTACAACTTTCGCGCCATTTCAGCGGTCACTTGTTCACGGCGCTCCGTGTCGAGAATTTCCCATTTATTCAAAATGACGATGAGGGGGCAACCTGCTGCGTCGATACGTTCTGCGAGACGTTGATCTTGGCTCGTGACGCCTTCTGTGGAGTCAATAACGAGCAGCGCAATGTCGGACTCATCAACAGCACGCAAAGCTCGCACGAGTGAGTAATACTCGGCTGAGTCGTCGATTTTTGAACGACGGCGCATACCTGCAGTGTCAACGAGAATGAGCTTGCCGTCTACCGTTTCAATTAAAGTGTCGATGGCATCACGTGTAGTTCCAGACATGTCGTGAACCACACTGCGTTCTTCACCAACAATCTTGTTGAACAAGGTGCTTTTACCCACATTTGGTCGACCAACTATGGCAACACGCGGCACACCTTTAAGTGCAGGGTCAGATGGCTCTAAGTGCGAATTATCGACTTCCTCAAGTTCGGGTGCTTCTTGAGTATCTAAGCCAAGCTCAGAGATGATGACGTCGAGCAAGTCTCCTGACCTGCGCCCATGCAAAGCAGAGACTGGCCAAGGTTCACCAAGACCTAAAGAAAGAAAATTCCAGCGATCGTTCTCGCGGCGCTCGTTGTCTGACTTATTTGCGACAACAAGAACTGTTGCTCCTGATTTACGCAACCACATACCAATACGCTCATCATCGTCGGTTGCTCCTACTGAAGCATCAACAATAAAGAGAACAAGGTTTGCTTCTTTCACCGCTTGCTCGACCTGGCGCGACACTTTTTCTTCTAGGTCGCTTCCTCCAGGCATCCAGCCTCCTGTATCGGTCACACAGAATTCACGGCCCAACCATGAGGCGTCGTGAGTGTTTCTATCGCGAGTGATTCCTGGACGGTCTTCAACAATGGCAACTTGCCCACCTACAAAGCGATTGAACAGAGTGCTTTTACCGACGTTTGGGCGACCAACGATGACAACATGGGGTTTCATTGCATTACCTTTTCCAGAAAATTACGTAGTGCATGACCGTCGGTAGGCAGAACCACAACCGACGACGGGAGGTCCTCGAGTGTCATTCCGTCAAGAAAGCGACCTTCCGACAAGCACACATCGGGTAAAAGAAACACGCCACATTCGACATGAGACAACATGACTGAGCGAATATCTTCGCCAACCATCAAACCCGAGACTGCAGTATTGCCCCCAAAATAGTTATTTACTACGGCTAAAACCGAAATTCGGTCTCCATAATCGCTCACGAGTGTCGAAATAACACTTGCTGCATACGTACCCGTCAAAATACCTACCTTGCCAGAGGAAGAAGTGACCGAGGGCGCACGACGAGTGAGTTCAACCGGTTGGCTATGTACAACACGTAAACCTGTGTCACCTGCAGGGTTTTGAATACTGGTATCGCGAAGAGATCTGTATCCACCAGGCGTTGCGCCATCGACCGAGGCAAAAAACCCGCTCGTTTGCTGCGCCAAAGATTCTTCGTCATTGATCTTTCGACCATGGAACTCCTCGACGAAACTTGAAACAATTCCTACACCGTCTTCATACATCGGGTATCCACCATAGGAAACTGCTTCTGGGAATTGCATATTGCCGAGAAGATAAAACTCATCAGATGGCCAAAACATTTTCTTACCAATCAGTTGCTCTGCAATCAACTGATACTTCTCACATAGCGTTACAACGTCGGCTGCTTCTTGAGAGGTATGAACGCGAAGTTCTGCTTCCGGATTAAACTGGCTTAAACCAAGAGGAACAATTGCAACAGCTTCAAGAAGTGGAAACTGGTCGAGAACATCTATCAGTGTGCGTTCGAGATCTTCACCATTGTTGTGATCGGGGCACACCACAATTTGCCCGCGAACTGCAATTCCATTTTCAAGCAAAACCTTGAGCCATCGCAGGCTGACCGCTCCACGCTCATTGCGCAACATATCGGCGCGCTTCCACGGGTCACTCACATGAATGCTCACGTGTAGCGGTGATAATTTTTGATCTATTACTCGCTCGAGGTCTGCTTCTGTAAAACGTGTCAGCGTTGTGAAGTTACCGAACAGAAAGCTCAGTCGGTAATCGTCATCTTTGAGGTAAAGGCTCTTGCGCAGGTTCTTAGGTAATTGATAGATGAAACAAAAAGAACAGTGGTTGTCGCATGTTTGCACCCGGTCGAATACAGCGCTGGAAATTTCTACCCCAAGTTGTTCGCCAGCCCGCTTTTCAATATCGAACTCAAAATGCATTCCATCTCGATCAATATCGAGAGAAATTGTTGCTTCATCGACAGCGTGGTGCCATTCAATAATGTCGCGTACTACTTGCCCATTGACGCTCTGAACCACATCGCCCACGAGTACACCTGCCTGTTGGGCAGGAGAACCGTGGTGAACAGCCACAATACGGGCGGTGAGTTCAGTGGAAACAGACACATGGAGAGGCTACTTGCGCCTCAGCGAACTAATGTGGGACGCATATGGCCCCTACTCCACAAGAAGCACAAGGCGTCGTTGCGTCTGAATCGCGAGTGGAGCGCGTATTGCTCGCTGCTCCGCGCGGTTTTTGTGCTGGAGTCGAAATGGCAATCAAGGCGCTTTCTTGGATGGTGCGCACATTCCCTGCTCCTGTGTACTGCTATCACGAAATTGTTCATAATCAGCTTGTTGTTGAACGCTTCACAGACCTAGGGGTTATTTTCGTAGACGATATTTCCGAAGTGCCAAACGGGATGCCCATTATGTTGTCGGCCCATGGGTCGGCTCCAGAGGTTGTAGAAGAAGCCCGACGGCGAGGAAGCTATGTTGTCGACTCTGTGTGTCCGCTTGTTACAAAGGTGCACCACGAAGTAAAGGTGCGCGCGTCTAAGGGATACCACATTGTGTACGTGGGTCATGAAGGCCACGAAGAGGCAGTGGGAACCATGGCTGTTGCTCCCCAATCTATTTCGCGAGTAGAGACCGTTGCCGACGTCATGGCGCTTCAAGACTTCGACCAGCCCTTAGCGCTACTTGCGCAGACCACTCTTTCGCATCGCGATTGGGAGGGCGTTGCTCTAGCAGTACGCAACCGGTTTGCCGATGTTTGGTCTCCTGGTCGCAGCGACCTCTGTTTCGCCACCACAAACCGCCAGAGTGCCCTCATGCAAATGGCCGAACGCTGCGACAGCATTATTGTGATCGGCTCCTCTAACTCATCAAATACTCGTGCTCTCGAACGCTTGGCCATTGATTCTGGTTGTAAACGAGTTCTTCGCATCAATAGTGCCAGCGAACTTCCACCCGATTTATTTGGTCAGGTTGGTGTGACCGCCGGAGCATCTGCTCCAGAAGAACTCGTGGAGGAAGTACTGCAATTCCTGCGTCCCACCAATGGCATTGAGGAAGTACGGGTGACCGAGGAAGACGAGTATTTTCCTCCGCCGCGTAACATCCGCGAGTTGCAGTCGAGCACGCTCACCGCTTGCTACACGATGCTCGGAGTACCCAATGCGCTACGACGCAATATTGACGACAGGAAAACGGCCGCTAGCAATGTTCTCGATGCATTAAGACAACAGGAAAGTACTCCTTCACATGATTAGCCCCACTCTCGATTCCTTGCGGATCTTTCTTCACCTTTTAGCTGCTGCCGTTTGGGTGGGTGGGCAAATTGTTCTCGGCGGGCTCGTACCAAAGCTCAGAAAAGCGCACCCCGAAGCACTAGCTACTACCGCACAGGGTTTTGCTCGCATTGCGTGGCCCGCATTTGCAGTGCTCGTAGTTACTGGGTTCTGGAATATTTTCGACACCGATATCACGGCGCTCGATACTTCGTACCAAGTGACACTTGGAGTTAAAATTATCCTCGTTGCCGTAGGAGCCATTGCCACAGTGGCTCACAGCGCCTCACCCGATAAGCGAGTAAAAGCAATTGGCGGAGCCGTAGGGCTCCTGAGTTCACTCGTTATTTTTTACTTAGGAATTTTATTGTCGAGCGCTGTTTAGTTGCGCGGAACTTTGCTCCAAGCAATATCGCGATCAACTCGCACATCACCTGGCAAGCCGAGAACTCTTTCACCAAGAATGTTCTTCATGACCTCGGTAGTGCCGCCCTCAATTGAGTTTGCGCGGCTGCGCAGGAACGCTTTTTGCATGTACTCGAAGCCCATCGCCGTTTCGGGGCGAACCATTTCGTACGAGCCGTACAACATTCCGTCGGCCCCCATGAGTTGAATGCAGAATTCGTAAACATCTTTATTGAGGTTTGCACTTTCCATTTTTCCAATGGAGCCTTCAGGCCCTGGCACACCAACCTTGCGCATTTGACCTGCGCGAATGTTCGTAAGACGCAACACTTCTGCTCGCGACCACAACTTCATGAGCTCATCGCGTGTTGCTGTATCTTTGCGATCGCTTGGCAAGTCATTCCACAACTTCACCGCTCCTGAAATGACACCGGTTCCACGCGGCGGAACTGCTCCTCCAATGGAAACGCGCTCATTCATCAACGTGGTGAGACTTACTCTCCAGCCATCGCCAGCCCCGCCCAGTATTTCAGAATGCGGAATATGCACATCGGTGAAGTACACCTCATTGAATTCTGCCTCACCAGTCATTTGACGCAAAGGTCGCACTTCGACTCCGGGAGCTTGCATATCGACAACTAAAGCTGTGAGACCTGCATGCTTCACAGCCTCTGCATCGGTACGAACAACGAGTAAACCGAAACGCGATAGGTGCGCAAGCGTGGTCCATACCTTTTGACCATTAACGATCCACTCTTCACCGTCACGCACACCCTTGGCCGATAGACCAGCGAAGTCGGAGCCTGAACCGGGCTCAGAAAAGAGCTGACACCACACTTCTTCACCTGTGAAAAGTGGACGCAGGTACCTCTTCTTTTGCTCGTCGCTTCCCCACTCAACAACAGTTGGTCCGCACATGCCATAACCAATGGGGTTGCGGTAATACGGGTTAGGAGCTCCAGCTTGCCCGGTGCGCTCGTTCACAATTTTCTGATAGCGCGGAGAAAGCCCAAGACCGCCATGACCAACAGGGAACTGCACCCATGCAAGGCCGAGGTCAAACTGCGCACCTAAGAAGGTCAGCGCATCGGTGGAACTTGGCGGGAATTCACTGAGCAATTGCTCGACGAGTTGGGTGACGAGGAGCTCTTCTGAAACTGTTGCGGTAGTAGACATGCCCCTAAGTTACCGCACGGTTAGAGCCCCTGCTAAACGAAGCCCATAGATCGGAGATCGGCTACTTTGGAAGGATGTTCCCAGGAGATTTTGCCCAGACAACACCCAATAAACCTGCCTACATCATGGCCTCCACAGGCGAAGTGGTCACCTACAAGGAGCTCGACGATGCAGCAAACCGACTAGCGAACCTCTTGCGGGCGAGTGGTTTTGAAGTCGGTGACCACATTGCCATTTGTATGGAGAACCATCCACGCTTCTTTGAAGTCATTTGGGGCTGCCACTACGCAGGGCTCATTTACACTGCCTGCTCTAGCAGGCTCACAAGTGATGAACTCTCTTACATTGTCAATGACTGTGGCGCCAAGGGTTTCATTACCTCGAAGTACAAGTCAGATCAGGCCGCAGAAATTATTAATGGCATCCCCCATGCTGCGCTACGCCTCATGCTCGACGGAACAATTCCCGGGTTCGACTCATACGAAACAGCTGTTCAACTGCACAGCGCTGAACCACTTGCCGAGCGCATCAGCGGAATGGACATGCTGTATTCAAGTGGCACAACAGGGCGTCCGAAGGGCGTGAAGGGTGTTCTTCCGCGCACCGAACTCACTGCACAAAACGGTGTTGCGAACCTTGCACAAATGCTGTTTTCTATGACCGAAGATGCGGTGTATCTCTCGCCTGCTCCGCTGTACCACGCAGCTCCGCTGCGCTTTAACCTCGCAACCATGTTCACGGGGGCAACTTCGGTCATCATGGAACATTTCGATGCTGAAGAGTATTTGAGCTACGTCGAGAAGTACAACATCACGCACAGTCAACTTGTTCCCACCATGTTTGTCAGAATGCTGAAGTTGCCTGCAGAGGCACGTCAGCGCTACAACCTCTCTTCTTTGCAAGTAGCAATACATGCTGCAGCGCCCTGCCCGATACAAGTGAAGAAGCAAATGATTGAGTGGTGGGGTCCCGTCATTCATGAGTACTACGCAGGTACTGAAGGAAACGGTTTTGTTTATTGCAGTTCAGAAATGTGGCTTGCCCACCCTGGAACCGTCGGTACATCAATCCAAGGCGTCATACATATTTGCGACGAAGAAGGAAATGAGCAGCCTCAAGGCGAATCGGGAACAATTTTCTTTGAGAGTCAAACACAGTTCGAATACCACAACGACCCCGAAAAAACGAAGTCATCGCGCGACCCACAAGGACGCGGTTGGTCAACACTCGGCGATGTCGGCTACCTAGATGCAGATAACTTCCTGTTTCTCACAGACCGGAAAGCTTTCATGATCATTTCCGGTGGGGTCAATATTTACCCTCAGGAATCAGAGAACGTTCTCATCAACCACCCCCGCGTTGTAGACGTTGCGGTCTTTGGCGTGCCCAATGAGGAATTCGGCGAAGAAGTAAAAGCCGTTGTACAACCAGACGTCATGCCCTCGAGTGCGGCTGAGGCAGATGCTCTTGCCAAAGAACTTATTATTTTTTGCAAGAGCCAGTTAGCCGACTTGAAGTGCCCGCGCAGCGTCGACTTTCGCCCCGAGCTCCCTCGCCACCCCACCGGAAAGTTGTATAAGAAACTTCTCAAAGATGAATACTGGCAAGCCGCTGGCCGGTCAATCTAGTGACTTCATCGCACCCCTTCTTTTCGTGGGGAGCCTCTCACGCCTTCGCACACCGAGGTGGCGCTAGCGATGCCCCGGAAAATACAGTGTCGGCATTTCAGATGGCAATCGACTTGGGCTACACCTATTTAGAAACCGATGTGCATGCAACAAGTGACGGAGTGCTTCTGGCGTTTCACGACGACAACTTGCAACGAACCTGCAACCACCCCGGAAAAATAAGCGAACTGACTTATGACCAAATTCGAGAAGTCAAAGTAGAGGGCACAGAACATATTCCGACCCTTCAGGAATTGCTCACGTTGTGGCCAGATGCACGTTGGAACATCGATTGCAAAAGCGACTCGGCTCTTTCACCCCTAGTTGACACACTCAGGGCAAACAACGTTGCCGAACGAGTATGCCTGGGAGCCTTCAGCGATCGACGCCTCCGGCAGTTGCGCGAGCAGTTGGGAACGCAATACGCCACCTCGCTCGGACCAAGGGGCGTCGCGCGCCTTCTTCTCGCTGTAGCTGCGGGAAGGCCCTTACGGTTTCCTCCCGGAATCCATGCTGCCCAGATACCTGCGAAGCAAGGACCCATACCTCTAGGTTCAGAGCGATTCATTGACATTGCGCATCGCAGCGGGCTCTCTGTCCATTATTGGACCATCGATGATCCTGGCCAAATGAATGAGCTTCTTGACAACGGCGCAGACGGCATCATGACCGACAAACCAGCAGTTCTCAAAGAAGTCTTGATTCAGAGAAATTCTTGGCGAAACAATAACTTTACGAATTAGAAACTTTCAGTACGGGTAGGCGTACGCAGGGTTGGAATGGGTTTAGTAGGTTGTTGCCATGCGCGTCGACACAAACTTTTTCTGTACCGTACCCATGCCAGATGCAGGTGACCCCAGCATTGCCCCTACCAGTCGCAGATACGACAACGACGCAGTTGTTGAATGCTATAAAAACCTTGTTGATTGGTCGAAGACTGCCGATTCGCTGGGCTACGACACGATGTGGCTCACCGAACATCACTTCCAGTTTGAAGGCTACGAGGTACTTCCGAATCTCATTTTGTTTGGCATGCATCTTGCCGGACTCACCAAAGACCTGCGCTTAGGACAAATGTTCAATGTTGTTCCGCAGTGGCACCCTTTGCGCTTGGCCGAAGACTTTGCTCTTGCCGACATCATCACAGGTGGCCGCATGGAGTTAGGCGTAGGTCGTGGAACTGTTCCTCGCGAGGCATGGAGCCTCGGAACAGTTGTTGCATCGGGTGACAACGCAATGTCTGCCGAGCATGACCGCATCAACCGCGAGACATTTGAAGAGGCAATGGAAGTCATCAAACTCGCATGGTACGAGGAGCGATTTTCTTACCGAGGTAAGCACTTTGTTTTCCCTGCCGACGGAATTCCAGACCGTGGCTCAATGGTGAATGATCTCACGTTGATACCGAAGCCACAACGAATCGTCGACATTTACCAACCGGTCACTTCACCAGAAACCATTGAGTATGTTCCACGCGCTGGTCACAAGGCTGTGTATTGGCTCCAAAATGCGGAAAGCCAGAAACAGAAGTGGGATCGCTTTGCGGAGATTCGTGAAGAGATGGGTAACCCAGTTGCCCCAGGCGAAGACAGGTGCTTGGTCATGAATATGCACGTTGGCAAAACACGTGAAGCAGCCATGCGACGCGGTCGTCCTGGGCACGATGAATTTACGAAATTTCTTTCGCCCTATGGCCGTTTCAGTTCGTATCGAAACCCTGATGGGTCAAAAGTTCCCTTTGACTTCAATCCAACTGTTGAGCAATCCGTTGAGCAGAAAATTCAAATTATCGGCTCTATTGACGACGCTGTAGACACACTGGGTTACTGGCGTGATCTTCTCGATTTGAAGCATCTCTGTATTTTCTTCGACTTCCCTGGCTTAAGCCGCGAAGAGATGAACGAGCAGATGCACTTGGTTGCCGAAGAGGTAATGCCGCGACTCGGAGAAAAGATGGATCGACGACCCACGAATGCTCCCGCTCCATTGAAATAGAGCCCGCACACATGTCAACACAGATCATTCGTAATGCTCGCCTGTCTAATGGCAGCCACGTTGATGTGTATCTGAACGAAGGCACTATAGAGAAAGTCAATGCTTACGACTCAGCGTCTGCAATTGAAATGGCAGATATTGATGCCAACGGTCAACTCTTACTCCCCGCCCTCGCCGAGCCACATGCGCACCTCGATAAAGCATTCCTTGCTGAGCGCATTCATAACCCAACTGGCGATCTCATGGGCGCAATTAACGCAATACACGCAAGCGCTCACACCCTTACATTTGACGACATCGTCGAACGAGCGTCGCGGGCAATCAAGATCTATATAAAAAATGGCGTCACACGAATACGAACCCACGCCGACACATTTGATGGATCAACACTGCAAGTACGAGCTCTACGTCAAGTAGCAAACAACTTTCACGACGAATGCGACATTGAGATTTGTGCACTCATCCAATGGCCGTTAACCGGGAAAAAAGGTGAGCCAAGTCGCATTCTTGCCGAACGTGCACGCGCCGATGGCGCTGACCTCATTGGGGGTTGCCCTCATCTCGACACCGATCCCACAGGCGCCAACAAAGTATTTCTCTCACTCGCAAAAGATCTCGATTGCAATTTAGATTTGCACGTAGACGAGACCCTCAACGCAGACATGCTTTCCCTGCGTGATCTCGCCAAGCGCGTCATTGCAAAAGCTCCGAAATGCAGCGTCACCGCCTCACATTGTGTGAGTTTGGGCATGCAAACTAAAAAAGTGCAAAAGCAGGTAGCGCAATTGCTAGTTGAGGCCAATATTGCGGTGGTGACCTTGCCTCAAACGAATTTGTTCCTACAGGGTCGCGAACACCAATCTGCAATGCCGCGAGCCCTCACTGCGCTCTGCGCCCTACGAGAAGCCGGGGTCACAGTGATGGCTGGAGGCGACAATCTGCAAGACCCCTTCAACCCAATGGGCCGCGCTGATCCTCTTGAAGCTGCTGCTTTACTTGTCTCGGCCGGACACTATTTCCCCGAAGACGCTTATTGGGCTGTCAGCAGCAAGGTTCACGAATGCATAGCAAAAGACCAGCCATTTCTTGCAGCGGGGTCCCCTGCACACTTCATCCTGACGCCAGCAACGTCTATACGCGAATTCATTGCATTCGCCAACCAACCGCGACATGTTTATCGTCGAGGAATACTGATTTACGACTCTTCAGAAACATAAAATAAACATGCAAGCCTTTTACCGCGACATATCCATCCGTATTGTGATGGCGTGGAGATTTTGATGGAGCCCCAATTCGTGACCACACAACAATCCTCAGAGTCAACACCCGCCTTGTTGTTCAATAACGTTTCGAAAACGTTCCCCGACGGAACCCGTGCACTTGAAGACATTTCGTTCTCCATTGAGCCTGGTGAGTTCGTCACTGTGGTTGGGCCTTCAGGTTGCGGAAAATCTACTCTTCTGCGCATTGCATCTCATCTAGAGGAGTGCTCTAGTGGCAGTTACGTCATTGATGAGTCAAGCATCGGATATGTGTTTCAAGACGCAACCCTGATGCCGTGGAGAACCGTGCAGCGAAATGTAGAACTCATTGCAGAACTTCACAAAATTGACAAAGTCACTCGTTCGCGTCTTGTCCAAGAGGCCATATCACTCGTTGGCCTGTCGGGTTTCGAAGATAAGTATCCGCGCCAGTTGTCGGGTGGAATGAAAATGCGGGCGTCGCTGGCACGCTCTTTAGTTCTCAAGCCTAAAGTATTTCTATTCGACGAACCATTTGGTGCACTCGACGAAATTACTCGCGAAAGGCTTAACGATGAGCTACTGCGGCTTTTTCAACTCGAAGGGTTTGCAGGCCTTTTCATCACACATTCGATTTCAGAAGCTGTCTACATGTCTACTCGCGTCATGGTGATGTCGGCCCGCCCCGGTCGCATCACTCACACATTCGATATTCCCTTCGCATTTCCCCGAACCCATGACTTACGGTACGAACCAGAATTTGCGCGTATATGCGGTGAGATATCTCATGCACTACGAGGTGAAATAAAATGAGTACGACTACAGAATCATCTACGTCTAGTGATCTCAACAACGAGAGCACCGATAGTTTTCGTTTTTCAGACTATTTTGGGCCCGCGGTGGTCTTTGGCTTCTTCATAGGGATCTGGTATCTCCTAGCGAACGTTGTTCTCCCTGAGCAAAAGCGATTTCTACTCCCCAGCCCACATCGAGTCCTCACTGAAGGTTTTTTCGTTTGGCACTCTGGCACACGGCGCGGCCTGTACCCAATATTGATGTCTCTATGGGACAGCGCCAAGATCGCTCTTGTTGGGCTACTTCTCACCATCATCATCGGCATGTCACTCGCTATTTTTATGAGTTCACGTCGTTGGTTTGAGCGTGCAACTTGGCCTTATTTGGTCGCCATTCAAAGTGCGCCCATTTTGGCGCTCACCCCGCTCATTCGCGCCCTCATCGATGGTTCCACTAAGCAACGCCTACTTGTAGTAGTACTTATTGCCATTTTCCCCATCGTGAGCAATACGTTATTCGGCTTACTGTCGGCCGATAAGAGCCAACACGAGTTGTTTACCTTGCACAACACATCTCGGTGGACTCGCCTCACCAAACTACAAATTCCTTCAGCCTTGCCCAATATTTTTGTAGGACTTCGCATATCGGCAGGGCTCGCCGTTATCGGAGCAGTAGTTGGTGATTTTTATTTTCGCGAAGGTGGCGTAGTGGGTATCGGTGCACAAATCGATGTTTACAGAGCTCGGCTCTGGGGCCCTGAACTCATCACCGCCATCATTCTTGCAAGTCTTTTAGGTCTCGTTGTTTTCTTGCTCTTCGGGTGGATTGCCAAAAAATTTATTGGCAAATGGCATATCACCACCAGAGGCAACTAGATCTGCTCCACAAACCACTACCAAACAACCAAAGGAACCACAATGAAAAGAAAAGCCCTATTAGTACTAGGAGCCATTTCCATGCTGGCACTCGCCTCATGTGGAAGTGACTCGTCATCAGAAGATATGACAACCGATACTGTTGCCACAGAAGACACCATGGCGACAACTGACACTGCAGCACCTGGTGCAACAGTTTCATTAGCCGATGTCTGCCCCGAAACAGTGATCTTCCAAACCGACTGGAATCCAGAGTCAGAACATGGCTTCTTGTACCAACTCGTTGGCGACGGCTACACCGTTGACACCAAGAAAGTTTCTGTCTCCGGGCCACTCGTTGCCGGCGGTGTTGATACCGGCGTAAAGGTTGAAGTTCGCTCAGGTGGACCAGCAATTGGATATCAGCAAGTAACTGCTCTGCTTTATTCTGACCCCACCATCATGTTGGGCTTCGTGAGCACAGACGAAGCGGTATCGCATAGTGTTGACTTCCCTACAAAGGCAGTAGTTGCGCCTTACAACATCAACCCACAAATCATCATGTGGGACCCAGCCAGCCACCCTGACGTAAAGACCATTGCCGATCTCAAAACAGACAAGGTGAAGGTTCGCTACTTCGACGGCGCTGCCTACATGGACTACTTCACACAAACCGAGATTCTTGATAAAGGTCAAGTTGATGGTTCTTACGACGGTCAACCAGCATCCTTTATCGCTTCTGGCGGCAAAGATGCCCAGCAAGGGTTCGGTACAGCAGAGCCATACTTTTATGAGAAGGTTCTCGCTGAGTGGAAAAAGCCAGTGGCATACCAGTACATCCACGATGCAGGTTGGACTGCCTACGCACAGTCACTTGGCGGAACGCCCGACAGCATTTCAAAGAATACCGACTGCCTCAAGAAATTGGTGCCAGTCATTCAACAGGCTCAAATTGATTACGTCACAAGCCCAGAAGAGACCAATGCGGTCATCCTTGACGCCGTTACACAAATCAATAACGGCTGGGCTTACGATGCGGGTCAAGCTGCTGCTTCGGTAGAGAAGCAGACAGCCGACAAGCTCGTGGCAAACAGCCCCGATGGAACACTCGGATCATTTGATATGGACCGCATTGCGAAGTTCATCGCAACAGCCACACCGGTATATACCGCAAGTGGAACAAAGGTGAAAGAAGGCCTCACAGCCGAAGACCTTGTTACCAATGAATTTGTTGATTCAGCAATAACTCTGAAATAGAACTGTTAAAAAAAGGGGCGCAGATCACATCTGCGCCCCTTTTTTATTTCCCAAAATTAAAAGTTGCTATCTCCTTGAGAGCTGAACAAAACCCATCTACTGCACCTTCAAATAAGGTTTTGCCCAGTTCCGCTGTTGCAACAGTGGGGTCTCCGACGAAACCTTCATCATTGAAATCATTCGACATCCAACCAAAAGAAACTGAGCCTCCGAATTTCACATGCTTGTTCGCCGCCAACTTCTCGGGTATTCGACGCACGGCTAGCGACATATCGACAAGGTCTGGGCGCAAATACAACATGATTGACGTTTCATCGGTTCCAGCATGAACTCCCATTCCCAGTTCATTGACGGGTGACAGCCCACCCTGATCTGCAGGAAGTCCCGGGTGTGCCAAGAATGTCTTTAAGCCGTACTTCAAACGCAGTTCGCGATTGGCAACCGACACCAATGAGCTATTTCCACCATGGCCGTTCAAAAAGACCAGGCGCTCGACCCCCGTCTTGGCGATGCATCGTCCGATGTCATCGAGTACGCGTAATAACGTGTCTGCTGTTAGCCAAATTGTTCCAGGGCTCCAGGCATGTTCATTAGATTTTGTAAAAGCCAGAGGCGGCAGCAGCCAAACATTGAGATCTTCGCCAATTTTCGCCACAGCGACGCTAGCTACTGCATCGGCAATAACAAGATCGGTGTTGAGAGGAAGATGTGGACCATGTTGTTCAATGGCACCAAGTGGCTGCACGATAATTGCCGTATTGTTCAGAGCATGTGCAATTTGTGGAGCGCGCAAATTTCCAATGAGCCTCGTGGTAGAAATGTTTGCAGAAGTCATCCCACAAAAGTACACGAAAAAGATTGACAAACTTCATGATGCAACAATCAGAAAACGGGATGCTTCAAGATTCCTACGATGCCATCGTTATAGGTGCGGGTCACAACGGGCTCACCACTGCGGCTTATTTAGCCCAAGCAGGCTTGAAGACTTTGCTTGTTGAAGCGCGCCACGACGTAGGAGGCACTGCAGCCAGCGACACCTTTGCCGGCTGCAGCATCAATATATGCAACTGTGACCATCTTGCCGTTCGAACCAACCCCCTCATTGAAGAACTTCAGCTCCATCAATATGGCCTCGAATACATTGATATCGAACCTGCACAAATCAATGGATCATGGCATAGTGACTTGTGGTGGCCATCGTTTCATGATCTCGAACAAACGTGCGATGCCCTGTCACGAGTGCTGCCTCATGAGGTAAACAACTACCGCAGATACGTCAATGATGCCCTTCCCGTCATCTCGCTCATATTGGACAATGCAAACGATGTGCCTTCGCGCCGAAAGCTCTTAAGTAACACAGCCCGACGCGGGGGTAAAGGCCTTTCTCGCTTGCTGCAATGGAGTCGTGCATCGGCTGCAGAAGTTCTTGATAGTTATTTCACCTCACCAGAAATCATCGGTCCCGCACTTGTGGAGGGCCCGACTGTGTGGGGCGTGTCACCGCACACACCACATACCGGGCTCGGCGCTATCACCCTCGCGATGCGCCATGCAGCACAAGTGGGGCGCCCCGTTGGTGGCAGCGGTGCTCTTCCGATGGCACTTCTGAAGGCCTACCAATCATTTGGTGGCCAGTTGCTCTTGTCCGCACCTGTCTCGGCAATTCTCTGCGAAGATCAAAAGCTTTATGGCATCGAATTATCTGATGGTCGCGTTATTCACAGCCGCACCGTTATTTCCGCATGTAACCCACATGACACTTTTGTGAAGTGGCTCACAGGTGCTCCCTCATCATCTCACTCATTCATTGAGCGCTGGCGCAATACCCCACAATCGCAAGGGTACGAATCAAAGATCGATGCAGTTTTTCACGGGGATGTTCAGTACAAGGCTCTTCAACACGACCGTTATCAAAATCTTCTCGCCAATAATGAAGGCTGCACTTTCGTGATCGCACCGAACACACAAGAACTTCATGATGGACACTCGATGATGACCAACGGACAGATCCTTGCGAAGCCCGCATTTCTTGCCAATACACCAACTTTCTCCGACTCCACCCTCGCACCATCGGGTACAAACATCTTGAGCTTGGAAGCACTCTTCACGCCATACAACTTCGTTGATGGATGGCAGTCACTCGACGAACCATCACGCTGGTTGTCGCTTTACGACACTTTGCTGACAGAACCACTTACTCCCAGAATCTCAGAATGGCGAGTAAAAACTCCCGCACATTACGAAACTGAATTCTTCCTTCCACAGGGTCACGCAACGAGTTTTGCTGGAGGCCCAATGTCGATTTTCTTCTCACAGCAGCCAGAGTTATCGCGCTACACCACGCCCATTAAGAATCTGTACATCACAGGTGCTGCGACATTTCCTGGCGCTGGTATTTGGGGTTCAAGCGGCCGCAATGCCGCACAAGTTGTACTCAAGAGCCTTTAGGCGTCAAGCACCATATTCGCTTTCTTGACCACTGGCTCGCGATCGCTCCAGGGGAAATTGATCCATTCATCTGTTTTCTTCCACACGTAGTCACAATGCACAACCGAGTGGGGCTTCTCGTAGAGGGCTGCGATACGCGACTCAGCAACACGACCGCTACAAAACTCATTGACCAGCTTAAGAGTATGGCCCGTATCGGCAACATCATCGACAATCAAGATTTTGGCATCTCTCACTTCTTCAAAATCGGGAACAGGTGGAAGAATCATCGGCATGTCGAGTCGCTGATTCACGCCTGTGTAGAACTCGACGTTCATTGTGTATGTATTTTTAACGGCGAGTGAATAGCCGAGAGCTCCGGCCAGGAATAGACCACCCCTGGCAATAGCCAAAATCATGTCGGGCTCATAGCCGCTCTCAGCAATTTTCAGTGCGAGGTCATGTGATGCGACCCCGAAACCTTCCCACGTGAGGATCTCTCGCTGTTGCGACACAATTGCTCCTAGATGAATAAGGCGGTTGCTACCGCGTGACCATACAAACGTAGCCGCTTAGAGCTCGTACGGACAATGTCTACAGCCACTGGTGCAGCATGTTGCTCGTGAAGCCAAAAAAGCGGCCGTCATTACACTGCGTTGGGTGATGGGGTCGATGTACACAGGATCTCCTTTTTCGACGGCTTTTTGATGCGCGTCGAGAATGGCACGACGGAGATTTTCTACTTGTTCTGAGTTCCCTTGTGGCAGCCGAGAGGGAATCGGCTTAAACAAAAAATCAAGGCGCAGGATGGAGGGTTTCATGTTTCACCCAAATTGCTTCTCCAGAGGCACTCAGTAACTCTTGATCTCCAGCAGAGTCTCCATAGGCGTACCTAAATACCAAGCCAGGCTGAGCAGCCGACCATTCTCGGAAACGTTGAATTTTCTCAACTCCCCTACAGTTTTCACCAAATAATTTCCCATTGAAGCAATGACCACCGTCGGAGTCGGCAACAACTTCAAGACGCGAAGCGAGCACATGTTCCACGCCGATTTTGTGCGCTATGGGTCCGAGATAACTCTCGAAAGATGCAGAGACGATGACCACCGTGTGACCTGCCTTTTGGTGCCACCTCAACCTCGCACAAGTATCGGATCGCATCCAATATTTCAGTACATGATCCGCATATTTCTCGGCAATGAGGTTCACTTTTTCTACCGGCAGTCCCTCAAGAGATTTGGCAAGAACATTTAGCTTCAAAAAGTCACGATCGCGCTGAACCACTGCACGCAGATTGCGAGTGAGACCGGATAGGAAAACCTTGAGCACTTTACGTTTTGGTACCAACAGAGAAATGAAAGGCCACACTGTGTCTCGCACGGTGAGCGTGCCATCGAAGTCGAAGGCCACCACGTGGTGAGCCGCTTGGACCGATGCGTTCGGCCCGGCCTGTGCCACCCAAGAACTAGCTAGCTCATCACTCATGAGTTGACCGTAACATTTGCTCTCTCATCTCCCAGTACATCGGCCAGCTCTTCGACACCACTTCTGGGTCTTCTATTAAAACTTCGGGAACCTGAAGAGCCACCAAGCCGAACGCCATCGCCAGGCGATGGTCGTGATGGGTAGCGAGTGTGGCGCCATGAAGCGTGTGTGGGGTGATGACAACTCCATCATCAAAAACTTTCACTTCGGCACCACATTTGTGTAGCTCTGTGGCCAAGTCGCCGAGCCTGTCGCTCTCTTTATTGCGAATAAAACCGACTCCAGAGATTGTGCTTGCCCCTTGTGCAAACAGAGCAACCGCTGCAACGGTGGGAACCAAATCGGACATGTCTTTCAGATCAACCGAGAGCCCTTGCAGCATCACATGAGGATCTCGTTTTAGGTACACGCCATTATCGACCCAACGCGCGATGCAACCCATTTTCTCCATGAGTGAGACAAAACCGGTATCACCTTGCAGAGATTGCTGCTTCATGGCTGGAATGAAAACTTCGCCACCGCAAATAGCGACTGATGCAAGAGGATACGAAGCCGAAGAAGCATCGGGTTCAACGGAATACTGAGTTGCGCCATATTCCCCAGGCTGAACGCTGATACGAAGCAATGTGTCTTCTTGCGCCTCTATAGATACATCTGCCCCAAATGCCTTCATCACTCCGATCGTCATCATCACGTATGACTCAGAAACGCGCTCACCTTCAATATTGAGTCTGAGACCGCTGCTTAAATACGGCGCAATAAGCAAAATAGCGCTGGAAAATTGACTCGAGACCGAGCTTGACAAAGTGAGTTCACCGCCATGCGCACTTGCCCCGTTCACTACTACGGGAAGCGAATACTTGCCCAGTTCGCTTGCAACGGTTGCGCCTAGTTGCTGCAGTGCAATATGTAGATCTTGCATCGGGCGCTGACGCAATGCTTCAAAGCCATCAATCAAGGTGTTGCCCTTGCGTAACGCACCGAGAGCCGTGAGAAAGCGTGATGACGTTCCGGCCAAAGCAGCATGAACACTCAGCTCTTCAGCATTTTCAAGGTCAAGCGCCGAAGTAAAACTAACGTTTCCTCCGTCTTGAGAAATAGCCACACCCAAAATACGTAAAGCTTCAAGCATTGCAACGGTATCGTCGCCATCTGGAACATTCGTAATGCGTGAGCCTGCACCTGCTAGGGCCGCGCAGATGAGTGCTCTATTAGCAATACTCTTTGAGCCGGGCACTTCGACCACACAATTGAGCGGGCCGCTAGCTGTTTCTAAAAGTTGAGACACACTAACGACCTGGCTTGAAGCCACGACCGATAAGACCACCACGAAGTAATTCCACTTGCGATTTGTCGACAAGAACGATGGCGACTCCTCGTTCTCCTTCAGCCGAATGCACTACTTCAAAACTCGCCAAGTTGACATTGAGCGCGGCGGCGAGTGTGAATATCTCTGCGGCAGCACCAGGGCGATCGGGAATAGGGATACGAACTTCTTCGACGTCTTCCAACGAACGCACGCGTGCCGGTAAATGCGACCGGGCTTTTCTTGCCTTGGAGAGAAAAATTTCAAGCTCTCCTGTTTTTGTACCATCAATGATGGTACGCAGTTGCCCTAACTCGGAAATGAAGTCATCGAGTGTTTCCAAAATTGCTGCTCGGTTTTCCCGGCAGATGTCGAGCCAGATGCCTGGCTTGCTCGATGCGATTCGGGTCATATCGCGAAAGCCTCCTGCGGCCATTCGCAACACCGAGGCATGCTCTTCTGACTGAGCATCGGCAACGCTCATGAGAGTTGCCGCCGTCAAATGCGGAACATGGCTGACCACTGCAATCAGTCGATCGTGATGCTCTGCAGTCACAGCGAGAATGTTTGCTCCCATGAGTTGGACAATGGAAGCAACTTCAGCAAAAACTCGGTCGTCAGTGGAATCAGTAGGAGTGAGGATCCACGTAGCGCCTTCAAAAAGTTCGGCGTCTGCCCCTTGAATACCTTCAAGTTCTGAGCCTGCCATCGGATGCCCACCAATAAAACGGGGATCTGAGATGGCCTGTACAACGGGAGCCTTCACGCTGCCGACGTCGGTCACCATTCCGCTGGTTACCCGTAGTGCTGCTTCGACCTCGGTGGTCAGCTGCGACACAGGCACAGACACAAAAGTGATGTGGGCATCGACGTCGAGACCTACTGAAGAAATATAACCAACCTTGAGTGCTTCATCTTGACGACTCGCCAATGGGTCAATTCCCTGCACTCGAAAACCTTCTTGTGTTAGCCGAGCTGCAATTGAGCCGCCAATGAGCCCGAGACCCACAATATTGATACTTTGCTGAACCGACACGTCTCTACTCTAGCGATTGGGGTATCTAGCGCCGAGATGATTTCGACATAAATTCACTGAGCGCTTTCCGCTCTGCAAGGGTGAGGTCACGCCACACTCCCGGCTTCAGTTTGTTGTCCACTAGCGGGCCAATACGAACACGCACTAATCGCTCTACTTCCTCGCCAACAGCCTCAAACATTCGCCGCACCTGGCGATTACGTCCTTCGTGAATAACAACTGTCACCGTGTTGTCACTGCGCTGACTCACCTTCGCAGGAGAAGTGAGCCCATCTTCAAGCTCAACACCAATACGTAATTTGCGCAATGCTTTATCGGACAAACGTGGAGAGCCATGAAGCATCGCCAGATACTCTTTCTCTACACCCTGACTCGGATGTGTAAGAAACTGCGTCAGTTCGCCGTCGTTGGTGAGCAACAAAAGGCCCTCTGTATCGAAATCTAATCGACCTACAGAAAATACACGAGGTTCACTAGGCACTAAATCGATAACAGTCTCGCGGCCCTGTGGGTCGCTTGCAGTAGAGATCACTCCTCTTGGTTTATTCAGCAAGTAATAAACAAAGTCTGGACGAGCCCCCACGGGCGCCCCATCAACACAAATTAAATCAACAAGCGGGTCGACACGACGACCAAGAATGGCAATCTCGCCATTGACCGTCACTCTTTCTTCGCTGATGAGATCTTCGCACACTCTCCTACTGCCCCAGCCCAATGCGGCAAGGATTTTCTGCAAGCGCTCGCCCTCGTGCAACTCGGTATCTTCGTTTTGTGAATGATCTGACATTTCCGTCACAGATTTTGATCTGGCGCAGAGCCTGCATCATCGAGTGGAGAGATACGCAATGTATTTTCTAGAGCCTCAACGACACTCGCATCTGGCACAAACTCCGCTAGTGGCGGCAACTCACCAAGCGAGTTGATGCCTAGTTTCTCGAGGAAAAGTTGAGTTGTTCCCCACAGCACCGCTTGACCAGGACCATCATCATGACCTCGATGCTCTACATAGCCCCGCGAGTGCAGCGTGCGTAGCACCGCATCGGGGTCAACACCACGCACTGAAGCAATTTGTAAGCGCGAAATTGGTTGTTTGTAAGCAACGATGGCGAGCGTTTCAAGCGCCGCCGCAGAGAGTCGGGCGCGCTGCCCATCGAGTACAAAACGTTCTACGTATGCTGAAACAACTGGATGACTTTGAAACCGGTATCCACCCGCCACCTGTACAAGCTGAAAGCCGTGCCCTGCCTCTTCATAAACTGCAGAGAGTTGAGCTGCCATTTCTTCGACGATGGAAACTGGCATTTCGAATAACTGCGCAAGTAATTCACTAGGAACAGGTTCGATTGCCACCATCAAGATACCTTCCATCGCCCGAATGATTTCGGGAGTGATGAATGAAGAATCATCGTTTATATTGAGGACCTCATCTGACATGTGAAACCTTCTACTCATCCTTCATAGTCGTCAATAGAGAATGCATTTACGGTGGCAAAACCTTCATCGCCTATCCAGCGAATTTCAATATCGCCAAAGCGATCTTCTTGGCTGAGTTCAATGAAACCTTGTTTATAGATTTCCAAAATGGCAAGGAACCTCACCACAACTTCTAATCGCGCTTCATGACCGCGGGTGAGGTTGCGAAAAGTAATGGCCTTCATGTCTGGCAAAGAATCCATCAATTCACTCACTGCCTCAGAAACGCTCAATCGAACTGGAGCGACGTGGAAAAAATCAATGTGTGGTTCGGGCTTCGGGGCGAGCGCCTTCAAGATTGCCTTATGCAACTTGAATGGGGTCACGCCCTCCATTAAGTCGGGCAGTAGTTCTGAAAACCTCTCGTCGGGTCCGGTGGTACGGGGAAAGGCTCGATCTGCAAGGTCTGCCAGCTGTTGGAATACCAGCGATACATCTTTAAACGTCTTACATTCAAGGAGCCTCGCCAGCAAAAGATCACGCTCTTCCCACAGCGCAAATTCCTCGTCGAGATCAATATTTTCTTTACCAGGCAGCAATCGGCGCGATTTCAGCTCAACGAGCGTTGAAGCGATCAGGAGAAATTCGGTGGCGATATCGAGATCAAGGCCTTGCATTTTCTCAATTTCGGTGAGATACGCATCGACGATGGTACTAAGAGAGACTTCGTGGATATCGACCTGCTCCCTCAAAATGAGGTGCAAAAGAAGGTCGAATGGGCCCTCAAACACGGCCGTTGAGACGTCATAACTCACAGATGAAAACATACTCGCCAGAGACCCCTTTCGACGACTACAGTCCGCCCGTGGCTCGTGTCTTATCTTGCATCCAACCAACCGGCGCTGTTCACCTAGGTAATTACTTAGGCGCCCTCCAACAGTGGGTAAATGGACAACACCAAAATGACGTATTTCACGGCATCGTCGACTTGCACGCCTTTACTGTGACGGAATCACCAGGGGTGCTTGGCCAGAACACACTGGAATTGGCTGCCATGCTATTTGCCGTAGGTCTCGACCCGAATGTTGCAACAGTTTTTGTACAAAGCCATGTGGTTGAGCACACAACACTTTCTTGGATGATGGAGTGCACCGTTTCTTTTGGCGAACTATCACGAATGACGCAATTCAAAGATAAGTCACAAAAGCGTGAAGCCGAATTTGTTTCTGCCGGTCTCTTCACCTATCCAGCCTTGCAAGCAGCAGACATTTTGTTGTACGACGCTGATGAAGTGCCGGTAGGCGATGACCAAAAGCAACATATTGAAATTACTCGTGACATAGCTATGCGTTTCAATCATCGTTTTGGTGAAACATTTGTTTTGCCGAAGGCAGTAACGCCGGCACTTGGAGCGCGAGTCATGGATCTTCAAGAGCCAACAAACAAAATGTCGAAATCAACGACTAATGAATCTGGATGCATCTATCTTCTCGATGACCCTGCCTCAATAATGAAAAAATTTAAACGTGCTGTGACCGATAGTGACAATGAAGTGTCCTACGACAGAGACGCTAAACCAGGCATAGCTAATTTGCTCGACATTTTGTCGGCAGCTACTGGGCAAAAGCCACAGGAACTCGCCAGTTCTTATTCACAATACGGTGCACTTAAAGTTGATGCAGGCGAGGCAGTTTGCGCCATGATGAGCCCCATACAACAGCGCTATACCGAGCTAATGAATGATCGAGCCGAACTCCAACGACTTTTGCGTGTTGGGGCCGAGAAGGCTCGTGTAGTGGCAAGCGCTACTGTGGATCGCGCCAAAAATGCCGTGGGCTTTCTGCCAGAGTAGTCACACCGAGTCATCGGCTTTATAAAGATTCAGCGCCACCGCATCTTGTGCACTGCGCCTTATGAGTTCAATAGTGCGTTGCGACGAGCCAACTCTTTGGAGAGCTTCAACTCCCATTAATTCGTGTTGGCGATACCAACGCCATCTCTCGCGACGAAAACTACCGATCGTTGCCACACTTCGCGCCATACGACTCATCGGGGAAATTGCCTTAGCTACGTCGTGTAGTAATGCGGCACTCTTTTCCTCGCGAGTTGCTTGTGGTTCCCACTGCTCAAAGATGCGCAGCACCTGCAGTGAGTGCACCTGGTCTGCACCAGACATCGCGCGCCACAGCCCAAACTCAGCA
>CAMCZG010000004.1 GCA_945886445.1 Bifidobacterium breve | reverse complement strand
GTTCGTTGACGCCCTGAATGCGTTTTCGCAGGCAAATCAGTGGCCACAAACATGAACAGCGGATTTTGAGGGCATTATTCCTTCTGTGGTCATGCCCCACTAGCCTTACTGATGGTGATGCAGATGTGTCGGCGAGTTTCGCACCACATTTCGCACCATCCCCGCTCCCGTAGCTCAGGGGATAGAGCAACGGTTTCCTAAACCGCAGGTCGCATGTTCGATTCATGCCGGGAGCGCTCAAGTGGTGAGGCAAAAGTCGCAGTCACCTTGCGTGGGTGGCAGTTAGGTTTCACATCAATGCGCAAAGTGTTTGGCCCTTTATTGATTCTCGTAATCGTCGGCTCGCTTGCCTTTCTCCAGCGCACAGTGCTTGTTGATATTTGGGATCGGCTATTTGCATTGCCGCGCATTTCATTGCTTCCTCTCTTGGGGGCGGCAGTCGTCATGATCATTGCGAGGGGAGCGTTCCTTGCTGCATGCTCACCAGGGGTGACACTGCGCCAAGCGGTGATGACAGATCAGTCGGCACTTGCGGCGGGTTATGGAATTGCCTTAGGTGGTGGGCTGGTGGGTACCGGAATGCGCATTCACATGTTTACTCGGTGGGGAATAGCGCACATTTCAATTGCATCGTCCATTATTGCGACTGCAGTTGTGCCTTCATTCTCTACATGGGGTTTACCCGTTGTACTTCTTACGATTCCCGTCATAAAAGGAACAGCAACTTCTCCGCAGGCTTTAGCCGTGCTGGTTGGCGTGCCAATCATTTTGTTTTCACTTGTTTTCTGGTGGATGGCATTGCGATCTGCAAAACTCTTTTTACTCGTGGGAAGGTTCTCGGCATGGCTGAGAGCATTTTTGCTACGTAAAATTTCGCAACGGTTTATTCGTACCCGAGCAGTTGTGGAACGCACGCAGCCGCTTGCATTTTCTGCAGAGATGCGAGTGGGGCTCCTTGAATTATTGCGAAAAAGATGGGCAGTTATCTTTGCTGCCTCTGTAGGCACTTTGGCAGCAGGTTTTATATGTTTATGGACCTCTGCAGTGGTCTTTGAAGTGCAGGGTCTTTCTTTGTGGGAAGCGCTCGTCGCTTTTTCGCTCGTACGAGTAGTGATTGCTCTGTCGCCTATACCTGGCGGCACTGGTCTTGCGGAATTGGGGTTGATTGCATTGCTGGAAAGGGCAGGGGTAAGCACCATTGATGCAACGGGTGCAACACTTTTGTATCGCTCGCTCACTTGGTTTTTGCCCATTATTGTGGGGTCATCAATGTGGTGGCGTTACAGCCGCAATGAACAACACTTGAGCGACTGAGCTACTTATTTACCTCGCATATTCGTTCATACTGGTGGCGCTATTTTCCTAATACGCCATATGTAGTGGTCGATGAGCGTATTGTGGTGAGTAGGGAGCCGTTGGCTACTCACTGAAGCATGTTGGCTTGAGCGGCAACTTGTGGACGTTGATGCACAAGGAGATTCGCATGAGTCGTAAGTTGAAGTTTTCATTAGGTGTTGCGTTCTTGGCAACGTCCACGTTTGCAATGAGCGATGTTTCTCCGGTGCATGCATACCCTGCAAGTGGCGCCAACTTTCCGTCATGTGGAACCGATGCGGCAGCTGAATATTGCATTCAGCAGTTCGCATTCACTCCAACTGGTGGAGTGCTTCGTGAAGTGAATCCTTCGAATTTTGCATTGGGCAATCTTGATTCTGCAGGAAACAAGGAAGTCAATGTTGTCGCCAAATTGAGTGCTGGATATGCCGGCACATCTTCGACGCCTGAGCAAGATGGTGTTTTAGCGAGCCTCAGCCTGAACTTTTACGATCCGCTTTCTACAACACTTTCCTCCACGACCAATACTGGATTACGCGATGGCCTCTACACAGTTGTGATTCGCACTGGCGACTTCGACCCTTCTTCGATGATGTTGCTTGGCGCGTATGACTCGTACTCAGTTGTAAAAGGTGCCGATGGCTTCTTCACCATTACTTTGACGGCTCGCCCCATCCCTTGGGCAGCTGTTGTGCAGATGAATGGCAACGACAGTGTGTTTCAGGCATGCAAAGCAAGTCAGTGGACAACTAATTGTGAAGCAAATATGGCTAACCAGAGATATATTCTTGCAACTTTCAACATGATGGACACTGCCGTCATGCGCGAAGCCGCTCGTGGAAGTTGGATATCAACGAGTGCGTCGACAATTCAAGTAGCCGCATCCACCAGCAGCCTTCAATACAATTTCACAGTTGAAGGTCCTCACTATGTGCCAGCCGACTTTGGCGTAGCAGGGTTAGCGCAAGAAAATGGGAAATCGTTAAACCCCGCATTCTTTAAGATGTACGTTCCTTTCGCGATGATGGCGGCATCAATGTCGCAGGCCGGAGGTGCTGTTTCCGCTGCAGATGTCGCAACGTTGATGGCGAACCCTTCAAGTGTTTTGACGGGAACAATTTTTGAGAAAACTGGTACGGCTGCTGCGGTAGAGGTTCCACAAGTACTCACCTTTGCTTCAGCTTCTGGTGGGGTAGTTGTCGACTTCAACTTGAAACACTTTTCGGCCCCGAATCCAAGTTTAAAAATAAAAGCTCCAGCGGCGAAAAAAACCTTGGCAATTTCCAAAACTTCTTCGTTCACCACACTTATAACTTTGGCAAAGATGACCAAAGCGAAAACTTCAAAAGTTTCTGCAGTTGTGGCAGCTTCCTCGAAGAATATTTGTCAAGTGGTGAAAAATTCCGTGAAGGGCTTGAAGGCAGGTTCATGCAAAGTGACTGTTACGGTCACCACTGCAAAGGGTAAGAAAACCTCTCAAACAATTACGTTGAAAGTTTCTTAGTAGCCAAAGTTGAAATGGCTACTATTTCGCCATTTGACCACCATCAACAGGAATGATTGCGCCGGTAATAACACGTGCATTGTCGGAAGCAAGAAAGAGAACCATGTCGGTGATGTCTTGAGAAGTGCAACGCCACTTGCTTCCTGGCATGTTTCCTTGCGCCGAAAATGTTTCGAATGCTTCCATTGGGGGCATGTCCATTGCGCCTGAAAGTCCTTGCACCATTCCCGACCCTCTGCCAGCGCCTGGCTCGATGGTGCCAGGGCATACGGCATTCACGTTGATATTGAATTCGCTGAGTTCCATAGCCCATGCCGATGTGAGGCCAACAACCCCGTGCTTTGCAGCAACGTAATGCGACAACATGGCATGACCTGAGCCCACTACAGCAGAAGCGATGTTGATAATTTTTCCTGACTCTTCGCCGTTGAGATAGCGACCAATCATGGGGCCAACTGTGTATTTGGCAACGTGCATTGCGCCCTTCAAGTTGGTGTCAATGACGGCGTTCATGACATCGGAACGCATGTCATGGATGGTGTCGAGTGCTGCAACGCCCGCGTTGTTCACCACAATGTCAATTTGTCCGAGGCGGCCGATGACTTCATCAATGGCTTTTTTCACTTGGAGTTCGTCGCGAAGGTCGGCAACAACTCCCACGGCTTGGCGACCACAAGATTCAATTTCTTTTACCGTCTCGGCAATCATTGCTGCTGTGGAGAGAGGGTAAATGTTGTTGATGTCGTGGTCGATATCGAGCACGGCTACATCGCAGCCTGCTGCGGCAAAGGCGCGAGCGTGGTTTGCTCCTTGGCCTTTTCCGCCTCCTGTGATGAGTACTCGTTTACCTGCTAAGCCGCGAAGTTCTGATGACATTTTTCCCCCTGAAGTAATGCTTGGGGAAATAGTAGCGGTTCTTAAATGGTTACATTTCAGCGAAGCGGAGCTAGCGAATATCGCGCACTTTCCACTTACCCTTTAATCTCAATATTTCAGGGTCACCAGTCAAAAGAGTCGCATTGCGTGTTGCTGAGGTGGCTAGGGCAAATGCATCGGCGAGGGCCAGGGGATTATTTGACTTAATAAGACCAGCGCGTACTGCGAGGTCTTCGTCAGCAGTAACGAACGTCAACTGACTGCGTAAATCCCTGATGAGTTGCTGCGCCGTGTCTTCATCGGTTTTCCTTTTGACAATGTAGAAAACTTCGGCAATATTGACGGTGGAAATAAGAGGACGCTGTGAAATGACTTTTTGAACTTGAGCTGCAGAGGGTTCTTGCCCGAGCACCCAAGCAATAACTGCCCAAGAGTCGAGGCAGATCATCGCATGCGCTCGATTCGCTTTTCTTCTTCAAGATCTTGAAGCAAGTTGAGGCCAGCAAAAATTCCCTTAAGTGCCTTCTGTGAAGCTGTTGATTCAATGATGACTTGGTTTCCGTGCTGATGAACAACGACCGAGTCTCCAGGTTTTAAACCAAGTGCATCACGAATTTTCTTGGGAACGACCACCTGCCCTTTTGGGCCAATTGTTTGAGCCATATTTGGAGAGTAACACAAAAGTATAACTTTAGGTATAACTTTTATTTCTTGCCCATGCATGTTCCTATTGTGTGCGAATCGCGTGCTGAGGTGCCAAGGAACTGACGACGAAGCACCTTGACTACACTGTTTACAAGTTCCACGTGGAGGTCACATGTCGCAAGTAGCAAAGCCAGAACGAGTTCATAGCAACATGCGCGGAGTGCGCTACGGAGAAGTTCTTGCCATTTTCCTGCGTGAAGAAGGCCTAGTTGCTGAAGTGTATGGAACACAGCTCATTAACGATTGCCCACAAGAGTTATGGGACACTTTGAATGCAGACGACATTGCCAAAGAGATGGGTGCGGTGTTTGTGAAGTTGAACGGTCCTCGTTACTGGTGTCTCGACGCGTTTGGTTCAAAGGTTGCTGTAGTGGAGCCAATCTTTCGCGACTTCAACGGGCTCACGATGCGCCGCATTGCAACAGTGGAATTAGGTAAAGATCCGTCGCCGAAGTTTTATGCAGAACGCCATGTGAATAGAGGGGCAGTATTCTTCTTCGATGCCGGCTCTGAAGTTCATGAACTTGTGAACCCCGATGGTCTCGCATACATCATGCAGGCGTATTGCGTGGCTGTTGACCCGGGGCTGAATGCAAGCAACCTCAAAGACGTAGGTGCGCGGTTGAAGATGCCGGAGGGCTGGAGTTTCCGCACACGCATTTTGGATGAAGAGATTGTGGTCGATACATCGGGAACCAGAGCAACAGTGCTGCAAGATGAGTTGGAGAACAGTTACACCTTGCCGGTGTAACGATTTTCTACATACTTAAAATGTTGCCCGATTGGGGCGGCACGGTTCCATTAATTAGACCGGTGTAAACGCGCTCTACTGCAGTAGGGCCTTGTGCATATTCAAAAGTGCTGAATGTGCGTGCATCGTTAATGAAAATGTCGAGAGCTGCATCGAGGCGCTGGTTAATAACCTCGCGGCCCCATTCTTTTCCGCGCTTTACTAATTGGCCAGGGGCAAAGAAGAACTGTGGTTTCGGACCAAGAATGTTGGTGGATGATGCCGACTTGTCCCAGTGTGTTGCCCCAACACTCATCGAGTATTTCAACTCGGTATCGAAGTGTTCATGGATGCGGCCAACAACAAGCGTGTTGCCAGCCATGTCGACCACAACACTTGTTTTGTCGGCAGGCAAGGTTTCAATATCGTCATAAGTGATCACCTGGTCGTAAAGGCCTGTTGACTCAACAAATGCTTTGTTGCTCGCAGAGGTGAGCCCAACTGAACTGATATTGGATCGCAGTTTCAAACAGTGGGCGAGGGCAAGTGATGTTTTGCTTGAAGCACTGGTGACAATGACCTGTGTTGCATCGTAAAAGTTTTTGTCGGCAAGAAAATCGTCGGCAAGGTATGACGTGAGAAAGAGCCCACGGAAAATGAGAACGGCATCTTCATTCCAAATGACCTGAGCATCTGTACTTGCTGGTTCAACTTTGTCAAATGACCGGTAGGCCATGGCATGTTTTTCACGATGTTGTGCATTGTCGGTAAAACCAGTGCGTGATGGTTGTGCATCGACAACATGAACATCACCAACGGGGAAGAAACCGAAGTAACGGCCGCCCACTTCAATATCGGGATGTGCAGAAGCGGTTATTACGCCATAACCCATGGCAGGAAGCCGACCCCAACCTTCTTCGGCAGGGTAGAAGCCCCAGTAGTCGAGAAAGTCACCGCCCAGTGCATAGCTAATGTTGTTTGAGGTGAGTGCGAAACGTTCAATGTGCATGACCACTTGGCCAGGACCTGGATCTGTAGAAGCGCCGCCAATGTTGATGCGGAAATTGCGAATATTGTCGCGATCAATTTCTAAAAACATCAGAAAATTAGCGTGCGGTGAAGGCGTCGAGGGTAACGCGAACAGCCATTACGTATGCGGTGCCGGGCTCTGCATCGGCAACGCGTGCGGCAATGGCAGGAACTTCGTCGGCCGACTGCACAGGGATGAACTGCACGGTGTCCCACATACGGCCGTCGCTAACGATGGTTCCTTCTGCAGCAAAGTTCACTGCCTCAGGAAGTGCAGCAAAAGCGGTATCGCGTTGTGGGGTTTGACGAACAATCATTGCCACTGTGCGTAGCTCAAGTGATGGGGTGGGGCGCACGCGTGTGTCAATGGAAGTGTCTTCTGGGCGGCAGCACACAATGACGGTGCGTTGCATGCCTGCATTTTTGTGCACATGCTTCTCGCTGAAGTCTTTGCGCGATTGCATTTCGATAAATGACTTGCGTGTTGCGTAGCGAACCACGGCAATACGGTCCCAATCTTCATTGCCCAACAGGTTTGCGGTGACATCGCCAATGAAGACCATGTCGGCACCAATTTTGTTGAGCACCGATGCTGGGTTGTATTTATCATCGGCTTCACGACCGCTAATGGCCGCAGCTTCGGTGTCGGTACCGTCGTACTGCGCAACCTCGTGGTACTTCATGAGGTTCACCATGTAAATGGGGCCGTCTTTTTCGGGCGGGCAAGTGGCAAGAGAGAAGCCGTATTCTTTGTTGATTTTTCCGTAGGTGTGTTTCAGTTGATCTGACTCTGACATGGCGCCCCCTGTGCTTGTTACCCAAGAGTAGTCATTTCATGCCCATGGTGAAAATGCGTCGGTAGGCTTGTCGCGAGGTCAGTAAGAGGTTCCCGGCTGGAATCGCTTGCTGGCCTTTTTGCAACACCCTTTATATACAATCAGGTATATGAGCTCAACTACTGCCGCAGACCTGTTGCGTACCGCCCGTATGCAGGCTGGTATGAGCCAAAGCGCTGTTGCGGAGCTGGCCAAAACGAGCCAGTCGGCAATCGCTACGTATGAAGCGGGCAAACGCGAACCCACATTGCCCGTGTTGCAACGTTTGCTTGCCGCCACAGGCCATCAGTTATCGCTTGCAGTATTGCCCGATTCTGCGGTGTATCGCATTGCCGATCTTGCGCTCGATATTGCTCAATCACCCGAGCACGACGACAAGAAAAAGTTGCGCTACGTCTTTGAATTTATGCGTGGAGCACAAGAAGACGCAGCGCCGGTCAATGTGTTGATTTCTGCAGAGCCAAAATTAACTGGCGATATACGCTTCGATGCACTGCTCGCCGGTATTGCAGAAGACCTGTGTGTGCTTGGTGGAGAAGTGCCCCCACAATGGGTCAACAGTGAAGCGAGAACACTTAAAAATGCATGGTGGGTAAGTTCACTTGCCGCAGGCCGTGCGCAGGCACTTCTGCATAGCCCTGCTGCATTGCGGCGCCGTGGCGTCATGATTGATCGCCACGATCTTGAGGGCGTGTAATGACGTGAGTGAAGTACTGCTCAGCCACGAAACATTGCACCAAGCCTTTGAATTGCTGGCAGCACAGTGTGCCAAGCGCGGAGTCGTGGGTGAAGTGCATGTTTTTGGTGGTGCGGCAATGGTGCTGGCTTTTCATTCGCGCTTAGCAACGCGTGATGTCGACGCAATATTTGCCCCCGATACCGAAGTGTTGGAAGCAGCTTGGGTTGTAGCGAAGAAATTGGGTTTGCCGAAGTCGTGGTTAAATAACCAGGCCTCAAGTTACATGTCGGGAAAAGCGGGCAAGGGAACACCTGTTTTTGATAGGCCATCGTTGCGGGTATCGGTGACGCCACCTGAACATTTACTGGCAATGAAGGTGAGAGCGGCAAGGGCACTTCGTGATGCGGACGATATTGAGGTGCTTCTCGGGTATCTGAAAATAAGTAAGTACAGCGAAGTGGTGAAAATAGTTACTCGGTATTTCCCCCATGACCCGCTAAGCGAAAAATCGGTAGTGCTTTTAAAGGAAATCATGAAAAAGGGGTAACCCTTTTACGATCTGAAGCAGTAGAACTCCGACACAGGTGGCTAATGTCGCCTAGGTGAAAAACAACATTCGGGTCGGGCTTCTGGCCTACGGAGCTATTGGTCACGAGCACAATGTGGCGGTTCAGGGAACAGCGGGTCTCGAGCTCATAGCGGTCTGCGATATGAACCCCGAGCGTGTGACGGCAGCACTAGAGCTAGCCCCCAATGCTGCGCCTTTTAGCGATGCCACGGCAATGCTCGATTCGGGTCTCATCGACCTCGTGGTGGTGTCAACTCCGCCGAATAGTCATTACGCCTGGGCGAAGGAAGCATTATCGCGAGGCATTCACGTGGTGTTGGAAAAGCCGATGGCTTTGTTGGCTTCAGAGTGTGATGAATTAATGGAAATTGCGGCAGCGAAGAAGTTGCTGATGGTGGTGTACCAAAACAGAAGGTACGACGCCGACTTTGTGGCAATGCGTGAAGTTATTCGTTCGGGCGAAATTGGCGAGGTCTACCACTACGACAGTTTTGTGGGCGGGTATTCGCGTCCGTGCGACTATTGGCATTCAAATGCTGAAGTTTCAGGTGGTGCGATTTTTGACTGGGGAAGCCACTTCCTCGATCAGATTCTGAACATCATTCCTGACGATGTAGACCACGTAAGTGGCCAAAACCATAAACGTGTGTGGAAACACGCAACCAACGCCGACCACGCACACGTGACGGTGACATTTGCGAGTGGAAAGCAAGCTACGTTCGTGCACTCTGACCTTGCTGCGGCACGCAAGCCGAAGTTTTATGTTCTTGGTACCAAAGGCTCTTTGGTGGGCAATTGGAACCCCGCAGGTGAACCGGCAGTTGCCGACCTGCCAGCGCTACTTACCGTGCATCATGAAGATGGAACAGTGCGTGAGGTTGCTGTAGTAGCGCCCGACACTTTGGCTTTCCATCGCTCCATTGTTGAATACCTGAACAACGGCACGCCGATGGAAGTAAATGCAGTCCAGTCGCGCAATGTGGTGGCCATTATGCAAGCTGCCGAAGAGTCGGCACGGCGTAACGCGTTACCTGTGGTGCCTCAATTGCGTAAGTTGTAACCATGACAGTGCGCTGGGGCTTTCTTGGTGCTGGGTTTGTTGCAAGTAAGGGAATGGCGCCTGCGGTGCATGCTGCTCAGTATGCAACATTGTTTGGTGTAGCGAGCCGCGATGCCGAGCGCTCGGCGCAGTTAGAGCCCGAGAATGTTTACGGCTCTTACGAAGAGCTTCTCGCCGACCCACGTGTGCAGGCGGTGTATATCAGCCTGGCAAATAGCCAACACTTGGAGTGGGTAGAAAAGTCGATACGTGCTGGCAAGCACGTGTTGTGTGAAAAACCACTCGGGCTCAGCGCAGCAGAAGTGCGCTCAATGTTTACAACAGCTAGTGACTGCGGTGTGATGCTTGTGGAAGCAGTGTGGGCCCAGTGGCACCCGCGATTTCAACGCCTTGTTGAAGTTGTGCGTAGTGGGGCAATAGGTGACGTTGAGGCAGTTACTTCACGATTTACGTTTATGTCTGACATGACCAATAACTACCGTCTCAACCCGCAAATGGGTGGAGGTGCACTTCTTGATGTGGGGTGTTACCAAGTGCATGCTTGGGCAGCACTCGCTGGAGGCGCTGGTACGTGTGCCCTTGGCGGTGTTCATAGGGAACTCGGTGAAACTGGAATTGACCTCACCACGGAAGTTGCAGCAGTGATCAATGGAACTACCACAGTGCGAGCCACCAGTTCGTTTGCTTTACCTGCATCGCAAGAACTTGAAGTGCGTGGGTCGTTGGGAAGAGCGCAGATGGGCGAGGGTGAAGCGTTCTCTTCGTGGAATGAAGCCACAACGCTCGTGTTAAACGGTGAAGTAGAACACTTCGCGCCAGTTAATGCATTTGAAGTGATGGTGAACAATGTCAGCCAGTTAATAATGGGTGAGAGTGGTTGGTATGTTGCGCCGGAACAGTCGGTGCGCGTGGCTGAGATTCTTGACGATATTCAAAGTTATTAGTGAAGTAGGTAACAATGGCTAGTGAACGAGCACTCCATAACATTTCTCTTTTAGAAGGTCTAGCGACAACGCGTTCCATTCGGCGCTACACCAATGAGCCCATTCCCGAAGATACGTTGCGCGACATTATGTTTGCTGCAACGCGCGCACCAAGCGGTTCGAATCGTCAAGGATTTCGATTCATGGTGTTTACCGACTCACCACAGTCGCTTGAAGTGAAAAAACTCATTGCCAAAGGTGCACGCACGTTGTGGTCTCAAAAAAGCGTGAACGATGGGTATGACACAGGTAGTGCAGTACGTGAAGATTCTCCGAAGGCGCGCATGGCTCGCACAATGGATGAGTACGTAACGAACATGCCCAATGTTCCCGTGCTGGTGTTGGGTTGTTTAGTGCGCCATCGCGAGCCAAACCCCGAAGAGGGTGCATCGGTGTACCCGGCATGTCAGAACTTGCTGCTTGCTGCTCGTGCGCTGGGTTATGGCGGAGTGCTTACTGGTTTTCATGGCTTTGTCGAAAAAGAGTTACGCGAACTCTTAAACATTCCAACAGGTACGGCTATTTCAGCAACCATTACATTGGGCAAACCTGCAGGTAGCCACGGCCCAGTGCGGCGTGCGCCGATGAAAGAACTCATCTATGGCGACACATGGGGTGAAGGCGCATCGTGGGCAATTGACCCGCCAGGTACACAACACACCGAGCGTTACATCGAAAAGAAAAAAGAGAAATAAAAAAGCCGCGGGCTCACGTTGTTACACGTAGGCCCGCGGCTTTAAAGACGGAAATTACTTTTTCTTAGCAGCCTTCTTGACTACTTTTTTCACAACTTTTTTCGCTGGTGCTTTTTTCGCTGGTGCTTTTTTCGCTGGTGCTTTCTTGGCTGGTGCAGGAACAGCTTTGCGAACTGTGTTCACTTTTGGTGCAGCAGCAACGCCAAGTGCGATGTCTTTGAAGCCCTTGAGTGCAGTGATCTTGGCAACTGTTTTTGCCTTCACTCTGATTTGTTCACCTGTGGCTGGGTTACGCGCCATGCGAGCAGGACGCTTGATTTTTGCAAATTTGGCGAACCCTGAAATGTTCACGATCTCGCCCTTGGCGACATTCGCGAGGATCACGTCAATGGTGCCTTCTACGAGTTTGGCCGCTGTCTTATTATCGACATCGGTATGGGTGGCTACGGCTTGGATGAGTTCACGCTTCTTCATGACTTTTAATGTATTGCAAACGAACACGCCGATCGTGGATACTTCGCAAGGGGGACTCAAAAAGGGGCGTAAAAGTAGGGGTAATTTTCGTAGTAGATTTTCACCCATGATCAGAGTCAGTGTTTTGTACCCATCCGGCGAGGGGTCAACTTTTGACCACAACTATTACCGCACTGTGCATGTGCCAATGGCGGTGAAGGGGTGGAACCCAGTGAGTACACAAATTGATAAGGGCGTTTCTGGCCCGTATGAAGCCGCAGTACATTTTGTTTTTCCCACGGTCGCTGCATTTGAAAATGCTATGGGAATGCCCGTAACGGCCGATTTAATGGCAGATTTGCCTAATTACACCAATATTTCTGCTGTAATTCAGGTGGCCGAGATTGTCGAAGAGTAATCAGACAACGGGTCTTTTTGATGAAGTGAGTTTTCTCCACGGCAAGCCAATGCCGAATCGCTTCATGCTTGCCCCACTCACCAACCAGCAAAGTCATGACGATGGCACGTTGTCGGAAGATGAAAAAAACTGGCTCACCATGCGCGCTCAGGGTGGCTTCGGGCTCACTATGACATGTGCCGCTTACGTCCAAAAAGTGGGCCAGGGTTTCCCTGGGCAACTCGGTTGTTTTGGCAAAGAGCACGTTTCTGAGTTGCGAGTGCTGGCCAGTGGAATTAAGAAAACGGGCAGTTTGGCCTTTGTGCAACTGCACCATGCCGGCAACCGGTCGCCCGAAAAACTCATTGGCGCGCAACCCGTGAGTGCGTCAGACGACCCAGAAACAGGTGCCCGTGCACTCACTACTGAAGAGGTGGAACAAGTCATTGAAGACTTCATTGCTGCAGCTGTGCGTTGTGACAATGCAGGTTTCGACGGCGTGGAATTACATGGTGCACACGGGTATCTCATTTGCCAGTTCTTGTCGAGCGAGCTCAATACACGTACCGACCAATTTGGTGGCTCGCTAGAAAACAGAGCGCGTGTGCTGATGAATATTATTAATGGCATCTACACGCGGTGCCGGCCAGACTTCACCGTTGCTGTGCGTTTGTCGCCAGAACGATTTGGAATGAAGGTTGCTGAAATTTGTGAGCTGTACTCATGGTTGGTGGCGAGTAAAAAGGTTGACATCATCGACATGTCGATGTGGGATGTGAAAAAAGAAGCACGCGATGAAGGATATGTAGGGCAAAAGCTCATCAATATTTTTGCAGCGTTACCGCGAGGAGACGTGCGCCTTGCCGTTGCCGGAAAAATGATGGACCCTGCCGATGCTGAGTTTGCTTTGTCGTCGGGCGCCGACATTGTTGCTTTGGGCCGCGCGGCTATTTTGCATCACAATTATCCCAACATGTACAAAGCCGACCCTGCTTTCATTCCACGTCGTACTCCGGTGTCTCGCGAGGTACTGAAATCGGAAGGACTCTCCGATGGGTTCGTGGAATATATGAAAGCGTGGGCCGGCTTCGTAGCCGAATAGTTGGGCTCATCATTTCTGTCTATTCGAGTGACAAACCGACGCTCTCGGCCTCGGCAGCAAGTGAGATCCACTGCTCCTCTGCTTGTTGAACAGATACTTGTGTTTGTGCAAGTTGTTCACTGAGCTTTGTTAGTAGCGGAACGTCGTTGCCCGCCGTTGCGAGCTCAATTGTTAGAGCGTCTTGTTTGGCTGTCGCTTGTTCCATTTTGCGCTCGGCCTCGCCAATGAGTCTGCGAAGTGTGCTCGGGCTCTTTGTTGATTTCTTTGGAGCGACTGGTGCTGTTTTCTCAACAGACTGTTGAACAATTCTGTGTGATTTTTGTGGCGCGGCTTGAACCTTGCCTCGGTTTGCTAGCCAGCCGGCAACGCCACCACGTACCAGTGCCGCTCCGCCAACGCCATCGAGTGCAAGTACTTCAATAACTGTTCGATCAAGGAAAACACGGTCGTGGCTAACCACGACAACAATGCCCGGCCAGGTGTCGAGGTATTCCTCTAGTGCACGCAGCGTGTCGAGGTCGAGGTCGTTCGTGGGTTCGTCAAGCAGCAGCACATTGGGTTGTTCAACAAGTGTGAGAAGAAGTTGCAGACGTCGGCGTTCGCCACCCGACAATGTGTGAATAGGCGCAAATTGCGCATCGCCATCGAACCAGAACTGGCGCATGAGGTTGTTGTCTTCAACGGAAGGCGCACCCTTATCGCCAGTCACTGCATCGCGCACGCGCTGGTTCACATTGAGGTCGCGACCAAGTTGGTCGTAGTAGCCCACTTTCACCGTGCGGCCAATTTCAATGCGGCCTTGCGATGGAGTGAGACGGCCTGCAATGAGATCGAGCAGAGTGCTTTTGCCGGCACCATTCGGCCCAACAATTCCTAAGCGGTCACCAGGTTCTAATTCGTGCGTGAAAGGAGAAAGTACTAACACGCCTTCTGTGGAACTACCGGGTGCAGGCCACGAAAAACTGACGGCATCAAGTTCAACACCTTTTGAACCGAGCCGTTGACTACCCAACGACAAACCGAGTTCACCTTGCCGTGCTGCTGCCTCGGGGCGTTGGCTCACAATTGCTTTTGCTGCATCAACACGAGCTTTTGGTTTTGTGGAACGTGCGGGTGCACCGCGGCGCAACCATGCGAGTTCTTTCGTGGCTAAGTTTTTACGCACTTGTTCATCGGTAGCTGCTTGTGCTTCACGTTCAATGCGTGCTGAAAGATACGCCGCATAGCCAGAGCCAGCATGTTTGCCGAATGGAACATGCAAGTACGCCTTGCCACGATCGATTTCTAAAACTTTTGTGGTGACATGGTCGAGCACGTGACGGTCGTGCGTTACCAAAATAAGACCGCCAGAAAAGTTGGCGAGCCACTCTTCTAAGTATGCAATGGCATCGAGGTCGAGATGGTTGGTGGGCTCATCTAAAATGAGTGCATCCCATTCGGCAACGAGAAGTTGGGCAAGTGCAACACGTTTTTGTTGCCCGCCAGACAGTTCGTCGGTGGGCGAGTCGAGAAGTTCCGACATTCCGAGACGATGCAATGCCGCTTCACCTTTCCAACCTTCGCCAACGGCATCGCGCACGGAGCCTTTGGGTAAAACAGGTAACTGAGGAAGAACGCCAATGCGCGTGCCACGGCCAAGGCGCACCACACCGGCATCGGGTTCAAGCTCGCCGCTGATAATGCGCAATAAGGTGCTCTTGCCACAACCATTGAGCCCCACCACGCCAACGCGGTCGCCGTCGTTCAAGGTAAGAGAAACATCGGCAAAGAGGGGTCGGTTCGGCCGTGAGGCTTTTAAACCTTGGGCATCAATCAAAATCACTGGCTCAGGCTAAGGGCTACAGACCAAGAGCGGGGGGTGACTAGCACGAGGGGCCAGAAGGCTCTAGTCTGAACTCAGATTTATTGATAGGGGATTACCATGATTCAGCAACGGAAAAACACATTGATTGTTGCCGTTTGCGCAACTCTCGCGCTTGGTGCAGTACTCACCGCTTGCGGCGGAGGCGATGGTCGTACCCGCAACGCCGAAGTCACTACCACGCTCGACGAAAATGGAAATGCCCCAAGCACCACCTTGTTCGACTGGCAGGCGGGCTCAAGCACCACGGTGGGCGAAGGTTCAACTGAGTCGACCGATCCAACACAGAGTTCTGAACCTGGAAGCGTTGACACCACCATTGCTGGGGAGACAACAACAACTGCTGCGGCTGTTGCTAGTAGCCAAAATGTTATTTCTCCTACTGATGCTGCAGACGGCGATGCTTTCGGCGGAGCAGTGGCATTATCGGCTGACGGAAAGACTCTTGCAGTCGGCGCACTGTATGCCGATGTAAGTGGCAATAAAGATCAGGGCTCGGTCACGGTGTATGGCCGTTCAGGCAAAACTTGGGCCGAAGAAAAAGTTCTTGTTGGTGACAACGGCAACGCAGAAGATTGGTTTGGCTATTCAGTGGCGTTGTCGTCCGACGGCAACACGCTTGCTATCGGAGCGGTATACGCCGATGTGAATGGAAATAAAGACGAAGGTGCAGTGTCGGTGTTTGCGCGTAGTGGCGGTGCGTGGGCGTTGCAGAAAACATTGAATATTTCCAGTGGAACTGCTGGCGATCTCTTTGGTTATGCCGTGGCATTATCTGCCGACGGCAGCACGCTTGCTGTAGGAGCCATTAGCGCCGATATCCAAGCGAATGCTGACCAGGGTTCTGTATCGGTCTTTGCCCGCACCGAGTCTGCTTGGAAAGAACAACAAGTCATCACGCTCGACAACGGAGCGGCAAGCGGCAACTTCGGTTGGTCGGTTTCACTTTCTACCGATGGCAACACGCTCGCTGCTGGTGGGCCAAACCAAGGTGCAGGTAAAGCTGCTGTGTTTACCCGCAGCGGTGGTATCTGGTCGTAGTTTTTACGCAGTAAGAGGTTTTGCTAATCGCACCTGAGCAAGTTGCTCGGGTGCGGCTAAGCCAGTCATTGCAACCTCGTAATCGGGCAATGCATACACTTCGCCGTCGTCGGTAATCATGATGAAGCGGTCAAACTGTGCAAGAAAAGTACGGTCGTGGCTCACGGCTATAACTGTGCCTTCAAACCCGTCTAGTGCACGCTCGAGTGCTTCAGACGACTCGATGTCAAGGTTGTCGGTAGGTTCATCAAGCAACAACACATTGTGACCCGCAAGTTCGAGCGACAAAATTTCTAAGCGTGCTTTTTGCCCACCAGACAATGTTTGAAATTCTTGACGAGCGTTGTTGCGTAGGCCATAGCGCGCAAGTGCACGCATTGACTTTTCTTCTTCAACGAGTTTGTCGCGAACAATGTCGATACATGTGCGGCCTCGAAACTCGGGGCGGTCGTTAATTTGAGTGAACATTCCCACTGAAGTGCGCGGGCCAAAAGTAATTGTTCCGCTCAAGTCTTCTTTTTTACCGAATAATGCATTGAGCAAATGGGTTTTCCCTGTTCCGTTCGGGCCGATGAGGCCAACGCGCTCGCCAAAGTGCACTTCTTCGGAAAAAGGAAGAAAGAGGCTGCCAATAGACACTTCTTCAAACTTCACCACACGTCGGGCAGAGTCGGCACCACGAAAACGAACGTGAATGTGTTGGTCGGGAACGGGAGGCGGCGGTGGGCCAGCAGCAACAAATTTTTCCCAGCGTGTTTCGGCCCCGTTTGCCTTTGTCGCATTCTTAAAGTTTTGCGCGGCGCGTTGTTTCATTATTTTCATGTGATGAAAGAGTCGACGCTCTTCATCGTTCCAGCGCTTGAGGTCGTCGCCAAGTAGTTCTTGTCGCTTGGCGCGTGCATCGGGGAATGTGACATACGAACCGCCATGGCTCCAACATCCGGACCCTTCGATAACAATAATTTTGGTGGCAACACGTTCTAAAAGTGTGCGGTCGTGGCTCACCATGAGAATGGTGGAGCGACATTTTTTAATTTCCTCTTCAAGCCAGCCGCGTGTAGGAATATCGAGGTAGTTGTCGGGCTCGTCAAGCAGGAGCACATCGGCACCAGAAGTAAGAAGTAGGTCGAGCACCAATCGCTTACGCTCGCCGCCGGAAAGTTCCGATACCAAGCGCCGCGAGAAATCGTCAACAGGGGTTTTCACACTGCGCTGCGCTGCTGCTTGCCAGTCAGACTCCAATTCGTATCCGCCAAGGTCGCCCCAGTCGCCCAGCGCTGTGGCATAACCCATGCCGTCGTCAGTGCCGTCGGCTAGTGCTTTTTCTGCTGCAATGAGAGCGCGACCCGCAGTGCGCAAATGTTTTGGCGCTACTTCAACAAGCATTTCTCGCAAGGTGTCGTTGGGGTTCGACATGCCCACTTCTTGGGTCATGGTGAGCATGGTGCCATTCACCGTGTACTCGCCATCATCTGCTTCAATCACCTGCGACAAGATGCGCAATACGGTGCTTTTCCCTACGCCATTAGCGCCCACGATGGCTGCATGCTCACCAGGTGCAACTCCAAAGCTGACATCAAAAAATAACTGATCGACCCCGGGTGGGGCATAGGCCAACTCTGAAACGACGATGCTGCTCACTGGAGTATTCTTGCCGACGTAAGGGGTTCTCACACTTTTTTACACATATTGAGTCGGGGGGCAAAATATGACAACACCAATTTCAATGAGCGATGTCTCAAGCGAGTGGCTCAGTGCTGTTTTAGGGAGCGATGTCACACTTCTACGCAGTGAACCTGTGGGTGCAGGTGTCGGGTTTTTGGGGCAACTGTCACGTGTTCATATTTCGGCCGCACATTTACCTGAAACGCTCATTGTGAAGTTGCCGACCACAGACCCAGGTGGGCTCATGATGGGGGAAATGATGGGCGTGTGGGAACGTGAGCATCGTTTTTACACAGAAGTTGCTTCTCGTATTACTGCAATGCGTATTCCGCAGTGTTTTTATTCAAGTGCGAACCCATATGTCTTAATTCTGGAAGACATGTCGCCAGCACAGTCTGGTGACCAAGTACTTGGCCCCACTGCACAACAAGCACGCGATGCTGTAGATGCTGCAGCGCGTCTACACAGTTCCTGGTTCAATACACCAGAAGTTCATGAACTCACATGGATGCCCGATATCTCTGACCCAATGACAGCAATGGTTGGCGAGATGTTTGCTGTTGGTTGGCCAATATTTTTAGAGCGTTATGAAAGTACATTGCCACCTCGTGTTTTGCGGTGGTGTGAAGAATTCGCACCGCGTATTACACAGTGGATTGGGTCGTATTCAGCGTGGCCTGTCACTTTGTGTCACGGTGATTATCGACTCGACAATATGTTCTTTGGTGCCGATGGAACATTTGGTCTCATCGATTGGCAAATGGCGATGCGCGCGCCGAGCACAACAGATTTGGTGTACTTCATTGGCACAAATTTGCCCACCGACATGCGTCGAGAGATGCAAGACGAATTAATACAACGTTATGTAGATGGTCTAGTAGAGGGAGGCGTACCAAGTGAGTGGGCAAATGTCGACAAAATTGTGCGCGGCCTCACCGAGGGTGTGCTCTTTTATTGCACATCATTTGGTGCCAGCATCCTCACTTTTGACCCTGCAAATGAACGCGGCGCAGCACTGATGGACTCACTTGTACGACGTGCATTTAGTGCTGCCGATGATTTGTCGGCGGGTCATGTGTTTGGTTTCGCGTAGCGTTTAGTTGGCGGTGCTTGCGTCGATCCAGTTGCCATGGAAACCAAATGGCACGCGTGGCAAATGCACGCTGGCAACTGGCTCTTGGCTCATGGTCTTCGCATCGAAAATAACAAAGTCGGAAGTGTTCTTTGCTTTGTCGAAAACGTAGGTCATGAGATAGCCGTCGTCTTCTGACGAAGGGTTCTCTGCTGGTACGAATACGGCTTCGCCAGGTGAGCGACCTTTGCCAAGTTCAATTGATGTGCGAGCGCCAGTGAAGCGGTCGTATTTGATAATTGCGCCCGGATCTTCAAGGGGCGAATCAGAGCCACCAAGTTCTGGTGCAGACATTTCATAACCGAAGCGATGCTTGCGGCCAATCACAGAATCGGCAACGCGTGGGAACTCGCCAGGGCGATCGTCCACTTGCTCTTCAGATACTTTGCCGGTTTTGGTGTTGATGACCCAACGCCAGAGAACTGGTGGTGGGAAATCCATGGCACTGTCACGCCAAATGTGTGAGAAGCGTGCAACGTCGATGACGATGTTGTCGCCTTCTTCGTATGAGTTCATGGGGTGAAAGACGTAGCAAGGGTTGATGTCGAACCATTTCACATCGGCATCGGCACCATTGCGTGGCATCACACCAAGACGTGCGGGGTAGTTGTCGTCCCAGTGAATTGGTAGCTCGCCGCGCATTGCCATTTCAAGGTCGAATACTGCGGGAAGGTCCATGAAAATGACGTAGTTCTCGGTGACGTTGAAGTCGTGCATCATGGTGGGCCCGCCCACAGTAATAACGGTGTTTTGCACCATTTCACCAGTTGGCGAAACACGCAAGTAGGTGAGGTATGGCTCGAGAAAGTAGTACCCAAAAGCAAGCATTTCGCCAGTGAGTGGGCAGACCTTGGGGTGAGCAGTAAAGGAGCCAGTGAGTTTGCCGTTGTAGTTCGTTGGCCCAACGGTGTTCAAGTCGCCATCGAGTTCGTAAGGAAAGTGTCCTTCTTCAAGAGCAAGAAATTTTCCGGCGTGACCGAAGATGTGCGTGTTGGCTTTCGACATCGCCATGTCGCCAAGACCAGTATCCATGTCGAGAATGTTGCGTGACGGGTCGGTGATGTACGGGGTTTGCACGTAACGGTTGCGGTACCACTGTGCTTTTCCTTCACGCAAACGCACACCATGAATCATGCCGTCACCAAGAAATGGATGATCGCTCATTCCGGTAATGGGGTTCGCTCCATTGCGCAAATAACGACCATCAAGATGTGCAGGAATAGTGCCAGTGACTTTGAGGTCGGTGATCGTGAGTTCTTCTTGAACTGGTGCTCCATTGCCACGAAGGTGCGGTGGAACTCCCTGTGCAGAAACATTGTCAATAACAGCCATGACGGCCCCCTTGGCTACCAGCAAGATCCCCCATGGACCTACTGGTCTCTCAGGCTAGTCGCAAACTTATGGAGTAACTACAGCGGTATTTTCTGGGTCGGCAACCGTTGCTTTTTTCACGATTCCATATGATTCTCCTGCAAGTTCTAATGCTGCAGGGTCGGAAGTGGGTAGAACTTTGCCATTGATGGTAAGTGCGACTGGCAACGTGGTGTACCAACGGCGGACGCTTTTCACCTTGCCGCATACGGCCAAAACGCCTTCGAGCATGAAGCGTGTTGCGCCGAGTTTCACGCAGATCCAGGTTTGTTGCTTGGAGATGGGATACCAGACTTTGCCGGCTTCCGTGGTGGTGCAAATGTAAGGTGTCCCCGACATCGTTTTCGCTTCGCCGGCGCTTTTGCAAGTGGTGCCAGTTGCAATAGTTGCGTTGCGCACAGCACCACTTTCTTCGTTGCCGCAACTGGTGATACCTGTAGAAAGGGTGGCGCAGATGGCAACGAGGGAAACTATGCGTAATGGGTGTCGTTGAGTTGAACGGGCATTTTTAGAACTGAACATGGTTTTACTCTAGATGGAAATAGGCCCATTGGGTAGTCAGGCCGGCGGTGGAATAATTCGACCTATATATAGGGTGAGTAAAAGGAGAGTGCGATGACGACCTCAACGGTTCCCATGGAACAAGCAGTTCAGGCAATTCGACCCACCGATACTCTTGCGGTGCCCTTGGGGCCAGGCGTGCCAGGGGCTTTTTTACATGCGTTGGGCGAACGTACAGACTTTGTTGACCTGCGGGTATCGGGGGCTTTACTTCCCGACTTATTCGCACTCTTCATGCAACCAACTGTGCATTTGCAGAGTGGTTTTTTTGGGCCTGCCGAGCGGTTTCTGCGCGACAGCGGCGCCGATGTCGATTTTGTGCCTGCCGACTTTCGCCGCTTTGCTCCTGTACTAGCGCGCAAAAAACCGCGAGTGCTTGCCGTTGCGGGCGCAATGCCGGTTGACGGTTGGGTGAGTTTGTCGCTTCATGCTGGTGCGATAACCGATGAAATAGAAAGGGTCATTGCCGACCCAGAGCGAGTGCTCATTGTGGAAGTGAGCCCGCACTACCCGCGAACTCTTGGTGCCGATCAACGTGGCGGAAAATATGCTCACCGCGTGCATGTAGACAACATCAATTATTTGGTGGAGTCAGATCGTGAACCACTCAATTTGGCCGATGTTGTTCCGTCGGAAGCAGAAATGAAAATAGCAGAAATTGCAATGCAGTACATCCACGACGGGTGCACTTTGCAAACAGGCATTGGTGGTGTTCCCAACCACATAGCAACGCAACTCGCGTCAGGTTCTGGCGGTGACTACGGAATTCACTCCGAAATGTTTACGTCGGGTTTAATGCGTTTACATATGTCGGGGAAAGTAACGAATAAAAAAGGAACTGAGTTTGATGGATTCTCGGTCACCACTTTTGCGGCAGGAACTCCCGACTTGTACACGTGGCTTCACAACAACAATGATGTGCGCTTCTTACCAGTTGATGTGGTGAACTCTCCGGAAATCATTGCGCAGAATCGCAACATGGTGGCTATTAATGGCGCAATGGCAGTTGACCTTTCAGGGCAGGTCATTGCCGACTCCATTGGTGGAAAACAGTTTTCCGGTATTGGCGGGCATGAAGATTTTGTTGCTGGGCCAGGGCTCAGTGTGGGTGGGCGCAGTTTGGTGTGTATGCCTTCAACAACCGTGGTGAAAGGCGAAACAGTGTCACGCATCTTGGGGCGCCTGCCCGAAGGTTCTGTAGTCACCACGCCGCGCCATCAAGTAGATGTAGTAATTACAGAATTCGGTGCGGCAGAGTTGTCGGGGCTTTCCATTGCCGAACGGTCACACGAGCTTGCCCGCATTAGTCACCCAGATTTTCGTGACCAGTTGTTGTCTACAGCCGACGTGTGGCCTGCCGACTAGAACATCGGCGCTGTGCGCACTAGTTTGCACTTGTGCCGCCCCTCATTCGCCGTATTGCTGATTGCCCAACGGAAAGCTGGAGTGCGCCTGCGGTGGAGTGGTGGACCCTGGTGAGTGGCGACCGCACTGCGAGCAATCAACTGACGGCTGGCATTGCAGAGATTCCCGTGGGGGCAGATGCGCCAGAACGAGGTCACACGCACGATGCTGCTGAAATTTATTACTTCATTAGCGGCGCTGGCTATATAAGCGTTGATGGTGAAATTGCTCGTGTCGCAGCTGGCGACACCGTGTTCATTCCTGAAGGCGCAGAACATTTTGCTGCCAACGATGGCTCTGAGCCTCTGCGGCTTTTTTATGTATTCGCTCGTGACGCATTTTCTGATGTGCATTATGAATTTCCCGGAGGAAAGTAATGCGCAAAGTTGTGGGTTTAGGAGTTGGCGCGGTCATAGCCATTGCAATTGTGTTTGCAGTAGTGCAAAACAAGGACGCAGGTACATCGAAATCTCCAGATAGTACTTTGGCTCGAGCAGTGAAAAATATTGCAGGTGGCGAAGTCGCACAAGTTGGTGCCGTTCCCTTTCAGGTATCGCTTCTCTCTGCTCAACCCGATTCTGTTGCAGCGAGCCCCAGCGATCAATCGAAGTGGTTATTCGCACAGTGTGGAGGCTCGCTCATTGCCAAACGATGGGTACTCACAGCAGATCATTGTGTTCCGCGCAGTTCTGCTGGCGAAATCAAGACCGCGGATATCTACGTAGGAGTGGGAAATAATAATTACAACGATTCCTTCGTCAACCCATTTTTGTTTCGTGTGAGCGAGGCTTACCCCGCGCGTGTTAATGGCGTTGGTCTCGACTTGATGCTCCTCAAACTCAGCACTTCGGTGACGTATTCAGCAAACGTGCAGCCGGTGGCTTTACCTGTAGCGCTCGACCCCAACGTGTGGCCAGAAAAAGATTCCGTCGCAACACTCAGTGGGTGGGGTATACAGCTTGATGGCACTGCGTCGCCGGTTTTGAGAAAAGTCAACACTAAGGTTGGCGATTCCCCCAATGATCTGGAATGCGAAGATAGCGCAGGCTTTTCGCGGTTTACAGATTTCTATAATTCGTCTAAAGATGTTTGCGTTAAAGGTGGAACGTTTGGCGACGGCTTAGCCGGTGTCTGCCAAGGAGATAGTGGCGGGCCAATGACAGTTGCGGTTGACGGTGTTCCTGTTTTGGCTGGGGCTGCAAGTAGGGCCTTGGGCGTCATGGGCGACAACGGAGTGGCGAATTACTGCACTGGGTATCTGCCTACTTTGTACGCACGAGTATCTTCGAACATTGGTTGGATTGTTCCCGGCTCTGTAACCAATGTTGCTGTTGCTGCAGTGAGCGGAGGAGTTCAAGTGACTTGGGGTAACCCAACAACTACTCCAGCAGTTCCCGTCACCGATTATGTGGTGCAAGTTCGTGAAGTGGGCGTAGCCAACTTTGGCGAAGTTAATGATGGGATATCGGCTAACCGGAGTGTTTTGATTTCTGGAGTTGACCCGGCAAAAACATATGAGGCACGTATTGCAGGAATTAATGCCGTCAATACTGTAGATGCACAACAGCGACTATTTTCGCCGGTGGTGCGGTTCACCGGCGCAGGGATCGTCGTGACGACAACCACCACAACAACTTCGACCACGACAACAACAACTTCGACCACCTCAACGACGTCAACACTTCCGTCATCAACACTTCCGTCATCAACGACTTCAACAGTGGTGGTTGAAGCTCCGAAATTGAATCCCTTCATTTTTGGCGCTCAAAATGGCGAGAAAGACATCGTTCCGACGTTGACCTCTGTCCCGCAGCCAACGGCAAGTTCGACACCTCCAACAGCTGCTGTCAATACAGCAGCCGGGCAATCCTTAGGTTTTATTGCCACCGCTCAGGTGGCAGGTGTGGCAACGCCAAAGGGTTCAGTGGTCTCGGTGCGGGTAGCTGGGGCTTCATCAAAAATTTGCTCTGTTAAGAAATCAAGCCTTGTTCTGAAAAAAGCCGGCCAGTGCCGCTTGACCGTGCTGGTGAAAGCAGGCAAAGCAAAAGCCAAAGCCACCTCCGCCACATTGACCGTGAGGTGACGAGACATTCAAACTTTTTTCATTTAGGTTCATGATGTCGGCGAGTACGCTGAAAGTAGGAATCATGAAGAACCCATCCCCCCGCCCATTTTCCATCCGTGCCGCAAGCTTTGGGCTTGCCGGGGTCCTTGGCGCCTCGCTTTTGGCAACGCTTCTTCCTTCCCAAGTTGTGTCGGCAGTCGCTCCGGCCGGGGAGTACATCGTCACCTTCGATTCTGCGAGCAACTTAGGCAGCAAGTTGCGCAAGGAAATGCAACTCGGTAATACGATCACCGATATTTTTACTTCGGCTGCCGATGGGTTCGTCGCTACGCTCGACTCTTCCGATGTTGCGCGACTTCGGAATGACTCCGACATTGCATCAATTGAACTCAATAAAGTCATCCGGCTTGTTGACGACACCCCAGCTGTTGACATATCAGCAGTTGCCGGTGGTCGCTATATCGTTCGCTTGAAATCCACTGCGTCGTTCTCGGTGGCGGCATCAATTGCTAGTGCCGTGGGCGCAACCAATGTCACTTCGTTCCGTAACGTCTTCACAGGTTTCGCAGCAGACTTATCGGCTGCTGCAGTTGCTGAGCTCACCGCAAATACCAGCGTTGAATCTATTGAACTCGATTCCATCGTCTCAATCTCTGCCGATCAAGCCAACCCCACGTGGGGCCTCGATCGCATCGATCAGCGCAACTTGCCTCTGAACAATACGTATTCATATGCCAACTCGGGTACAGGCGTAACTGCATATGTTGTTGACACTGGCATTCTTGCTACGCACAGCGAGTTCACGGGTCGTATTGCTGCAGGGTTCACTTCTATCTCCGATGGACGCGGTACCACCGACTGCCACGGACACGGAACGCATGTTGCAGGAACCGTGGGTGGCACAACATTCGGTGTTGCGAAGTCAGTCACGCTTGTTCCTGTTCGCGTCATGTCGTGCTCGGGTAGCGGTTCTACCTCGGGTGTTATTGCTGGTATCGATTGGATTATCGGCGACCACCAAGCGGGAGTTCCTGCGGTTGCCAACATGAGCCTTGGCGGCTCCGCATCTACTGCTTTAAACGCAGCGGTTGCTCGCGGCGTTACCGATGGTGTCGTGTTTGTTGTGGCAGCGGGAAATGGCAATGCCAATGCATGTCGCTACTCGCCAGCAAGTGAGGTAAGTGCGGTCACCGTCGGAGCAACTGGCGCAACAGATGCTCGTTCATCATTTTCAAACTACGGTTCTTGCCTCGACGTTTTTGCCCCAGGTCAAGGAATCACTTCCTCAACAATTGGTTCCGATACAGCTCTCGCAACGTGGTCGGGTACATCTATGGCATCACCACACGTTGCGGGTGTTGCAGCGCTTTTGCTTGCAGAAACACCAACAGCAACTGTTGAATCTATTTCACAGGCCCTCGTGCTTAATTCCACTGCTGGTGTTGTAGGTAATGCTGGAAGTTTGTCACCGAATAAATTGTTGTATTCGGGAAGCCTTGTCGCTGCACCTGTGGTTGTTCCTGGTGCGCCTCGCTCATTAGTTGGGGAGGCTCGCAATGCGTCGGTTGCACTGTCGTGGTTTGCCCCCAGCACCAATGGTGGTGCCAACATTTCCGATTACGTAGTGGAGTTCAGCACCGATGGCATCGCATGGACGGTTTTTGACGACGGTGTTTCTGCAAACCTGTCTACAACAGTGATGTCGCTCACGAATAACACCTCTTATCAATTCCGCGTGAAGGCAGTGAACACCGCTGGTACCGGAGAGGCATCAAACGTTGTTTCTGCTCGTCCGTTTGCTCTTGGTGCTAACGACCCATTTGCTGGCGGCATAGCCCTTGTAGGTAATGCCGGCGCCGTGGTTGACAGCACTCTTCTTGCCACTCGTGAAACTGGCGAACCAACTCACGGTGGTTTTGGTGGCGCAGCCTCTATCTGGTATCGCTTTACTGCTCCTGGGAATGGTGCGTTGAGTGTTACTACTCAAGGAAGCAACTTCGACACCCTGCTCGGTGTCTATTCAGGTAGTGCGTTAAACGCGCTCACTGTCCTTGGAGCGAATGACGATGCTCCAAAGCTTGGTGTGTTGTGGAGCAAAGTAGAAGGCAACGTTGTTGCTGGAACCGAATACTCCATTGCCGTTGACGGATGGAATGCTCGCAAAGGTGCAGTGAAGCTCAACTGGAGTTTCGTAGCAAGTACTTTGCCCATTGGCCCAAGTGTCCCTACGGCCCCACTTGCGTTGGCGGCTGTACCTACAAATAATGCTGTTGCCTTAACTTGGAACGTGCCGAGTTCCGATGGCGGTGCTGCAGTAACTGACTATGTAGTGGAATATGCAATTGCCAACACCACTACTTGGCTTACTTTTGCCGATGGAACTTCAACAGCAACTGCTGCAACTGTTACTGGTCTGAATAACGACGTAGTTCATTATTTCCGCGTACGTGCAGTGAATATCGCGGGAAACAGTGAAACCTCAACGGTGGTGTCGTCGACACCATTTCAAGCTCTCACAAACGATGCATTTGCAGCCGCAGAAGTTGTAGTGGGTGACACGGGAACAGCAACGGGCAGCACTGCGCTCGCTACTCGTGAAACTGGCGAACCAACTCATGGTGGCGTTGGTGGCGCGGCGTCTATTTGGTACCGCTGGGTTGCTCCAAATAACGGCGTGCTGAGTGTGACCACACAGGGCAGCAACTTCGACACGCTATTAGGCGTTTACTCCGGCTCGGCAATGAGTGCATTAACCATTCTCGGAATGAACGACGATGCACCGAACTCTTCAGCCTTGTGGAGCAAGGTAGAAGGAAACGTCGTTGAAGGAACCGAATACAAAATTGCCATTGACGGATGGAATGGTCGCCGTGGAAACGTTGCGCTGAACTGGAGTTTTGTTGCTGCGCTTCCTCCTGCGCTTCCTGGCGCTCCACGTAATGCATCGGCTTCTTCTGCAAATGGGGCACTTGTCGTGTCGTGGGCTGCTCCACTCAGCGATGGCAACTCACCAATTACTATGTACAAGGCAACTGCTGCTCCTGGTGGCAGTACATGTACAGCTTCCACTCAACTCGGTTGCGTTATTGCTGGCCTCACCAACGGAACTTCGTACACCGTGACCGTGGTGGCAACAAATGCGGTCGGCAACAGCCCTGCATCGGCACCATCGGCTGCAGTTGCGCCTGCAGTGCCAACGACGACGCCAGTATTGGCTGCTTCGTGGGGTATTGATCGCATCGACCAGCGTGCATTGCCACTCGATGGCAGGGTTACTCGTCGCCAAACCGGATTGGGTGTTACCGCTTACATCATCGACACCGGTGTGTATGCCGGTCATTCTGAATTTATTGGCCGTATGGCAACAGGCTTCACTGCAGTTTCCGACGGCAATGGAACAAATGATTGTCAGGGTCACGGAACACACGTGGCAGGAACAGTTGCTGGATCTACCTTTGGCGTGGCATCACAAGCAACCATCGTTCCCGTACGAGTACTCGACTGCTCAGGCTCAGGTACGACTGCCGGAGTCATTGCAGGAATCGACTGGATGATTGCGAATCACACTGCGGGTACACCGGCAGTAGCAAACTTGTCATTAGGGGGCTCGTACTCTCCTGTGATGAACGAAGCAGTTGCGCGCGCAGTTGCCGATGGCATTGTCATGGCAGTTGCCGCAGGAAATGAAAACGCAAATGCATGTGGAGTCTCGCCTGCAAGTGAGCCATCGGCCATGACGGTTGGCGCCACGGAAGCAAGTGATGCTCGTGCGTACTACTCAAACTACGGTTCGTGTGTCGATATTTTTGCGCCAGGCTCAGCAATTGTTTCTGCTGCAACTTCGTCGCCAACAGCATCACGGTCATTGTCGGGTACATCAATGGCAACACCGCACGTAGCAGGTGCAGCGGCACTCTTGCTGGAAGTGTCACCTTCATTGACCCCTGCTGCAGTTGCTTCTGCTGTGTCGCTTAAAGCAACCCAGAATGTGGTGACCGACCCCGTTGGCTCAGTCAATCTCTTGTTGTTCACCGGAGCAGCAAGTGCAGCAGGCTCTGGTGGCGCTGGGGTAGAAGTACCACCAACAACAGCTCCTGTACCTACAACAGTTCCTGTACCTACAACTGTTCCTGTACCTACAACAGTTCCCGCACCTGTAGTAACAACGCCAACCACTCTGGTTCCCGTTCGCAACGCCGCCCCAGCAAATGCCGAAGGTGACACGCTGAGCGTGAATGCGGCACCGAAAGTGTCAGTGGTGAGCCGCACGGTCGACAAGGTAACACTGCGTATTTCTGGCAAGGGCAAAGTTGATGTATACCGCAATGGTAAGTATCTCCTCACCACCACAAAGAAGTTGGTGACCCTCAAAATGAAGCAAATCACGAAGTCAAGCTTCACTGTCAAGGCTTTTCGGGCTCGTTAATTGCTAATTTCTTACCGAACTCTCAGAAATGGGTTCGTAAACTAGAAATATGAAGCGGGAACATTTCAGGCGAGTAACAGCCTGTGTTGTCTTCTGCGTTCTGTCGGTCGCCGCGTTTATATTCTCTGCACCCGCAACGGCAGTTGAAGTGCGCGAGAGTTACATTGTTCTCGCCCGCGACAACGCATCTGCGCTTACTGTTTCCAACGCAATGTCTGCCGACGGCTTGCTTGTGGCATCAACTCAGCTTGGTGCCGTTGACTTTATTGAAGTGATGCTTACTGCAACAGAGGCTGCTACTTGGTCGCGTTTTGCTGGCGTGGAAAACATTGAAATTAATCAAAAAGTAGTGACCGCTGTTGACCAAACAATTGCCCCACCTAACGGAGTTGATTGGACGACTGCAGACAACTGGGGCCTCGATCGCATCGACCAAGCTGCTACTCCTCTTGACGGCCGTTATAGCTATACAACGACAGGCGCTGGTGTCGACATCTACATCATCGACACGGGCGTGCGTCGTCTTCACAGTGAATTCGTGCTCCCCGATAACAGTTCCCGTGTTACCACTGGATATTTCTCGCCGGGTTTAAGTTCTGCGGAAGACGGCTGCGGGCATGGTACGCATGTTGCCGGTATCGCAGCGGGTGCAACTTTTGGAGTAGCTAAAGCGGCACGCATAATTCCCGTTCGTGTTTTTCCGGGTGGGTCACAAATAATTTGCGAAAACGGAACAAGTGTTTCTGCAGTTATCGCAGGAGTGAATTGGGTAGCAAGCAACCACACCGGAGTGAATACAGCGGTAGTCAACATGAGCCTTGGCGCGACAAACGGCTACTCCGCTTCTTTGGAAACTGCAATTATTGCATTAGGGAATGATGGCATTTCGGTTGTAGTGGCAGCCGGCAATGATGGTGCTTACATTGGCAGTAGCAACTATGTGACTCCGGCTTGTACAGACGGAACTATTTCCGTTGGTGCTTCGCAGCGCGACAACAAAGAAGCGTGGTTCTCAAATTATGGAGATTGCGTCAATGTCATGGCGCCAGGTTATTACATCAAATCAGCATGGCCATTTGTTGCTTCCAATCGGACCAGCCCAGTTGCTGGTACTGGTGCAAGTTCCACGAGTGAATGGGCGTTGTTATCTGGCACGTCAATGGCGACGCCTTTTGTTGCAGGTGCAGTAGCACGCCTTTTAGAGCTGAGACCAACGGCAACACCAACTGCAGTCGCGCAACAAATACTCGATTCCACCACTCCTAACGCGCTCACTATGGTGAATGGAAGTCTGAGCGAGGGTACTCAATCGCCCAACTTGTTGCTGTACGCATGTATGTCCGTTTGTCTTGCGGGCGCGCCAACCAAAGTCACTGCAACAGTAGGGAATGCGGCAGCTTCAGTTACTTGGCTAGCGCCGGCATCTGATGGTTTCAGCGCAATAACTGGGTACACCGCAACTCTTAACCCTGGGGGCTTTACCTGCGCCACCGACGCCGCAGGACGTAATTGCTCGGTGGGAAATTTAACGAATGGAACGACGTATAGCGTTTCGGTTACTGCTATAAATATTTTGGGCGCTGGTATTCCATCAACCGAAATTCAAGCTATCCCTGTAACAACTCCGTCGACGCCAAGTGCACCGAGCGCAACTGCGGGCGATGGTGCGGCAACGGTGACATGGGTAGCACCTGCAAATGGTGGCAGTGCAATTACGTCTTATGCGGTGACGGCGACTCCCGGTGGAGCAACATGTTCCGCTACAACGCAACTTTCGTGCACCATTTCTGGATTGCAAAATCTTTCTTCATATGCATTCACTGTTGTTGCAACGAATGCAGTGGGTGCAAGCACTGCATCACCTGCTTCAAGTGCTGTCACTCCAAGCGCTACCTGGGTAACAAATCCTGAATTCGTTAGTGCGGTTCCCGGAAATAAAGCCGTTGTACTCACATGGTCTGCGGCCGTGCTCAGTAGCGGCGCACCAACTGGCTACGTGGTGAAAACTTCCGATGGTGTGGAGGTATGCAGAACAACTGCAGTCACATGCACCGTTGGTGGCCTCGCCAATGGTGCAACACCAACATTTTCTGTTGAGGCACTGGGGGCAACTGCGGTAGGGGCGTCGCAAGCAATTCCAAAAGTCGTTGTGGGTGGTTTGGTGCAAAAAGTTGCCACTATGAAGGCAAAGTCACGGTTCTTGCTCTCTCGCATTGCCTCCACCGTGTCGAAGGGGAAAGTCACATGGACCCGCAGCAGCGGAAGTTGCAAAGTGGAGGGGAAATACCTGGTGGCGGCATCTCGCAAAGGAGCTTGCACTTTCCGGGTATCGGTTGCGAAAAAGACCCCTTTTTCGGCCCAAAAATTGACGGTTCGTCTGCAAATCTCCTGAAACCCCTATTTCTTATGGGTTTCAGGAGATCATGAGCCAAAAGTCACCTGTTGAACGTTTCGTAAAGACGGTCTAACCTTTAGGTAACCACCAAACAAACATTGAGTCATTGTTGACTCATAGAACAAGGGGAGAAAATAATGAAGAAATCCACTCTGTTGCGCGTCAGCGCAATTGCAGTGAGCCTTGCCTTCGTTACTGCAGCATGCGGTAGCGACAGTGAAGGTTCAGTTTCAGAAGACACCGTAGTAACCGAAGACACCGCAGCAGCAGTTGTTGACGGCGTGACCTGCGAAGGCGTTTCCATTGCCTTCTTTGGTGCGCTTTCAGGCGATGCCGGCAACCTCGGTAAAAACATTCGCGCTGGTGCAGACCTTGCTGTGAGTGAATTCAACACCGCAAACCCAGATTGCCAAGTTGGCCTTGTTGACTTCGACTCACAAGGTGACCCAGCACAAGCTCCAGCACTTGCTCAGAAAGCAATTGACGACGCCGGCATTCTTGGCATCGTTGGACCTGCATTCTCAGGTGAGTCAAAAGCAGCTAACCCGTTGTTCGATGCAGCAGGTCTTGCCATCATTACTCCTTCGGCAACGAATGCAGATTTGAATGACAACAACTGGAAAGTCTTCCACCGCGCACTTGCTGGTGACGACAAGCAAGGCCCAGCCATTGCTTCATACATTTCAAAGACATTGGCTGCAGCCAAAGTTGGCATCATTGACGACGCTTCAGAATACGGCAAGGGTCTTGCCGACATTGTGAAGACAACTCTTGGTGACGCTGTTGTTGCAAGCGATTCCATCGACCCTAAGGCTGCTGACTTCTCAGCTGCAGTGAGCAAGATGAAAGAAGCTGCTCCAGACGCAATTTTCTACGGCGGCTACTACGCAGAAGCTGGCAAGCTTGCCAAGCAACTTCGTGACGCTGGCGTGACCGCAACACTCGTGTTCGGTGACGGCGTAAAAGACAATGGTTTCATTGAAGCTGCAGGTCCTGCTGCTGATGGATCCATCATCACTTGCACATGTGCAGACGGTGCGTCAAACGCTGAATTTGCTGCTGCATACACAGCCAAGTTCCCTGGCGAAACACCACAGACCTACGGTGCAGAGGCTTACGACGCAGCAAAGGCATTCCTTGCCGCAATTGCTGCTGGCAAGACCGACCGCGCTGGCGTTCTTGAATTCCTCGTTACCTATGACGCTGCTGGTGTAACCAAGCAGATCAAGTGGGACGAGACTGGTGAAGTTGCAGGAAATGCTGTTTATGCCTACAAGGTAGAAGCAGGCGTCATTTCTGTAGTCGGCTTGATCGAGTAAAACTTCTTCTCTCTCTGAGAGATACGTAATCTGGAATGGCCGGGAACAAATGTTCCCGGCCATTCTTTTATATATGGCATTTTCTGCTAAACAACAGGGGAACATATTCGTTCTCGGGGACACATGCGCGACTGGCTGATATACAGAACATTTTGGGACCTCACAGTCACGGGCGTGGCGCTTGGTTCTATCTATGCCCTGGTGGCGTTGGGGTACACACTGGTGTACGGCGTGTTGCGCCTTATTAACTTTGCCCACTCAGAAATTTTCATGATTGGCACATTTGCCTCGCTCATTACGGCAACAAATGTGTTGGGGCTACCCATGTTGGAAGCGGGTCAGTATCCGTACCGCACAGGGTTTCAACTCGTTCTTATTTTGTTGGCCTGCCTACTGGGTTCAATGGTTTTGTCGGGCGCAGGTGCAGTAGCCCTCGAACGAGCCGCATACCGCCCGCTACGTGGCTCTGGTGATCAATTCGGTGCTGTGGTGTTGGCGTTCGTTAGCGCATTTGTTGTGGGGCTTATATTTTTCGATACACCGAAGTCGAATCTTATTTTCGGAATCATTGGCACGGGGCCAATTGCATGGATGTATCTCAATATTTTCCGTCGTGGACGTCAGGCCCCACGCTTAGCTTTTCTCATTTCGGCAATTGGAGCATCTACTGCAATTACAGAAGCGGTTGCTATTTGGGGTCCACGCGACCGTGAGCAATATCAAACGCCTCGCGTATTGGAAAAGAAAACACTTTTCAAGTTGTTCGGAACTGACATTCGTATTGACTACGTCATAGTCATCATTGGTGCCTTGCTCATGATGACCGCATTGTTGTTGTTTGTGAATCGCACGCGCTTGGGTCGTGGTGTACGCGCCGTTGCTCAAGATGTCGAAACGGCAAAAATATTAGGAGTCAATGTTGACTTCGTTATTTTGATCACCTTCTTGCTCGGTGGTGTCATGGCCGGTGGTGCAGCAATGATGTTCACCCTTGTGTACGACCAGTCGAAGTTCAATATTGGGTTTCTTCTCGGCGTGAAGAGTTTTACTGCTGCGGTGCTCGGTGGCATTGGAAACCTGAAAGGTGCATTGCTCGGCGGACTCGTTCTTGGTCTTTCGGAAAACTATGGCTCAGCACTTTTTGGCGGGCAATGGAAAGACGTCATTGCCTTTGTGTTGTTACTTGTGGTGTTGATGTTCCGCCCAACGGGTCTTTTGGGCGAATCGTTAGCTAAGGCGCGTGTATGAGTTTGTCTGAATCATTGAGGAGCGTTACCTCTGGTGCACGTTCTGTTTCGCGTCTAGGTGAGGCTTTGGGTAAACAGTCGCGCTCGGTGCGCTGGTCGTTTGGTGCTATTTGTATTCTTGCGTTGTATCTCTTGCCGTGGTGGCCAAATGTGCCAGTACTCGGTTGGATTGTTGAAACGCCTGGAACAAGTTTCCCGAGCGTGCTCACCGACCAGGTAGTGATTTTCGTTTTGGTGGCGTTGGGCTTAAACGTTGTGGTGGGCCTTGCCGGGCTCCTCGACCTTGGCTATGTAGGTTTTTATGCCGTTGGTGCATACACAGTTGCCATTTTGTCGAGCCAACATGCCAACTTGCCGTGGCTATTGTGCATGCCTATTGCCGTTTTGGTATCGATGCTTGCAGGCGTCATTTTAGGAACACCAACATTGCGTCTACGTGGCGACTATTTGGCCATCGTCACGCTTGGATTCGGCGAAATTATTCGCATTACTGCAAACAACATGCATTGGCTTGGCGATAGCCGCGGCATTAGCAAGATCGCTACGCCTCCAAGTATTGGCCCATTGAAGTTTACTGTGCTCGACGCGAAGCCATATTTCTTTTTAGGTCTGACCACTATTTTGATTGTGATTTTCTTGTTGCGTCGTTTGGAAAATAGTCGCGTGGGTCGCTCGTGGAACGCCATTCGCGAAGACGAAGATGCGGCAGAACTCATGGGTGTCGACACTTTCAAATTCAAACTGTGGGCCTTTGCCATTGGTGCTGCAATTGGCGGTCTTGCAGGTTCTTTGTACGCCGGCAAGGTGCAATTCATTAACCCGAGCAACTTCCCGTTGCAGTTATCCATTCTCTTCCTCGCAGCAGTAGTGCTTGGTGGAGCAGGAAACATGTGGGGTGCAGTTGTAGGTGGTGCATTGGTGGCATGGATGCCAGAACGCTTCCGTGGTTTTGCCGACAAGCGCGTGTTTGTGTTTGGTGTGGCACTGGTGTTAGTGATGGTTTTTCGCCCACAGGGTCTCATTCCGCGCAAGATTCGTAAAGAGCGGTGGCTGGAATCGTGGAAACCGTCTACGGAAACTGCGCTTGGGCACAAAGAGTGACCATGAGCGACAATCTTTTAGAACTCGATCATGTCACTATGCAATTCGGCGGCGTTACTGCGCTCGACGATGTCACCTTTGCTATTCGTCGCGGTGAAATTCTTGGTCTCATTGGGCCGAACGGGGCAGGAAAAACAACCTGCTTTAACGTCATGACGGGCGTGTATACGGCAACCAGTGGCGCAGTGCTATTCGATGGCACATCGCTAGCTGGCTTCAAGCGTTTTCAAATTACCAAACGTGGCATTGCACGTACATTTCAAAACATTCGCTTGTTCCCCGACATGACCGCAATTGAAAATGTCATGGTGGGCGCCGACGCCAATCATCGCACCAGCGTGGGTGGGGCACTTCTTGGTTTGCCTCGTCATCATCGCGAAGAAGCAGAAGGTCGCAACACGGCAATGGAGTTGCTCACCTTTATGGGCATTGCCGACCGTGCTGGCGATGCGGCGCGTAACTTGCCTTACGGTTACCAACGTCGCCTCGAAATTGCTCGCGCACTCGCTACAAAACCACAGCTCTTGTGCCTCGACGAGCCTGCTGCTGGCTTTACCCCTGCAGAAAAAATTGAGTTGATGGAACTCATTCGCAAAATTCGTGACCAGGGGTACACGGTGCTGCTCATTGAACACGACATGAGTTTGGTCATGGGAGTAACCGACCGCATTGTTGTGCTCGACTTTGGCAGAGTTATTGCTACTGGCACACCAAACGAAGTGCAAGACAACCCTGCAGTGGTTGCCGCATATTTAGGAGTGCCCGACGATGATGCTTGAGGTGCAAGATCTACGCGTTGCCTACGGCAAAATTGAAGCGTTGAAAGGTATTTCTTTCAACGTGAATGAAGGCGAAATTGTTACCCTCGTTGGTGCAAATGGTGCTGGTAAAACCACAACCATGCGTACCATCTCGGGCCTGCGCAAAGTAGTGGGTGGCAGCGTTATTTTTGAAGGCAAAGACATTACGTTCATGCCTTCACACGAGCGAGTGAAGTTGGGTATTTGTCAGTCACCCGAAGGTCGCGGTATTTTCCCGGGCATGACTGTTCGAGAGAATCTCGACATGGGCACCTACACGCGCAAAGATCATAAATCGAGTGCTAGAGACGCCGACTTCGCCCGCGTGTTGGAGCTCTTCCCGCGCTTGGAAGAACGCATCACGCAATTAGGCGGAACACTTTCTGGTGGCGAGCAGCAAATGCTTGCCATTGGTCGTGCGCTCATGAGCCGCCCGCGGTTGTTGTTGCTCGATGAACCTTCAATGGGTCTTGCACCAAAACTTATTGCACAAATTTTTAACATCATCACCGAAATTAATAAGCAAGGAACAACTGTGCTTCTTGTCGAGCAAAATGCATCGCAGGCTTTGCGTCGCGCGCATCGTGGTTATGTGTTGGAAACCGGCCATGTAGTGAAAACTGGTCTGGGTGGCGATCTACTGAACGACCCAGCTGTACGCACGGCGTACCTGGGTGGCCACTAAAACCCGTGTCGTTTCCCTCAGACATCGGTATTGCACGCGCGGCGAAACTGGCCCCGCTCAGCGATATTGCAAGCCAACTGAACTTGCCCCATGAGTTCCTAGAGCCTTATGGCCCCGGAGTTGCAAAGATCAAACTTGCTGCCTTAGAGGCGCTTCAGAGCCGTCCTCAGGGTAAATATGTGGTGGTCACAGCTATAACACCAACGCCATTGGGCGAAGGGAAAACCACTACGTCGGTGGGTCTTGGTCAAGCAATGGGAAAGATTGGTGAAAAGGCGGTGCTCACTTTGCGCCAGCCCTCAATGGGGCCGACCTTCGGCATTAAAGGCGGAGCTGCTGGTGGCGGGTATAGCCAAGTAGTACCCATGGAAAACTTGAACCTGCATCTCACGGGCGATTTTCATGCAGTCACAGCGGCGCACAACTTACTTTCCGCGATGCTCGATAATCATCTCTTTCGTGGAAACGAACTGGGTCTAGACCCCGACAACATCACATGGCGTCGTGCGCTCGATGTGAATGATCGTTCATTGCGTTCCATTTCAATTGGCCGTGGCGGAAAAATGGATGGCGTAACTCGCGATACGGGCTTCGACATTACTGCTGCATCAGAAGTGATGGCACTGCTGGGTTTGTCTACATCGCTGAAGAATATGCGTCAGCGATTGGGTCGCATTGTGGTGGGGTACACCACAAATGGTGAAGCAGTAACTGCTGAACAATTGCGCGCTGCTGGAGCAATGGCTGTGATTTTGAAAGATGCACTGCAGCCAAACCTCATGCAGACCCTAGAAAATACACCGGTCATTGTGCACACTGGGCCGTTTGGAAATATTGCCACCGGCAACTCTTCAGTAATGGGTGACCTCATGGCAATGCGCATGGCCGATTACGTGATTACCGAAGCAGGTTTCGGTGCCGACATGGGTGCCGAACGTTTCTTCAACATCAAGTGCAGAGTGTCGGGCTTGAAGCCCGATGCGGCGGTACTTGTTGCAACTGTGCGCGCACTAAAAGCACACAGTGGTGAGTACAAAATTGTTGCTGGCAAACCATTGCCGCCAGAACTCTTAGAAGAAAACCCAGAACATGTTTTGGCGGGTGCAGCAAATTTACGCAAGCAAATTGAAAATGTTCAGGTACATGGTGTGTCACCTGTAGTTGCAATTAATGCATTCCCTACCGACCACGACAGCGAGCATGAAGTCATTCGCCAAATTGCTCAAGAGATGGGTGCGCGAGTTGCTGTATGTACGCATTTTGCAGATGGCGGGGAAGGTGCAATTGAACTTGCACATGCAGTAGTAGAAGCGTGCAATGAACCCACAACCTTTTCTATGTTGTACCCCGACTCATTTTCTTTGCGCGAAAAAATTGAAAAGGTTGCACACACTATTTACGGCGCGGCCGGTGTGGAATATTCCGAATTGGCTAGTGAGCAACTTGATAGATATGAACGTCTGGGGATGGGCAATTTGCCTGTGTGTATTGCCAAAACACACCTCAGCATTTCGGCAGACCCCACGCTCAAAGGGGCACCGACTGGTCATATTTTGCGTGTGCGTGAAGTGCGCGCCTCGGTGGGGGCAGGCTTTGTGTACCCCATCTGCGGCGATATGAGCACAATGCCGGGTCTTGGTTCAGCGCCCGCTGCGGAAAGTATTGATCTTGACGACGAGGGCAATGTCGTCGGGCTGTTCTAGTCTTTTCACATGGCCATTCTCGACACCAACCCATCGCAGGCTTTTGCTAACGACCGTAAGCACGTCTTTCACTCGTGGTCGGCGCAAAGCACATTGAACCCTTTGGTTATTACGGGTGGTGAAGGTTCATGGTTTTGGGACGAAACTGGCCGCAAGTACCTCGACTTCTCTAGCCAACTCGTGAATGTCAATATTGGTCACCAGCATCCGAAACTCATTGCGGCTATTAAAGAATATGCAGACCGCTTGTGCACCATTTCGCCAATACATGCCAACGATGCACGCAGCGAAGCAGCGCGACTCATTTGTGAGCTAGCACCTGGCGATTTGAACATGGTGTTTTTCACGAACGGTGGGGCAGAGGCAACAGAAAATGCAATGCGTATGGCGCGAGTTCACACGGGCCGCCACAAAGTGCTCTCTACGTATCGCAGTTACCACGGCGGAACTGCTGCAGCAATTCAAATGACGGGCGACCCACGACGTTGGGGAAGTGAGCCATCAACCACAGGCATTATTAAATTCTGGGGTCCGTACCCATATCGCTCGCAGTTCTATTCGCAAAGCGACATTGAAGAAAGCGAGCGCGCGCTTCAGCATCTTGAAGACGTCATTATGGTGGAAGGTGCAAACAACATTGCTGCCATTGTTTTAGAGAGCGTTGTAGGCACCAACGGTATTTTGGTGCCACCACCTGGCTACTTGCAGGGCGTTCGCGACATTTGTGATCGCACTGGCATCGTGATGATTTGTGATGAAGTGATGTCGGGCTTTGGTCGCTGTGGCGAATGGTTCGCCGTTGACCATTGGAATGTTGCCCCCGACCTCATTTGTTTTGCGAAAGGTGTGAACTCGGGTTACTTGCCTTTGGGCGGAGTCATTATTTCCGATCGTATTTCGGAAACGTTCCGCCAAAAGCCATACCCCGGTGGTCTGACGTACAGTGGTCACCCGCTTGCATGTGCATCGGCCGTTGCTTCCATCAATATTTTCAAAGAAGAAAAAATAGTGGAGCATGCCCGGCACTTGGGTGCAGACATCATTGGGTCAGAACTTGAGAAATTAAAAGCGAAACACCCAAGTGTGGGAGACGTTCGCGGCTTGGGCGTGTTTTGGGCAATTGAACTTGTGCGCGATCGTGAAACGCGTGAGCCGCTTGTTCCGTTTAATGCATCTGGCCCTGCCGCACAACCGATGGCCGATTTAGGAGCAGCGTGCAAGGCAAAGAACCTGTGGCCATTTACCCACTTCAATCGTTTGCACGTGGTTCCACCACTGGTCATTACCGATCAGGAATTGCGTGATGGCCTAGCCATTATTGATGAGGCACTTGATGTTGCCGATGCGTTTTACACTGGCAAATAATTAGGTCTTAACGATTCTGCGGGAACCCAAGATCAACAGTTGACGTGCGCGGGTCTGGCCAACGCGAGGTAACAACTTTGGAACGGGTGTAGAAGTTAATGCCTTCTGGGCCGTACATGTGTTGGTCGCCAAAGAGGCTCGACTTCCAACCGCCAAATGAGTAGTACGACACAGGTACAGGCACCGGCACGTTGATGCCCACCATGCCCACGTTGATATCGAACTGGAACTGACGGGCAGCACCACCGTCACGAGTGAAAATTGCCGTGCCATTGCCATAGACGTTGTTGTTGATGAGTTCAACACCTTCGTCGTAACTCTTCACGCGAACAACCGACAACACGGGGCCGAAAATTTCGTCGTCGTAGCATTTCATGCCGGGTGCAACATTGTCGATGAGACTTGGCTTTAAGTAGAAACCCTGAGCAGGAACATCGGTACGACCATCAACCACGAGCGTTGCGCCTTCTTTGGTAGCGCCGGCAATGTAGGTAGCTACTTTGTCGCGGTGCTCGCCGGTAATGAGCGGGCCCATTTCGCTTGTGGGGTCATTGCCGGCGCCCACTTTGATGTTGGGAATGCGTTCTTCAATTTTGGAAATGAGCGCATCGGCAATGGAGTCGTGTGCAAGCAGCACAGAAATAGCCATGCAACGTTCGCCAGCAGAACCATAAGCAGCACTTACTGCAGCATCGGCAGCCATGTTGAGATCGGCATCGGGAAGAACGAGCATATGGTTTTTAGCGCCACCGAGTGCTTGTACCCGCTTGCCGTTTCGTGTGCCGGTTTCATAAATGTATTTCGCAATTGGTGTGGAACCCACGAATGAAATTGCCGCAATGTCTTTGTGCTCAAGTAAGCGGTCAACTGCCACTTTGTCGCCATGAATGACGTTGAAGCACCCGTCGGGAAGGCCAGCCTGCTTCAACAGTTCGGCAATAAACATGGCGACCGATGGGTCTTTTTCGCTTGGCTTCAAAATAAATGTATTACCGCAACCAAGGGCATTGGCAAACATCCACATGGGCACCATTGCAGGAAAGTTGAATGGTGTGATGCCGGCAACAACGCCGAGAGGTTGACGAATGTTGTACACGTCTACTCCGGCAGAAGCTTGCTCGCTGTAGCCGCCCTTTAAAAGGTTGGGAATACCACAGGCGTATTCAATATTTTCCAGACCGCGAGCTACTTCACCCAATGCATCGGACAGAACTTTTCCGTGCTCGGCACTCAACATGGCGGCGAGTTCTTTGCGGTTTGCATCGACCAGTTCACGCATGCGGAACATCACTTCTGCACGACGCGACAAGTTGGTGGCGCGCCAAGCGGGAAATGCTGCAGCAGCGCTTGCAACCGCGGCATCGACTTCTGCAATAGAGGCAAAGTCGACAGCAGCCGATTGCTCGCCGGTGGCTGGGTTAAAAACTTTTCCGGATGTGCCAGAGGTACCTGCAACGACAGTGCCGTTGATCCAATGCGAGATGCGGTTCATAATGCCTTCAGTCTGTGTGAGATGGAGAAAGAAAAGATCAGTGTAGGTATTGGCAGAGGTCGCGCTTCACGTATTTTCCGTGACCTTTGCGACCGCTGAAGGTGTCATTTTCCACAACGACCATGCCGCGAGAAAGCACCGTGTCGACCTTGCCGTCGATGACTGTTCCCTCAAATGCGCTGTAGTCGGTATTCATGTGGTGTTTACCGTTGATGCCAATGGTGGTTTTTTGATGTGGGTCCCACACCACAATGTCGGCGTCGGCCCCGGGGGCAATAATTCCTTTTTTGGGGTACATGCCAAACATGCGCGCAGGTGTGGTGCAACATGTTTCCACCCAACGCTCAAGTGACAGTTCGCCAAGAACTACGCCCTGGTAAATGAGTTCCATGCGGTGCTCAACACCCGGTAGGCCATTGGGAATTTTGGAGAAATCGTTGCGGCCAAGTGTTTTTTGGTCTTTAAAACAGAACGGGCAATGGTCTGTACTCACCACGGCGAGTTCGTTCATACGCAGACCCTTCCACAAATCACTTTGGTGCTGATGATGGTCGTGACGTGAGCGAATAGGAGGGCTACACACAAACTTGGCACCTTCGAAGTTTGGCTGTGAAAGGTGCTCTTCCAACGTGAGATACAAATACTGCGGGCAGGTTTCCGCAAAGACGTTGAGGCCTTCATGCTGGGCGCGGGCAACTTCATTTAATGCTTCCGATGCAGACATGTGCACGATGTAGAGCGGAACATTGCCCGCTACTTGGCTGAGCACAATGGCGCGGTGCGTTGCTTCGCCTTCGAGCAAACTGGGTCGGCTAATGGAGTGAAACACGGGGTCGGTTTCGCCTCGTGCCAGATGTTGTTGAACGAGTACGTCGATTGCCATGCCATTTTCTGCATGCATCATGATGACAGCGCCGTTGTTGCTTGCTTCTTGCATGGCGCGAAGTATTTGGCCATCGTCGCTGTAGTAGGTGTCGGGGTACGCCATGAATAATTTGAATGAAGTAACTCCCTCGTGTTCAACGAGGTAGGTCATGTCTTTCAAACTTTGTTCGTGAATGTCGCCCATAATTTGATGAAAGGCGTAATCGATAGAGCAGTTGCCAGCAGCTTTCTGGTGCCACGCGGCAAGGCCATCTTGAATGTTTTCGCCTTTGCGCTGCAACGCCATATCGACGATGGTGGTGATGCCACCCCACGCAGCTGCATTGGAACCCGTTTCAAAAGTGTCGGTTGCTTCAATGGGGCCCATGGGAAGTTCCATATGCGTGTGCACATCGACGCCACCAGGAATGACGTACTTACCTGTTGCATCGATGACCTTGTCGGCAACGATGCCGAGTGCTGCTGCTTGGCCTGGTTGAAAAATGGCTTGAATGGTTTCACCATCAATGAACACATCGCTTGCATAGCGGCCACTTGGGCTCACAATGGTGCCGTTTGTAATGAGGATGCGAGCCATATGTAGAGCGTACCGATATTTAAAGTGGAGTCTGAGACACGGCTACAGTGCAAAGGAGGGGGTTTTCAATGATTGCAATGAACGACAACGCGGCGCGCATCTTGGCCGAACCCGTTACGGGCACGCTTTCTATTGCGGGCTCCGATGGATATGCACATTCCACCCCGGTGTGGTTTGTATGGCGTGACGGGAAAATATGGGTGAGTACACATGCAGAGCGGCAAAAACATGTCGATGCAGTGCGTTCAGGCAAGGGCTCGTTATCGGTCATTGACCCAACAAATTCCTCCCATTATGTGGAATTGCGGGGGACCCTGCACGTGGTAGACGACCCCAACATGGAACTGCGCGATGAGGTGGTGCGCAAACACGGGCATACCGACGGCAAGGCATTTGACCCAGCAAATACAGTGCGCATTGGCATTGTGCTTACTCCAGAGCGGGTGCTTGGCCGGCATTAAGGGGCGTAGAAGAGTTCTGCACACCGAAGGCGTACGGTACGGGTATGAACCCTCGCCACATGAACCGGCCCACTTCTCGCGTCATTTTGTCGGGCTTTGCGCTCGTCGGAGTTTTGCTTGCCACTGTTTCTGTCTTAGGGCAGGTCAACGCCTTTAGTGCACTCACCGATGCAATAGGGGTCACTTCACCGCCTGAAACGTCTCCGGGAAGTACAACGAGTTCTCCGTCAACCGATGGTCCGTCAACCGATGAAACTTCCGATTCTGTTGCTGATGAACCAACCAACGGCGATTCGCCCGATGGAGAAGTGTCGCCAATTGATCCAGAAATTGATACACGTATTTCTGCACTAGAAGATCTTGTTGTCACACTTGCAGAAAATGATGATGCAACAGCGGCAACTCTGAGTGAAGTGACGGGGTTGGTAAAAACACTTGATGCCGACCTTGCCACAGCAAAAACTTCACTCGGCAATCTTGCCGACCGCGTTGCAGTCAATGAAAAAGCAACATCAACTTTGCGCGCCGATGTTGATGCCAATGAAAAAGCAACATCAACTTTGCGCGCCGATGTTGATGCAGCAAAGGCCGTTGTCGATGCGCTTCAAGTGTCGGTTGACAATCTCAAATTACGCACATCACAACTCGATGAAACCGGCACGTACAGCGGCGTTGTGAAACCAAGCCAAATTTCGCCGCAACTTAAAGTTGATGACATCAAAGGCGATTGGCCCATTGCAAGAACGTCAGGAACCCTCGACGGTGCACGCATCAAAATGCCATTTGGGCAATGCGCAAATGCCTACCCGCAATACACAGTGGTTGTTGTGCCTGGAGTATTCGAGGGAATCCAATGCTTACGCATTGTGACGCCTCGCTAAAAAATTAGCGGCGGTTTTTTGCTGCAGCGCGTTGTTCTGCTGCTACTTTTTTCTGTGCTTTTTCTTTTTCTTTACGCTCGTTACGCAGCGCACGCTTTGCAGCCTGTTCGGCTTCATCGGCAACGCGTACCATGGTAACTGCCGACGGTGAAACAGGAAGTGCCCATTTTTCATCGGACTGAATGAGTTTCTTGAAACCGGCCAAACTGAGTGAGTACTGCACCACCATGAGCTTCACCATTTCCTCGCCAAACTTTTCAATGGCTTCAGGCAAAACGGCATTGAGGTCGTCGAGTGATGGGTCGTCTGCTGCCCCGGCAAGAACTTCAATACAGTGCTGGGTGCAGGGTTCGCACAAAACAACGCACACATCGCCAGCACATTTACGACGTGTTGTGCCTTCGCGAATGGCACTTGCCAAGGTGTCGGGGTTCTCGAAGGCGCCATCGCTCAGGCCTGCGCTTTGGGCCAGCACTGTTTGCAGGTCTTCTTCGAGGGCTAGGGCGGCTGAGGTAATGGCTTCATCGCTGGTAGCGGCGAGGGCATTCACAAAACGGCGTTCCAAAATGATGAGGTCGCGGGAGGAAGTCACGGCGCCACTATAGGTTGTAGAGCGTGAGTGTGACGATAGATCCAGCCAACTTGGCAAATGCAGTGGCCCGCAGGCCCTTTGGGTACCTCATTACCGTGAGCCCAAATGGCGAACCACACCTTCGGGCTGTGGTCTTTGTTCCCGAGGGGAATGCCTTGGTGGCGGCGGTGGGTCAGCGCAGTGCCGACAACGTGGCAGTGAATGGGAAAGCAACTTTGCTCTGGCCGCCGCACATCGGCGGGGCAGAGGAGTTCGACGACTACACGGTCATTGCCGATGGAAACGCCACAGTGCAGCCTCGTGACGACGGAGCAAGCGTTTGTGTTGTTGCATACTCAGCGGTGTGGCACCGACCTGTGCGGCCCGTAGCGCTTGAGTAGTTATTCACTCACGAGAGCTTGAATTTCTCCTACCACTACAGGAATACGACGGGTGGTAGTAACTGATGGGAGCGTTCCTTTTTTCCCAAGGTTTGATTTCCACGAAACTGACCAACGAATGGCAACACTGGCATTCCACGTTTTGCGTGAGGAGCTGTGTGCATAGGTGTACATGCAATTACTTTTTGCATCGTCACCGTCGCTATCGCGCCACGCTTTACCCGGACCCGAACACGTGAATTTTCCGTTGTTCGCTGCTTCTGCATCACCTGGGTTCACCAAGAGTGTGTTGGGTTTAGCGGTAACAGTAACAGTCACTATTCCGCGAGGTGTGGGTATCCATGCAGTGGTAGAAACGGTGCGCCAAGAACTACTTGTTACCCACCACCACATAGGTAATTTGACAAGAGCTCGTTGTGCAGGTGGTGCGGTGTTCACGAAGGGAACAGGCAAGGTGTTCCACGAATGTGCAGCGGCTTGTTCTGCCAGAGTTGACTCGGCGATGACAGGGATCCAGTGAAAACTGAGTGCGTAAGGTTGGCCAGTAAAAGCAGGTGCACAGGTACGCACATACCAACGGTAGGTAATGCCGTTGCGAACAATGAATGAAGATGGTTCGTACTTATTGTCAGAAATGACGGTGGTATTCCACGTGCAACGCGATTCGGTGGAGGTGCTGTCGGAGTTGAACGTGACCCCAGCAACGATGGTGTTGCCCACAACATCGCCTGTGACGTCGATATCGGCGGGTGCGCCATACACGCGTGTGGGTGCGCCAATGCCGAGAGCAAAGACACATGTGGAAAGAAGAAGGAGAGGCGTGCGCATAGAGGAAAGTGTCCTTCCCCTACAAAGGTGAACCCATCGTATTGCAGAAAAGAAAGAGGTTTTTTGCCTAAATAGGGTGCTGAACTGTGATCTCATGGTCACTGTCATTGTGTGAAGTCAGGCAGGTAGGCTCTTAGCACCCCAAAATCAGGTCTTTTATGAGCGCACAGCACCCCGATATTGCAACAGAACAGGCATTTATTGATCATGCCTATGAATGCTTGGAACTGAGTAAGACCGATGCCTGGAAACTGCGCGATTTGAGCGAGGCAGGCCGTGGAGGAACCTTCCAGGCCCGCTACGAGCGCGATGTTTTCGATGAGGCTCTGGTGAATCGATTAACGGCACTCGACCTTGGTGATGCTGCGCTGGTCTTCGGGCGCATCGACCGTTTTGCAGAAAGCCCCGATGCGCTCGAGAGCTTTCACATTGGGCGCTTGGCAGTGTCAGACCAAAATCGCGAACCTGTTGTTGTCGACTGGCGCGCACCCGTTGCTGAACCTTTTTACCGTGCAACAGGTCGCGAAACGATGGGGCTCGCACGACGTCGGCACTTCTCGGTACAAGGGCACTAACTGCTGGGAATTGAATATGAACTTTTCGGACAAGGTCATGTTGGAATTGGTAGCGACGGTCCCGCCACAACGAAAGAGAGCGGCGCGCAACAAAATCTGCGTGGCTACAGCACTTTGTTGGCTGCGTTACAACGTGGTCGTACGGGTCAACTCGGCGACATTGTGGCCACCATTCAAAGTGAGCAAGATGAAATTATTCGCTCACCGCAAGCAGGTGTGCTGGTGGTCCAAGGCGGACCAGGAACAGGAAAAACTGTTGTTGCTTTGCATCGCGCTGCATATTTGCTCTATACGTTTCGCTTTCCGTTAGAAGCTCAAGGCGTATTGGTCATTGGGCCTAACCGCGTGTTCTTGCGCTACATCGAACGCGTGCTGCCCAGCTTGGGTGAAGCGGGCGTACAGCAAGTAGTGCTCAGCGATTTAGTGCCCAGCGTTACCTATGGTGCACGCGATGTGGTACTTGCCGCACGCGTAAAAGGCGACATGCGCATGTCGAAGGTCATCACCAAGGCTGTGAGCGACCGTGAGCGTCCGTTGCGCGACAATTTACAACTGCCCTTTAGATCCGGATACGTTCGCTTAAGTGCACAAGATGCTGCAAACATTGTGCGCCAAGGAAGGCGTCGCTTTCGCCGCCACAACGCTGCACGTAAATGGGTGGAAACAGAAGTGTTGCAGGCCCTAGGAGCATCATGGCGCGACCCAGGTGTTCCTCTTTCAGAGTTGAAAGATTCTTTGCGACCATTGCCTGAATTCCGTATTGCAATGGAACGGATGTGGCCGTTGCTTACTCCTGCGCAATTGCTAAACGACCTCTATGGCTCGAAAGCATTGTTGCGTTTAGCCGCAGAAAATATTTTGAGTGAAGCAGAGTACACGTCGCTGTATCGCGAGCGCACGCAAGATATTGAGTCAGCACGATTCAGCGAACACGATGTAGCTGTTCTCGACGATGCCTTTGAAGTTCTTGGTCCGTTGCCAGGCAAGAATGGAAAAATTGACGAGTCAGATGAAATTCGTACCTACGGCCACATTGTCATTGACGAAGTGCAAGATCTCACCCCAATGCAGTTGCAGATGGTGTCGCGGCGTTCACTCAATGGTTCCATGACCATTGTGGGCGATATGGCCCAAGCAACGGGTGCGCTCGCGCCAGAATCATGGGCCGATGTTTTACGGCACTTACCCGATCGTAAAGAGCAACGGGTCGTGGGGCTTTCTGTGGGTTATCGCATCCCTGCACAAATTATGGAACTTGCCGACAAGGTAATGCATGCTGCAGCGCCTGGCCTGCGTTCTCCGCAATCGGTGCGTGAAGGTGATGCCGGCCCACGCATTGTAAATGCTGCGCAAAGTGGCGGCACCTTGCTCGATGCTGTGACCCAAGAAACAAAAGCCCTAATTGAAGAACTTCCTGCAGGCAATGTTGCTGTTGTTTGCCCCGACAACATGGTGTCAGCAGTTTCCGATGCGCTCAGCGCTGCCGGTCTGAGCCACGGTAAAGCGGCAAATACCGCGCTCGATACAGGCCTTACTGTGGTGCCAGTGAGTTTGGTCAAGGGCTTAGAGCTCGATGGCGTAGTTGTAGTGGAGCCCCAAGACATTGTGGAAATTGAAACGATGGGTCTGCGTGCTTTGTATGTTGCACTCACGCGGCCAACTCAGCGTCTGACCGTTGTGCATCGTCGGCCGCTGCCGCCGTGCATGGTGTACTAATTCACTATTGCTGAAACAAGACTGGGAAGAAACCGCATTGCCTTGTCGGCGTCGGCCGGCCGTTTACGGTCTACAGCAGTTGTAAACAAATTGATCATGCGTTGTGTGTCGTTGAGGAGTTCCTCAGACGCATTGGTGATTTGTGGCTGAATGCCAATCCAAATGGCTTTGATGTCGGCAAGTTTTGTACGCGCGGTTTGCATGTCGCCTTGTGCGACGTCGTTACCAACGTCTTTGCCGGTCTGCAGCAATTGTGCAAATAGCTCATCAGTACTTCCGCGAGGAATGGTTGTAGTAGTGGATGCGCTAGGAGAGGTTGTTGCAGGCGCGTTTGCGCCGGCGTTGTATTTAGTGGCACAACTACTCAACGCGACTACAGCACAGAGGCCAAGAAAACCAGATTTCTTCACTGTGCTGTTACCAAAATTCGGGCGCTGGCAAAAGGGCCAACACCAATACGTTGGCCATCGATTTCTACAGTGACGCTGCCGTCGGGTGATGTGGCAGACACCATTCCAGACTTGCCCGGATGAATTTCAGCGGTTTCTAAAAATTCTAAAAGACCAGGAGTGAACTCGAGTTCTTCAGGAATGCGGTCGACGGTAAAGCCGCGACCAGGAGCAACATCTACTAAGCGCATTACTAGTGTGGCTAAGTATTGAGAACCTGGGATGGGGTTTCCATGTGGGCATGTTGTGGGGTTGCCCAATACTCGGTCCATTGCCGTCTCGACTTCGGCCGACATGACGTGTTCCCAGCGCCCTGCTTCATGATGAGCGTGAGCCCATGACAGACCTAAAATATCGGTGAGAAATCTTTCGGCAATGCGGTGGCGTCGAACAGTACGCAGCGCAAGTTTCTCGCCAGTTTCGGTGAGTGCAATGCTTGAGCCAGAAAGCGCAACAAGACCTTCGGCCTCCATGCGCTTCATCATTTCTGATACAGAAGGTCGAGAAACTTGAAGGCGCTCAACGATGCGCGCTTGAATGACTTCTACGTTTTCTTCAAGAAGTTCGTAGATGCATTCGCAGTATTCTTCGAATGCCGGATGGTGTTCGCCTGGTGAGGCCATAACACGAGCCTACTCGGGCTTGCGCCCAACTGCCCTCAGCCCAGCCCATGCCAGTGAGGCAAGTTGCTCGCCAACAATATGAGCATCGAAAGGTTCGCGGCGTTGAATGAGGTGACGTGCAACACCTTCGCTCATGCCAATCAGTGCGTGTGCAACCATGCGCTGGTAGGCGGCATCGACGCCAGCTTCAATGAGAGGTGCGATGAGTTCGGCAACCGATTTTTCTACGTTACGGGCAACTAATGCGAATTCTTCGTCGCGGCGGGTGCCCCCACCAAAGAGCAATGAGAATGCATTTGGGTCACTCGAGAGCCACTCAAAATAGGCAACCATTCCGGCAGCGGTTTGTGCTTTGCCAGTGGGCACGCTTTTTGTGGCTGCAGTAACGGCATGGATCATGTTTTTGCCAACAGCATCGAGCACAGCAATATATAGCGCACGCTTGGAGTCGAAGTGCTGGTACAAAACCGGCTTTGTGACGCCAGCAGCATCGGCAATGTCGTTCATTGATGTGGTGTGATAACCGCGCTGTGCAAAAACAGTGAGGGCTACTTGGAGAAGTTGCTCGCGTCGCTCTGCAGCGGTTAAGCGTGCTGGTGTGGTCATGCTCATATGCCATTCTCGCGATCTTCTCGCTCGGCTGCCTTAATGGCATGACCGAGAACTATGGAGGGTGCCAACAAGATGGATCCGAGCACAAGACAAATTGTAATGATGGTGACCATGGTTGGAGTGAATTTGAGGGCAAATGCCAGTACGAACGCGGTCATCGATAGGGCGTACAACAAATAGCCGATGCGGTTTGCGAGCAGCGTGTATTTGGCAAATTGCTGGCGACGAACACGCACTGGGTCGTGTGATGCAGATGTTGGTGGAGAAAAAGCCATAAGGTTTCACAGATGGTAGAGGCGAGCAATACAAAAGGTACTCAGAAAGACGGCATTCTTGCCACTCTCGAGTGGCAAGACGAGGTTGCATTGGTCACTATTCGCCGTCCACAACGGCGCAATGCGGTGAATCACGCCACGTTGATGCTCTTGCAAGAATTTCAAGAAGAGGCGCGGGGGAGAGCCCGGGTGCTGGTGCTGACAGGTGAGGGCGAAGGGTTTTGTGCCGGCGCCGACCTCACGGGGGTGGAAGATGAAGAATTTGGTAGCGCGCTTTCTGCAACCTTGCTCGGATTTACATCACTGCCGTGCATCACTTTGGCCGCGGTACATGGTTATGCGTTAGGCGGAGGCACCCAATTGGCGGTTGCTTGCGACCTGCGAGTTGCCACCCCGTCAAGTGTCTTTGGCATTCCGGCAGCGAAACTGGGTCTCGCCGTCGACCAGTGGACTATTGAACGTGTGGCGCGGGAATGTGGTGGGGCCATTGCGCGCAATATGTTGCTCGGTACGAGCACGTACAGCGGCGAACAACTTCATACACAAGGCGCGGTGCACAAACTGGGCATGCTTCCTGATGCACTCGAGTGGGCACGTCATCTCGCTACTTTGGCACCCATCACCATTGCTGCGCACAAACGTGGGTTAGAAGCTGTTGCCGAAAAAATAGTTAATGATGCAGCATTTGAAGCGTTGCGTGCGAAAGCTTGGGCGAGTGCCGATGCACACGAAGGACGCACAGCTTTTCTTGAAAAACGTAAAGCACGTTTCACCGGAAATTAATAAGCGGATTATGCCCCAGCGGGCAAAAGCAAGTTGATGTATCGGTAGAAATAGAAAAGTGTTACGAGAAACGGAATGCTGAGTAGTGCATACGTTGTAACACTTGATGCGCGGTGTGAGGTAACGCGACGTGAAATTCGGTTGCGTATCAATTTTCGAGAACTTGCTAGTGCAATGAGCAACGCACCACATAACAGAGTGGGAAATATTGCGCTGGTGTCGGAAAACCATTTACCAAAATCATTTGCCGATACATCGGAAATCACCTCGGGTGGTGTGGCCTCAACGACTTGCGGAATAGTGGTCGTGGGCGTTGTGGTACTTGTTGGCGTGGCGGTGGGAGTAGTAGATGTGAGTTCAGCACGTACAACAAGGCGTTGGCTGGTACTAAAGCGCGGGTGGCAGGTAATAAGTGTGAGAGTTGCTACTTGCGGAGTATTTGCAAGCACTGATGTTTTGCTCGGCTCAACTACTGAAACGTCTTTGACGGTGTAGGCGAATTTACCTTTTGTGGTCGTGACATAAATGATGTCGTCGGGCGCGATTGTATTGAGATTCCCAAATGGGGCATCGTAAGAAGTGCGATGCCCAGCAATTGCACTATTCCCTATTTCGCCTGGCATGGGAGTTTTGGGGAAGTGACCAGGCCCGCGCCGAAGATCTTTTGGCGTAATGCCTTCCACAATGATCTTGACAATATTGATGCTCGGAATTTCAATGAGCGCAAGCGCATCGGTGACAGGTAGGAATGCTGAAGCACCGCCTGCTCTAGATGGTTCTGTCGTTACAATGATGCGATTGAATTCCTGGCGTAGAGCACTTTGGGTGCGGCGTGTTTCAATGCCGGTTCCCCACAACTGGTACACAACAAGTCCGAGAAGCAATAGGCCGGTAGTGATAAAGGTCTTGCCGATGAAGCCAACAACGCGAGCAGTTTTGCGATTCATCGTTCTTTACGTTAGTAGCGCGTTTGCCCTGCGCCATGGTGATGGGTAGCGTCTCGGTATGAGCAGCGTTGATGAAGCAGTACGTCTGCACAATGCTGTTGTGCTTCTGGGGTCATTTCCCGCTCTTGCCGAAGCTTCGCTTGTCGTGAAAAAAGGTGAAATCGTTCTCATTAGCGGGGCAAATGGTGCTGGCAAAACAACTCTGTTGCGGCTGTGCGCGGGGCTCGTGCCTTTGGCGCGAGGTGAAGCCACTGTGCTGGGGTTCAACCTTGCAACTCAGCGCAAAGAGGCCCAAGCTCATGTAGGAATGCTGGGTCATGCAAATGGGTTGTATCTCGATCTCACTGCTCAGGAGAACTTGCAGTTCTGGGGCGCCGTAGTTGGTGCCTCAACACGAGAAATTGAGTTATCGGCGCAACGTATGGGTCTGCATACGCGTCTTTTGGGTACCACCGTTGCAAAAATGTCTGCAGGTCAGCGCCGGCGAACCGCCTTAGCCATTTTGATTATTCGTCGTGCTTCATTGTGGCTACTTGATGAACCCCATGCAGGTCTCGATGCTGCAGGAAGAGACGAGATCGACAAAATTTTGCGCGAAGCTACAAGTGCTGGGGCAACAGTAATTGTTGCGTCGCATGAGCTAGAGCGCGCTGGTGCACTTGCTACACGCCGTATAGAAGTTGTTGGTGGAGCCATTGTGGAACGTGGTGCACAATGACACAGCACTCGACTTCAACAATGTCGGTTGCGCGAGCAATTGCCACTAAAGATTTGCGCATTGAATGGCGCAGCAAGGTGTTGGTAAACCAAGTGTTGCCTTTCGCGGGCATTGTGATGGTGCTTTTTGCTTTTGCACTCGATAACGATGGCATTTTGCAACGCGTTGCCCCCGGTCTTGTGTGGCTTGCCGTTTTGTTTTCTTCCTTAATTATTGTTCAACGCACATTTGCCATTGAGTCGGCCGACAATGCACTCGATGCAATCAAAGTTGCCGGTGTGTCATCGGCAGGTGTGTTCTTGGGTAAGTCGGTGGCTCTTGTTGTGCAGTTGCTTCTTTTTGAAGGTGTGCTCGTGTTGTTGTCATTGGTGCTGTATCAGGTGCACTTGTCGTGGGGCGGAGCAGTGCTTCTCGTCACAGTAAGTTTCTTGGCAAATATCGGAATCGCGGCGATGGGGGCGTTGTACGGAGGTTTGGGTGCGGCGGCAAAAGGTCGCGAAACCCTCTTGCCGTTGTTGTTATTGCCTGCCGTGGCTCCCGTTCTCATTGCGGCTACCCGAGCCACTGAATCGGCATTTGGGGTCGGAGGCGCCACGCTCGGCGAAGGATGGCCGTGGGTGGCATTGCTCGCTGTATTTGGCGCACTCTTTACTTTTGGTGGAACACTTGCCTTTGGAGTGCTCACCGAGGAGTGAGAGATGGTCAAAAGCAACTAACTTCAGATGAACACACGTAGAGCAAAATGAACAGCATTCAACCCTTCCCCTCACCACTAACTACACCAACGGGTACCCGTGCTTCGCGAGGGCTCGGTCTTGTTGTTTTCCTCGGCATGGTGCTCCTCACTTTGCTCGGGCTCTTCTTCACAGACGAAGACGTGGTGCAGGGAAGCACTGTGCGCCTCATGTACATTCATGTGCCCACGGCGTGGGTGGCATACCTTGCGTTTATCGTCACCGCTGTTGCGTCGGCAATGTATATGTGGGGCAAACAACATTCCCTCACCTTCGACCGTATTGCTGGGGCATCTGCCGAAGTGGGCGTCATTTTTATGGGTCTGAGTTTGGTGACCGGCAGCTTGTGGGGCCGGCTCACTTGGGGAACGTATTGGCAGTGGGACCCACGACTAACAACAACTGTGTTCCTGTTTGTTACCTATGTGGGGTACCTGGCAGTACGCGACCTTGGCGGGAGCCATCAGCAGCGCGCAAAGCGCAGTGGTGTAGTTGCGCTTCTAGCGGTACTTGAAATTCCGCTTGTGCACTTCAGTGTGGTGTTGTGGCGTTCGTTGCACCAAGAGGCCTCGGTTCTGCAACCCAATGGCAATGTCACTATGGATGGCCTCATGCTGTTTACCTTGCTATTTGGAGTGGCGGTATTTACCTTGCTGTTTGCCTGGATGGTTCTTCATCGCCAGCGTGTTCTTACACTTGCCGACGCAATAGATGACGGTGGTTTGGAAGCTGCTTTGCAAGAACGACGAAGCGAGGCGAACTAATGGACCATGTCAGTTTCATTGTTGGCGGATACGTAGTTACCTTTATTGCTGTAGGTGCATATGTTTTGCGCATGTTTCGCCAGGCACGCAAGATCAATAGCGCAATTGCTGAAAGTGACAAACCATGGCGCTGAATGATGATGCGCTCAACCTCACTCCGCGAGAAGCCGTGCCCACAGCACAATCTGTGCGTTCGCAAAAACGGCGTTGGAAACCTGCCTTGCTGCTCGTAGCCATTCTTGTATTTGGCGGGGTAGTAGTAACGAAGTTTCTTTCTTCAGCTATCGACTACTACTGCAATGTTGACGAGGTAGGAGTGCGCAGCGGGTGCGAAGGCACGCGCCGCTTGCGAGTACAAGGTGCAGTAGACGAAGGCAGTTTAAAAAAAGCGGCAGGAATGACTATTTTTTCCATGTCGTTCAATAAAAAAACACTCGATGTGCGATACGACGGTGACCCAGGTGGCGTATTTCAAGAATGCATTCCGGTCGTTGCTCACGGCCGAATGGTGAATGGAGTCTTTCTGAGTGACCGCATTGAAGTGAAACATTCCAATGCGTACTCCACGGAAAATAAAGATCGCATAGATAAAGCCGAGGCTGCTGCGTGTTCTCTGCCGAAACTTTAGATGTAGCGGTCAACCAGGGTCTTGCCGGACCTTTGGGTCGTGCCGCACTGCTGGTAGGCATCATTGCGTCGGTCTTTGGCGCCGTTGCCTCTATCTACACCGCCCGCGAGTCATTACGTGAAGAAGAGGCTCGCACGGCACGCCTGATTCCGCGGTTTGCTGCCCTTGCTTTGTTGGCAGCTGTTGCTGCGATGACGGCAATGGAATACGCAATGATCACGCGAGACTTTTCATTGAAGTATGTGCAAGATCACGGCTCGCGTTCTACCCCGGCGCTTTATAACTTCACTGCAGTGTGGAGCGCCTTAGAGGGTTCCATATTGTTGTGGGTACTTGCGCTTGCACTCTCGTGTGCAGTTGTGGTGTGGCGGTATCGTAAAAAACTCAGTGATCCACTCATTGCGTGGGCCATGGCCGTGATGTTTATAGTTCTGGCATTTTTCTTCTTGCTCAGCTTTGCTCCGGCAAACCCATTTGGAGTGGGCGCTGCTGGCGTTACAGACGGGCCAGGACCAAACCCACTTCTGCAAAATCACATTTTGGTTCTTTTCCATCCACCTATTTTGTATTTGGGTTATGTGGGTTTCACCATTCCGTTTGCCTTTGCTATTGCAGCTCTTGTTACTGGGCGCGTGGGCGAAGGATGGCTCATTGAAACGCGGCGGTGGACCTTGTGTGCTTGGGGCCTACTTACTTTCGGCATCATCTTGGGCGGCTGGTGGAGCTACGAAGTGCTTGGTTGGAGCGGTGTCTGGGCGTGGGACCCCGTAGAAAACGCAAGTTTCTTACCGTGGCTCACAGGAACGGCGTACATCCACTCAGTGCTGGTGCAAGAACGCCGAGGCATGTTGCGTGTGTGGAACCTGTCGTTACTCCTTGCAACGTTTAGTCTCACCATTCTCGGAACATTCCTCACGCGTTCTGGAGTATTGAACAGCGTTCACGCATTTAGTGAAAGTGATATTGGCAAGTACCTCATTATCTTTTTTGGAGTCATAGTTGCCGTTTCGCTGTGGCTCATTGCATGGCGAGGAGATTCTCTGCGTTCTCCAGGAAGTATCGATTCACCTATTTCGCGTGAAGGTGCATTTCTTGCCAACAATGTTTTGTTTGCACTGTTTGCTTTTGTGGTGTTGCTGGGAACCGTTTTCCCACTCGTCATCGAGGCACTACAGAATCGACAAATTGTTGTTGGCGAACCATTCTTCGACCAACTCTCAACGCCCATCGGTATTGCGTTGCTTGCCATGATGTCAATTGCGCCTGTTTTGCCATGGCGCAAAGCGTCTGAAGAAGTATTGCGCCAGCGACTTTTCTGGCCGGCGTGGTGTGGCATCGGCACGCTGGCGGTGTCGCTATTGGTTGGAGCCGACGGATTAGCCGCACTTTTAACATTTACTTTGGGCGGGTTTGCGAGCGGCGCGGCGTTGCGGCAACTTGTTCTGGCAACACGGCGCCAAGGTTGGCGTGGTTTAGTTGGCCGCGCAAATGGTGGCATGGTCGTGCATATTGGCGTCATTCTCATTGCGGTAGCCCTTGCAGCATCGAATTCATATACGCGATCGCAAGAGCTTTCATTGAAGTTAAATACGCCTGCAGAATTTGGTGGACACGTTTTTGAACTGAAGGGTTTTGAGAATGAGAAGACAGATCGCCTGACGGCAGTAAAAGCGATAGTTCAAGTTGATGGCGGAAAAAGTTACGCGCCAGCAATTACAAAGTTTGTGCAGATGGGTAACAACATTGGCACGCCTTCGGTGAAGTCGTCATGGCGTTACGACCTGTATCTCACACTTGAGCCACCAGTGAAAAGTGAGTCAGGCGAAGCACGAATTAAAGTGTTTATTAAGCCTTTGGTCATGTGGATGTGGATTGGCGGAGGAATGATGGCAGTGGGCACTTTGCTTGCTTTGTTCCCCGGACGACGCCGCCGGCCCACCGATGCAGTGTCGGCTCGCGTCGATACGGGCAAGGCCATCGATGCGTAACTCTCGCATAGCGCGCAATGTTGCTATTGCCACTGGCGTTGTTGTTTTGGCATTTTTCATACTGCTGGTGACAGCAAAACCTCGAGGTGAGCGTGGCATTTCTACACCGTTACTAGGCAACCCTGCACCGGCAGTGTCTTCTCCATTAATTGGAGGGGGAACTTTCGATCTTGCGCGTCGTAAAGGATCTTGGGTTGTGTTGAATTTTTTCAACAGCACCTGTGTGCCATGTCGTATTGAGCATCCTCAACTTGTTACGTTTCAGAAAAATCAGAGTGGACTGGAAAATAGGGCGGAGCTCATCACCGTTGTTAATGACGACAGCGATGATGCAGTGGCAGAGTTTTTTAAAAAAAATGGGGGAGATTGGCCGAAGGTCACTGACCCTGACGGCGCCATTGCCGTTGCCTTCGGTGTGGCCAAAGTTCCAGAGACATGGGTAATTGATCCATCGGGTTTTGTGCGATTGCGTATTGCCGGTGAAGTGACGAGTGATTTCCTGTCTGCGAAATTGGCTGAATTGCAGAGAGAATTGGTTGCACCATGAAAAAACTGAACTCATTGCCCATGTGGATTTTGATGCTGTTGCTCACCGTTGGTTTGTTGGCTTTTGGAACCCTGCGCGATAGAGGCCCGCTCACACAGCAGGGGCGCATTGATGCCATCTCGCAACAGTTGGCCTGCCCAACTTGCAATGGTGAAAGCATCTACGTGAGTCGCGCTCCTGCAGCAGAAGCCATTCGCAATGAAATTGCAAGAGAAGTTGCCGCCGGGCAAAACAGCGACGACCAAATTGTTGCCGTGATTGAGAGAAATTTTCCAGGGAGTGTGTTGTTGCCGCGAACCGATGGTGTGGAGTCATTGGTGTGGATTTTGCCCGTGGTAGCACTTGTGGGTGGGCTATGTGGTTTGGGCCTTGTATTTCGACGCTGGAAGAACGCTGCGCTCCTTCACGCATCAGATGCAGATTTCGCCATTGTTGAAGCTGCTCTTCAGCACAAGAACGACGTAACAGATGACGAGAACATATGAGTGGTGAAGATCGCGACTTTTTGTTTACTTCACTAGAAGACCTTGAGCGGGAATATGCAGCAGGCGATATGGACGACGCCGATTACGAAGCATTAAAGAGCAGCTATGTAAAGCGCCTAGCAGATGTATTGCGCGGTGCAGATGTGAGTGATGAACTTCTTGAGAATGTTGACGTTGTGCCGGTTCGCAATGGGAGAAAGTTCGTTCTTACCGTTGGAGTAGTCCTATGTGTTGCAGTCGGTCTCGGAGTGCTCGTTGCGCGCCAGTCGGGTCAGCGTCTTCCGGGTCAAACATTGTCGGGTGGCACTCCCAACAGCACAGCGGGTCTGCTTGCCCAAGCACGTCAATTGAACTTCAGCGACCCTATTGCGGCAATCAAGATCTATAGCGAGGTACTGAAAACTCGCCCCGACGAAGTAGAGGCACTCACTTATCGCGCGTGGCTATTGGCTCTTACCGCGCGTGAGGCATCTGAAGACATTCGTACCGCAGCAGTGCAGGCCGCCATTGTGGGGCTCGGTAGGGCCATCTTCATTGACCCCGAATACCCCGATGCTCATTGCTTTTTAGGCATTGTGAGCTACCGCTTTGTGGCCGATACTGCCACGGCAAAAACTGAACTCAAGAAGTGCCAAGAGACGAACCCGCCAGCAGAAGTACAAACATTTGTGGACTCAATAGTTGCTGAAGTGAACGCATCTAAGTGAGACTCTGTAGGTGGGATTCTTTGAACGCAATCGACAAGAACTAGAGGGACTGGGTTTAGACCCTGCACGCCTGCCGCCTGGGCAGTACCTCACTGAACGGTTTCCCGTACTGCATGTTGGCGACGTTCCTTCGTATGCGCCCAACGAGTGGAGCTTGCGTGTGTTTGGTGCGGTAGACAACGAGTTCACTTTGACTTTTGATGAACTCAAAGAAATGCCGAGCATTACTTTAGAAACCGATATTCATTGCGTCACGAAGTGGTCGAAGTTCGACACTCATTGGACCGGCGTGCGCGTGAAAGATATTTTTGCTCGTGCTGGCGTGCATGCAAATGCAACACACTTCATGGGTCATGCAGAACAGGGCTACACGGCAAACCTTCCGATGGCCGATGTGATGAGAGAAGAATCACTTGTGGTCTATGCCTTTGAAGGTGAAGACATTGAGCCCATACACGGCGGCCCAGTGCGGCTACTCGTGCCGCACCTGTATTTTTGGAAATCGCCGAAATGGTTGCGCGGAATGGAAGCTTGCGTTGGAGACACGCCTGGTTTTTGGGAGCGCAATGGGTACAACATGTACGGAGACCCATTTTTAGAGCAGCGTTTTTGGGGCGACTAAACTACTTGCGTTAAATGCTTGTGGCGCAAAAGGTGTCGCCTTGTGGAATGGACTCTCGTAGCTCGGGGTTTGTTTCGCCGTACAGCGCACCGAGCATTCCTTTCACCATTCCGCGGTCGACTGCACAAATGACTGGGTGCTCAATAGCAACGTCGCCAAATGGACAATGGTTGTTGACAATACGCAACTGATTGTTGCGGTGATCGGTATGAGCGGCAAAGCCATGCGCAGTGAGTGCATCGGCCACAGTCTGCATTGCGCTTTTGAGTGAGCGTTGACCGTGTTCAAGATCTTCACTACTCAAACCAGTGGCCAGCACGCGTCCGTATTGTGCGCCCACTTTTTCTGCCATCATTTCGGCTTCGGCTCGCGGTAAAAGTTCAAGTGCATTGCCGAGCAAACTTAAAACAAGATCGTCACTTCGTACGATGGGTGCTTCAAGCGGTGAGGGGCCAACGCAGCGATAGTGCTTCGACGGGCGCCCGGCACCACCGCCATAAGGTTTTTCTACAGAGGCTTCTGCATAGCCACCCGCAGAAAGTTTGTCGAGATGATGGCGCGCCACGTTGGGGTGCAAGTTGAAGTGCTCTGCCACTTGTGCTGCAGTTGCTCCGTTGTCACTTTCGCGAACAAAGAGATACACGGCACGTCGAGTGGGGTCGCCAAAAGCTGATGTGATGGCGCTCACGGTGGCTGTGAAAGAGCCAGGTGACATTTGTTGCTCTCGATTCATGCGCTCACTCATTACCTGATTACTCTACAGGAGGTATTGTACCTATGGAGATAGTGCTAATTAAGGCGCCGATCTCCTATCCACCTTCTCGTATTGGACGTCACCCTTATGCCTATTGCAGTTGAGCAAGTCATTGAAGCCCTTCGCCCCGTACAAGACCCAGAACTTCATCGTTCCATTGTCGACCTCGGCATGGTGCGCGACGTGGAAGTGTCGGCCGCAGGCGTAGTAACTCTCACCGTTGTGCTCACCATTGTTGGGTGCCCGTTGCGCAATGAAATTACTAATCGCGTGAATGGTGCACTTCGTGCCGACCCATCAGTGAGCGATGTGAATCTCACCTTTGGAGTAATGACCGATGCAGAGCGCGAAAACGTGCGTCGCATTGTTCATGGTGACGCAGCCTCTTCTGCTGGCTCACAAACTGCTCACGGGCATGCCGAGGGCCGCAGTATTCCGTTTGCACAACCTGGTTCAAAAACGCGACCTCTTCTCATTTCCTCAGGAAAAGGTGGCGTAGGAAAAAGCAGTGTTACTACCAACTTGGCAGTTGCACTTGCGGCACGAGGTCACTCTGTAGGCATTGTCGATGCCGACATTTATGGTTTTTCTATTCCCCGCATGTTGGGTGCAGATCGCGATCCGGTTGCTATTGATCAAATGCTCCTTCCACCAGAAGCTTGGGGCGTGCGTTGTATTTCTATTGGATACTTTGTTCCCGATGGTCAAGCAGTTGTATGGCGTGGACCGATGTTGCACAAAGCACTTGAACAATTCCTCACCGATGTGTACTGGGATGAACCCGACTTTTTGCTTGTCGACATGCCGCCAGGAACAGGCGACATCGCACTGAGCCTCAGTCAATATTTGCCACGTGCCGAGGTGTACGTAGTAACTACTCCACAACAAGCAGCACAAAAAGTTGCGCGATTGTCGGCTGCAATGGCAGAAAAAGTAAATCTCACCGTTCGTGGAGTCATTGAAAATATGTCGTGGTTCACCGGCGATGATGGCAAGAAATATGAGATTTTTGGTTCGGGTGGTGGCCAAGAGCTTGCTGATGAGTTGAATGTGCCCCTTTTGGCGCAAATTCCCCTATTGAATGCATTGCGTGAAGGTGGCGATGATGGGCACCCCATTACCGCTGTTGACCCAACAAGTGAGACCGCAATGATCTTCCACCAGATGGCTGAGCGTATTGCCACTGAATTAAAACCGAAGAAGATCTTTAGCTCTGCCCTCAAGATCTCGTAAGGTTCACCCATGGACATTCGAATCGGAGTTACCCAAAGCCCTCGTGAAATTACGCTCGAGGTGGAAGACGATGCTGCAGCTCGAAAAAAAATCAAAGCTGCAGTTGATGCCGCAATTTCGGGAGCAACAGACGTTCTGTGGCTCACCGATAAAAAAGGGCGCGAAGTAGTTGTGCCTGGTGCAAAAATTGCTTACGTTGAATTTGGTAGCCCGGAAAGCGATAAGCGCATGGGCTTCGGCGGCTAAAGCCACAGTGCCATGGCAACTCTCGGTGACCTAGCACGACAAAATACGCTTCTTGAAAAAGAAGACATCGTTCATTTGCAAAACCTCATCTCTGAGTGGGGGATGCTTGCCGATTTTTGTTTTGCCGACTTGCTCTTGTACCTGCCGACAAGTGACGGCAAGTGGATTATTGGCGCACATGTGCGCGCAGCCACTGGGCAGACCTTGTACATTGCCGATCGCGTTGCAACATGGGCAGCACAAGACGAAGAGTTGCTGCTGGCACAGGCGTTCTCAACGGGCGAATGGAGCGAAGGCGAAATTCCCATTGAAGATGGCGCCCACCAAGCGCGCATGTTTGCTATTCCAGTGCGTTTCAACGGACGCCCGATAGCAGTACTCAGTCGTGAATGGTCAACTCGTAGCAGCCGTCAGCCAGGTGAGCTTGAGCGTACGTATCTTGAAATATTTGATCGCTTTTCACTCATGATCAAAGAAGGACTTTTTCCGTTTCCAGGCAAAGCAGCCGACTCCAGCGTTGCTCCCCGCGTCGGCGACGGTGTGTTGGTCATAGATGAAGCGGCTCGGGTGCGGTACGCATCGCCGAATGCAGTGTCGGCATTGCACAGGGTGGGCATTGGTGCAAACAGTGTTGGGCAAACTCTGGCGGAACTCGGTTTTACCGACAGTGCAGTACGCCAGGCATTTGAGCGGCACGAACCAGTGGTAGAAGAATTCGATCAAACCTCCGAGGTCACTTTGCTCGCACGTTGCATGCCGTTACTCAATGTGAACCAAGAAGATGGGTCACACAACGCAACCGGAGCAGTGCTGTTGTTGCGTGATGTCTCTGAATTGCGTCGTCGTGACCGCTTGATCTTGTCGAAAGATGCAACTATTCGAGAAATTCACCACCGCGTCAAAAATAACCTGCAAACCATTTCGTCATTGTTGCGTTTGCAGGCGCGCAGGTTGGACGATGGTGAAGCGAAGTCGGCAGTTAATGAATCGGTGCGTCGCATTCGCACCATTGCCCTAGTGCATGAAACCTTGTCGCGCGAGCCAGGTGAAGATGTTGCATTCATCGAAATTGTCCGGCCATTACTGCGACTCGTGGAAGAAAGCTTGCAATCGCCCGATCGACCAATTCGATTTGTCGTACACGGTGATGGTGGGCGTTTGCCCGCAACCATTGCAACGCCACTTTCGGTAGTGCTTACTGAACTATTGCAAAATGCAGTTGACCATGGTTTTAAAGAGGGCACCTCGCATCGCGGTGGCAATGTTTCGGTACATTTGTCGCAAGAAGTTTTAGTGTCGTCACAAGGCGAAGAAAGTACACGACTGTGTGTGCGAGTGCTCGACGACGGAGCAGGTCTTGACCCCAATTTTGATATAAGCCAAGCAACCGGATTGGGTTTATCAATTGTTCGTACGTTGGTGAGCACAGAACTAGGCGGCACTATCGACATGCGATCCGCTGTCGCAGCAGACTACGAAGAAGCAGATGTGGAGTTGCCAACCAACTCGATGGGAACACTGATTGAACTTGTTGTTCCTATTGTGGCGACTTAGCCAGCAATGCTGGAACGGTGACGAGCTGCAATTTGTCGGCGAATGGCGCGACGCTCATCTTCTGAAGTTCCGCCCCAAACACCGGAGTCTTGGTTGGTGTCGATGGCGAACTGTAAGCACTCAACCTTGACGGTGCATTGGTCACAGGTTTCTTTTGCCTTACTGAGTTGAAGAAGTGCTTGGCCTGTAGTTCCTACAGGAAAGAATAATTCTGGGTCAGTGTCACGGCATACCGCGTTCGAACGCCACGTGTAGTCGGCACTTCCGAGCGCGAGGCTTGAAGCGAGGATGGTCACTTCATCTCCTGCAATTGTTAAGGGGCGGTAAACGCCCAGGGTGGATATTTCAATCGCCACGTGTTCTTTGTGGCTCGGGCACGTTACGTCGGGAATTCGCTAATCACAAGCAGTACTTTAAGATTTATGAATCAAATTTTTGTTCCCGTAACACTCGGCTCCCAAACCTTCGTTTTGGCCCATCGCGGAGCCTCTCGAGCCGAGCGTGAAAACACAGTGTTGGCATTTCGTGCCGCAGGCGATATGGGGGCTGATGGGGTAGAGCTGGACGTGCGGTTAACGGCAGATCGGCACTTGGTGGTACATCACGACCCGCGACTCGAAGATGGGCGAGATATTTGTGCACTGCAGCACAGTGAGATGCCCACGCATATACCCACCTTGACTGAAGCGCTCGATGCTTGTTCGGGAATGTGGGTCAATGTAGAAATTAAAAATGATGAGAACGAACCCGACTTCGATGGCAGTGACTCTGTTGCAGAAGTAGTTGCGCATGCTCTTCTCGCTCGCAAGGAAAATTCACGATTTCTCATTTCGTCGTTTCGTCGAGAAACCATTGACAAAGTGCACGAAATTGCTCCGGAGTTACGCACCGCGTGGCTCACTGTAGCGGTGGTCCCCAATGATGCAGAAAATATTATTGATGGCCTCGTTCATGGCGGCCACAGTGCGCTTCACCCGTGGGTAGGTGTATTAACGAAGGAACTTATTGACCTGTGTCATGCACGAGGAATACAAGTGAATACCTGGACCTGCGACGATGAAGTACGCATGGCCGAACTACTGGCGTGGAAAATAGATGCCATTTGTACGAATGTTCCTGATGTGGCGTTGCGCGTTCTTGGTCGTTAGGAATTATGAAAGAAGCGGCTGTACGAGCCGCACCGCATGGGGTTCATGGGTGAATTGCAATTCGGTTGTTTCACCTAGGTAGTCGCCATCGAGTTGAAACGGGAAGGGTCGGTCGTTGGTGATGCTCACTACCTTCACGTCTTCGCGAATTTTCACGTGCTTACTTTCAGGAACACCGTCGCTGCGAATGGCTTTGCCTATTGAACCAAGCAATGTGATAGCGGACAAAGAAGTGAAGGTAACTACCGACAGGCCACTGTCGAGGTTGGCATGTGGTGACAAGTTAAGAGGCTTCTTGCCAAGGAATGTGTAAGGGTTCGTGTTCATGACAATGGTGAAGTAACCATTGACAGGTTGTTCTTCTCCGACATTCACAGAGAAGTGAGGAACCTTGCGGCTGTAGCCAAGGGCCCAGGTATGCAGAGCAGCGCCAACAAATAGTGGGTGGCCTAGCCAGCGTTTTAAAGCTGCCTTACGTTCCACATTGCGCACCACGGCAGCGTCGTAGCCGACACCGGTATGAAAACAAAAGTACCGACCATTGACCTTGCCCAGACCAATAGAAGCAATGCGCTCGGTATCGAGTGCTAGTGCAAGTTGCTTCACTGCCTCAGTAGGGTCATTCGACATGCCAAGAGTGCGGGCAAAGACGTTGGTAGAGCCCCCTGGAAGGACTCCTAAGGCTGTTTCGGAGCCAGCTATGCCTGTAGCGACCTCATTGAGCGTGCCGTCGCCTCCAAAGGAGACCACGCAATCGAGCCCGCGGCGCGCAGCGTCTTCTGCAAATCGTGTGGCATGCCCGCGGCGGTTCGTTTCCACTACCTGCACGGTGTGATGGCGGGCAAGGTGCTGATGGACCACGACCGTATTGCGGGCTGTGACCGATGACGCAAAGGAGTTAACTACAAGAAGAACACGCACAACGAGGAAACGGTAGCAGTTTCTGTCGCCAGTTAGGCAGAATCGGAACCAAGCGGTAACAATAGAAGCCATGAACGTGATCGTCTGTGTAAAACAGATTCCAGACCCCGCCTTGCCAGGTGCCTTAGACGGCGCAACAAACACCCTGAAGCGAGACGGCAAACTTATCCTCGATGACTCCGACGCATACGGCGTAGAAATGGCATTGCAACTTGTCGATGCATCTGGTGGCGGAGAAGTGAGCATCATCTCCATGGCGCCAAATGGTGAAACCGCCGGTATGCGCACTGCGCTTGCTATGGGTGCTGCAAAAGGAATTTTAGTGTCCGACCCTGCATTGCAAGGAAGCGATGCACTCACCACTGCAAAAATTCTTGCTGCTGCCGTGCAGCGCTTAGGCGGAGCAGATCTCATTATTGCTGGTACAGAATCTTCCGATGGTTACACCGGAACTGTTCCTGAACAAATGGCAGAAGTACTCGGACTTCCTTCAGTGACTTTCGCAAAGAAAGTAAAAATTGATGGCGGCGTATTGAAAGCTAATCGTCAAACCGAAGAAGGTTACGACGAAGTTGAATGTGCCTTGCCCGCACTCATCAGCGTGACCGCTGGTGTAGTAGAGCCGCGTTACCCAAGCTTCAAAGGCATCATGGCTGCAAAGAGCAAGCCAGTTGAAGAAGTAACTGCAAGCGACCTTGGTGTGACACCAGCAGGTTGGGCAGGTGCTGGGCAAAAAGTCACGCTTGTTGCTCAAGCAGAAGCACGCCAAGCAGGCGAAATCGTAGAAGACGACGGAGAGTCGTTTGGCAAGATTATTGCGTTCCTAGAAAATCTGAAAGTGATCTGAGGAAAAAATTATGGCTATTAACAGTGTGTGGGTTTTTGCCCAAGTAACAAACGGTGTTGCAACAACAGGAACTCTCGAGCTCCTGACGAAAGCCCGTTCGCTTTCGTCAAATGTCACTGCAATTCTGGGTGGCGACGCTTCTGGCGTTGCTGCCCAGCTCGGTGAGTTTGGTGCAACAAAGGTGTATGCAACTGGCGATCTTGCAGGAAAACTTCCTGGAGTTGCTGTGTCTGGTGCAATGAAAGCAATCATCGATGGTGGCGATCAGCCCGACCTCATTTTGTTCCCACAAAATTACGAAGGTCGTGACGTATTGTCGCGTTTGTCAGTGAAGCTGAACAAGTCTGTGCTCACCAACTCCATCGACGTTGCTGTTGACGGCGATGCAGTGAATGCAACTACACCTATTTTCGGTGGCAACACTTTGGTCACCACAACATTTACTGGCGAAGGCCCGTACCTCGTTGCGTTCCGTCCAAAGAGCTTTGCTGCCGAAGCATCGGGCGGCGCGCCTGCAGCTATTGCTGCAGCAAGTGTTCCCGACCTTGGTGCAACGGGTGGCGCAAAAGTGACTGCTGTTCACGTTGAAGAGACCACTGGTCCAAAGCTCGACGAAGCAAGCATCGTTGTTTCTGGTGGTCGTGGGCTCGGCGAGGCCGACAAGTACGCAATGGTGGAAGAACTTGCCAAGTTGTTGAAGGGTGCACCTGGTGCATCACGCGCCATTGTCGATGCGGGCTGGGTTCCTTACTCATACCAAGTGGGTCAAACCGGCAAAGTAGTAAAGCCAAGCGTTTACATTGCCGCCGGTATTTCTGGTGCAACTCAGCACATGGTGGGTATGAAGGGTGCAAAAAACATCATCGCCATCAACAAAGATAAAGAAGCTCCAATCTTTGGCATTGCCGACCTCGGCATCGTGGGCGACGTGCACAAAGTACTGCCGAAGCTCATTGAGGCTTTGAAGGGTCGTTAATTCATGACGATATGTCGCGGGCGGAAAATGCCCACGACATATCGTTAAATGGATCTTCCACAGCAAGTTGTAGTTGCCATCCGTGGAGCGGATCTTCTTCGCGCCAGGTAAACCATTGCAGTTCTTCCATTTCAGCAAGAAGCGTGTTTGGTCGTAGAGGCCACTCTTCAAGTGCATCGGCAAATGCAGTAGCGAGCCACCATGCACTAAAGCGACCTTGAGCCATGCCGCGCCTACGACCATGTGCACCACCCGATGCTCCGGCCCACGCAACAAGAGACATGACCTGTGTTGGCTCGAGAGGGCATACATACGCTTCGCTCAACCCCAGTGCCCCGAGTGCCGAAGAAATGCTGCCAGACACCGCAGCGAAAGTAACGCGGCCATTCGACTGAGAAGTCCATGCTTCCACTACACCACGCACTGCTTGTTCAATATCGGTGTCATCGTCATATTGTGCCGAGGTATTGCATTTCACTTTGTTGAACGGAACGGCAGTGAGAAGTGGCGTGGGTGCTTCAACGCCGTTGTCGGAGTAAAAGGGCACTTCGTACGAAGGTTCCCAGGTGCCAAGAGCAAGTGGAATTTCTAAAATTTGTTGCAGGCTTTCATCGTTCTCAATGGTGTCACCGCGTATAGCGCGCTCGTACGCCACAAAGCCGCGCATGGGTGGGTCGGTGATGTACTTCTCAATTTCGTTCCATGAGTGGCTTTGGGCGATGACCTCGGTGAGTGGCCCAATGCTGAATGTGCTGGTGGGATGCTGCAAAGATTCGGCGGCATTTTTGGCATCAGCATGTAACGCAAGGCGGTAATTAGCAAGCGTGGCTGCCGGCCATACTTGTCGTCCGGTCTTTACTGCTGCGGCACATTTATTGCGCAATGTAGCAAGTTCATTCCACTCACGTTTCGCACAGAGTGCATCGATCTCGCGAATGATTTCGTCGAGGTCGGCGCGGTCAACAAGCGCATCGAGGTATTGGCTCATCACTGCAGATTGTCACAGAAGTGGCCACGGAACGCGTCTTCCCGATGGGTCGTAGGGTAAAACTTTGTTTTCAAGTAACCAGTCGACGCGTTCTTTGAGCGCTATCACTTCTTCCTCGCTGAGCAGAGTTGCCACCTCTAGAGGAACTTGTTGAGAAATATTTTCTAAAGCAGCAAGGTGCTCTTCAGAAAGTTTTTCGGTAGCAAAATCCCAAATGACGGTGCGTAATTTGAATTCATCTGAAAAGCACACACCGTGGTCGATGCCCCAAATGTGTCCGGCGCTATCGAGTAATACATGGCCACCTTTGCGGTCGGTGTTGTTTCCGACGATGTCGAATATCGCCATTTGTCGCAATTGGTCGTGGGTCTCTGGGTGGTCTTCAATAAAGGTGAAGTAGTGCAGCTCAGGATCGGCTTC